>JBKKAQ010000057.1:0-9327 GCA_046714555.1 Sphingomicrobium sp. | reverse complement strand
CGGGCGGGCTGATCGAAGGCGCCAACCTCTACGACATCGCCAACACCCAGGTAGTCCACCATCTGAACCAGGCGCTGCAAGCCAATGTCATGTTCAAGAAGGACATCGACTATATCGAAAAGGACGGCAAGATCGTCATCATCGACGAATTCACCGGGCGTATGATGGACGGCCGGCGCTGGTCCGACGGGCTCCACCAGGCGGTCGAAGCCAAGGAAGGGGTCAATATCGAACCCGAGAACCAGACCCTCGCCTCGATCACCTTCCAAAATTATTTCCGGATGTATCCAAAGCTCGCCGGGATGACCGGCACCGCGCTCACCGAAGCCCCCGAATTCTTCGACATCTACAAGATGAACGTGGTCTCGATCCCGACCAATGTCCCGGTTCAGCGCAAGGACGACGACGACGAATTCTACAAGAACATCACCGACAAGTTCCAGGCGATCGCCAAGGAAATCAAGGCCCGCCAGGAAAAGGGCCAGCCCGTCCTGGTCGGTACCGTGTCGATCGAAAAATCGGAAATGCTGTCCGAATTTCTCAACCAGGAAGGCATCCGTCACGAAGTCCTCAACGCCCGCTTCCACGAAAGCGAAGCGCATATCGTCGCCCAGGCGGGGCGCGTCGAAGCGGTCACCATCGCCACCAACATGGCCGGCCGCGGGACCGACATCCAGCTCGGCGGCAATGTCGACTTCACCATCGAGGACGAAGCCGGCGAGCTTCCCGAAGGCCCCGAGCGCGACGCCGCGATCGAACGCATCCGCGCCGACATCGCCGACCAGAAGCGCCGCGTGATCGACGCCGGCGGATTGTTCGTGCTCGGCACCGAACGCCACGAAAGCCGCCGCATCGACAATCAGCTGCGTGGCCGCTCGGGGCGCCAGGGCGATCCCGGCCTGTCGCGCTTCTACCTCAGCCTCGACGACGATCTGCTCCGGATCTTTGGACCCCAGACGATGTTCTCGCGGCTGATGAACAAGAATCTCGAGGATGGCGAGGCGATCGTCAGCCCGTGGATTTCCAAGGCGATCGAAACCGCCCAGAAAAAGGTCGAGGCGCGCAATTACGACGTCCGCAAGCAGGTGGTCGAATTCGACGACGTAATGAACGACCAGCGCAAGGTGATCTACGAACAGCGCGCCGACATCATGGATGCCGATACCATCGGCGACGTGGTGATCGACATGCGCGCCGAAACCGTCGCCTCGATCGTCAATGCCCATTGCCCGCCCGGGACCTATCCCGAACAATGGGATGTCGCCGGCCTCAAGGAAAGCCTCGACTCGATCTTCAACCTCCAGCCGCCGGTCGACGACTGGCTCCAGGAAGAAGCGGTCGAGCCCGAGATGATTGTCGACCGGGTGCTCGCCCTCGCCGATGCGGCGATGGAAGAGAAGATCCGCGACGTCGATCCGGCGCGCTGGATCGAGATCGAGAAGCAGATATTAATCTCGACCCTCGACCAGTTCTGGAAGGAGCATCTGGCAACGCTCGACGCGCTTCGAGCGGTGATCCATCTGCGCAGCTACGCCCAGAAAAAGCCGATCGACGAATATAAGCAGGAAGCGTTTCTGCTGTTCGAGCGGCTGCTGATCGCGATCCGCGAGGACGTCACCCGGACCTTGTCGCGCGCCCAGATCCAGCTCGCCGAGCCCGAGCCGCGCGCGCTTCCCGAATTTATCACCTATCACATCGATCCCTTGTCGGGGGACGACGACAGCGCCGACCTCGATGCATTGACCGGAACGGTGATGTCGCGGCTGCCGTCGATGGGAATCCCGCACCAGCAATTGCCGTCGGATATGGCCGAAGGCGCGCTGGCCGAGCCGCTAAGCCGCAATGCGCTGTGCCCATGCGGGTCGGGGCGCAAATATAAGCATTGCCACGGCCAGATTGCCTGAACCGCGGCGCTCGGCGGGTCCGGTGATTGACCGCAGCGCGCTGCGCCTCGCGACCCGCGCCGATGAAGAACAAGTGATCCGCGACCGCCTCGGCGAGGCCGCGCTCGACCCCGCCGCGGCGCTCGAAGCAGCGCGGATCGCCACCGCTCTGGTCAAGGGAGTTCGCGGGCACAAGCCCGCCGGGCTCGACGCCTTCCTCCACGCCTATGACCTCGGCAGCGACGAGGGAGTTGCGCTGATGTGCCTCGCCGAGGCGCTTTTACGAATCCCCGACGCACACACCGCCGACGAATTGATCCACGACAAATTGTCCAACGCCGACTGGTCCGACAAGCTCGGCGACAGTTCCTCGGCGTTCGTCAATGCCGCGACCTTTTCGCTCCTTCTGACCGGCAAGGTGCTCGACGGAGCGCATGATGGCTCGGGCGGCTGGCGCGCCGCGTTCGGCCGGGCGGTCGGTCGGCTCGGCGAACCCGTCGTCCGAACCGCGGTCAGCCAGGCGATGAAGATCCTTGGGCGCCAGTTCGTGTTCGGGCGGACGATCGACGAGGCGCTTCGCCGCGCCGAGCCCGATCGCGGCGAGGGGCTGACACATAGTTTCGACATGCTCGGCGAGGCCGCCCGGACCCATGAGGACGCCGAGCGCTACCGTTTATCCTACGCCGATGCGCTCGACCGGATCGCCGAATCTGCCAGCGGCGGGTTCACCGTCTCCCCGGGGATCTCGGTCAAGCTTTCGGCGCTTCACCCGCGCTACGACTATCTTCGCGCCGATGAAGCCAAGGCCGCGCTTGTTCCGATCTTGCGTGATCTCGCGTCAAGGGCGGCCGCCGCCGACGTCCATTTCACCATCGATGCCGAGGAGGCCGACCGGCTTGAACTGTCGCTCGATATTATCGAAGCGCTCGTCGCCGACCAAACCCTGTTCGTCGGCAATTGGGGCGGCTTCGGTCTCGCTCTCCAGGCCTATCAGAAGCGCGCGGTGCCGCTGACCGAATGGGTGATTGCGCTCGCCCGCAAGCACGAAAGGCGGCTGATGGTCCGGCTGGTCAAGGGCGCCTATTGGGACAGCGAGGTGAAGGCGGCGCAGGTCGCCGGGCTGTCCGATTATCCGGTGTTCACCCGCAAACTCGCCACCGACGTTTCCTATCTCGCTTGCGCCAAAAGGCTGCTCGCCGCCCCCGATGTGGTCTATCCCGCCTTCGCCACTCACAACGCCAACAGCATCGGCGCAATCAAGGCGCTTGGCCGATCGGCCCGCTTCGAATTCCAGCGGCTCCACGGAATGGGTGAGGGGCTCTACGCCGAGCTCGCCGAGCTGGAAGCCGCGATCGGTGATCCGCCGACCCCAGTGCGGATCTACGCGCCGGTCGGCAGCCACAAGGAATTGCTTGCCTATCTCGTCCGCCGCCTGCTCGAAAACGGCGCTAATTCCTCGTTCGTCAACCGGATCGCCGACGATCATGTCTCGATCGATCAGCTCGTCCGCGATCCGGTCGCCGAGCTTGCCGCTTTGTCCCCGCGGCGCAATCCGGCGATCCCGCTTCCCGATTCGATCTTCGGTGCCGCGCGCCGCAACAGCGCCGGGGTCGATCTGTCCGATCCGCTTATCCGCGAACCTCTTCTCAAAAATCTTCAGGGGCTTGAGAGCCGAAGCTGGCACGCCTCCGCAACGGGAGGCAAGGGCGGTTCGCGCGCGGTGACTTCACCCTTCGATCGCCGTCTAGTGGTCGGAACGGTCGATGACGCCACCGACGATGAGATCGACCGCGCGGTCCGCGGCGCTCACGCGGCCCAGCCCGCCTGGGATGCGATCGGCGGGTTGGAGCGCGCCCGGCTGCTCGACCGCGCCGCCGATCTGTTCGAGCAGCAGCGCGAAGAGCTTTTCACGCTGTGCATCCGCGAAGCCGGCAAGACTCTCCCCGACGCGATCCTCGAAGTCCGCGAGGCGGTCGATTTCCTTCGTTTCTACGCCTCCGAGGCGCGCTCCAAATTCGCCGCTCCGACCCCGCTTCCGGGGCCAACCGGGGAAATCAACCGGCTGCGTCTTGTCGGGCGCGGGGTGTTCGCCTGCATCAGCCCGTGGAATTTCCCGCTGGCGATCTTCATCGGCCCGGTCGCCGCAGCGCTCGCCGCCGGAAACAGCGCGATCGCCAAGCCCGCCGAGCAGACCCCGCTGATTGGCGCCTTGGCGATCGAGTTGCTCCACAAGGCCGGGATTCCAGCCGAGGTCGTCCGGCTGGTCCCCGGCGACGGCCGGGTCGGGGCCACGCTGACTGCGCATCCACTGGTCGCCGGGATCGCCTTCACCGGTTCGACCGAAACCGCGCGCACGATCAACCGAAGCCTTGCCGGCCGCGACGGAGCGATCGTCCCGCTGATCGCCGAAACCGGCGGGCAGAATGCGATGATCGTCGACAGCTCGGCCTTGCCCGAACAGGTCGTTCGTGACGTCATGGCGTCGTCCTTCCAGAGCGCGGGGCAGCGTTGCTCGGCGCTGCGGGTCTTGTTCGTCCAGGACGACGTCGCCGACCTCATGCTGGCGATGATCGCGGGGGCGATGCGGACCCTGCGGATCGGCGACCCGCGCCTCCTCGACACCGACCTTGGCCCGGTGATCGACGACGAGGCCAAGGCCGCGCTTGACGCTCATCTCGCCGAGCTTGAGGCGGGGGGCAAAATTCTCGCCAGGATCGCGCTTCCGCCGGGAACCGCACATGGCAGCTTCGTCACTCCCGCGATGGTCGAGATCGCCTCGCTCGGCGAACTCGACCGCGAGCATTTCGGCCCGATCCTCCACGTCATCCGCTTCGCCTCGGGCGATATCGGCAAAGTGGTCGATCAGATCAACTCGACCGGCTACGGCCTTACCCTTGGGCTTCAAAGCCGGATCGACACCGTGCGTGCGATGGTCGAGGCGCGTGCCCGCGTCGGCAATCTCTACGTCAACCGCAACCAGATCGGCGCGGTGGTCGAAAGCCAGCCGTTCGGCGGGGAGGGGCTGTCGGGCACCGGGCCCAAGGCGGGCGGCCCGCATTATGTCGCGCGCTTCGCGACCGAACGCGTGACCTGCATTGACACCACCGCCGCGGGCGGCAACGCTACGCTGATGGCCGCGGCCGAGGACTAGGATCTGCTACTCAAGAAAAAAGGTTTGGCAAGCATGACGCTCAAGCTCCACCACCTCCAATATTCGCGTTCGACCCGGATTATCTGGCTGCTCGAGGAACTTGGCCTCGATTATGAAATGATCAGCTACGAGCGCGAACCCGCGACCTTCCGCGCCCCCGACTCGCTCAAGGCGCCGCATCCGCTCGGCAAGGCCCCCGCACTCGAGGACGGCGACCTGGTTATCGTCGAATCGGGCGCGATCATCGAGCATATCGTCGAAGCCCGCGCAGATGGCCGCCTCGCGCCGCGCCTCGGCGACCCCGAGCGTCCCAAATATCTCGAATGGATGCACTTCGCCGAAGGCTCGGCGATGCTTCCGATCGTGGTCACGCTGATCGGCAAGATGACCGGAGCGGCCGCGGGCGGGATCCAGGACTTTTTTGCGCCCGAGCTTGAAAAGACCCTCGATTATCTCGCCTCGGCGGTGACCAAGCAGGATTATCTGCTCGCCAGCGGCTTTTCCGCCGCCGATGTCCAGATGTCCTATGTGATCGAAGCCGGGCGGATGGGGGGCATGCTCGGCGGGCGTCCGGCGCTGTCTGCGTATCTCGAACGGATCGAGCAGCGCCCCGCCTATCGCCGCGCGATCGACAAGGGCGGCCCCGTCGCGCTCCCGATGTAAAGCTGGAAATGGCTCCCCGGGCCTGATTCGAACAGGCGACCATTCGATTAACAGTCGAACGCTCTACCGCTGAGCTACCGGGGAACAGCCTCGTCGAGGAAGCGTGGGGCCTAATAGCGCAGCCGCCTCCAAAGGCAAGCGCAAGCGATCCGCTGGCCGGATGCGACCACGGCAACCGCGACGCTCAGCTGGCGAATTGCTCCATCGCGATTCGCTCGTCGAGCGCATGCTCGGGGTCGAACAGCAGGGTCAGCGAACGCTGGCGATCGAGCGTCACGTCGACGCTGATCACATCACGCACCTCGAACTGGTCGGCCACCGCCGACACCGGGCGGTTCTCGGGGTCGATCACCCTGAACCCGATCCTAGTGTCGTCCGAGACGATCGCCCCCGACCATCGCCGCGGGCGGAACGGGCTGATCGGGGTCAGAGCGAGCATCTTCGCGGCGAGCGGAAGGATCGGCCCGCGCGCCGACAGATTATACGCGCTCGATCCCGCCGGGGTCGCCACCAGCACCCCGTCGCAGACCAGTTCGGGCATCGCCACCCGGTGGTTGACCGATACCTCGATGTGCGCGGTCTGGCGGGTCTCGCGGAGCAGCGACACCTCGTTGATCGCGGCATGGGTCAGGACTTCGCCGCTGATCCTCGTCGCCGCCATGCACAAGGGCGCGACACGGATCGCCTTGGCCCCGGCGATCCGCTCGGCCAGCTCGCCGACCCGCCAGTCGTTCATCAGGAAACCGACCGTCCCGCGGTTGATCCCGAACACCGGCCGCGGCTCTCCGCCGTCGAGCATTTCGTGAAGCGTGTGGAGCATGAACCCGTCGCCGCCCAGCGCGACGAGCAATTGCGCCTCCGCGGCCGGCGCCCAGCGATACTCGCTTCGAAGCATCGCCTCGGCGGCGCGGGCGACCTCGGTGGGCGACGCGAGCAGCCCGATCCCGGCCGCTGCAAGGTCGCGGCCGCTGATCGCCGATAGGGCGGGAATTTGGGCGGTCACTGCCGCTCCTTCTGGCTGATGCGTCGCTTCTGCGCGAACATAGGGCTTTTGCCGCTCGACGCCACTGTCCCGTTGTGGGTCGGGGCCTGCGCACCCGCTTCCAATTCGCGCCGCTCCTTCCTAAGCCGTGGCCATGTTCAAGTGGATCACCACCGGGGGCGGGGCAAAGCGGGCGTCGGATCATCGCGGTCAGGCGCCCGCGGCACCGCGGCGCGATAGAGCGCTCGAAGCCGCCATCGCCGCCGATGGAATCGCGGTCCATTTCCAGCCGCAGATCGATCTTGCGAGCGGCTATGTCATCGGGGTCGAAGCGCTCGCCCGCTGGGACGGCGCGGCCTCACCCGAAATATTGTTCGCCCGGGCGGCCGCGAACGGACTTTCCGAACGCCTCTCGCGCCTCGTCCAACGGAAGGCGCTGCGAATCGTCGGTGGGTGGAAAGGTGCGCTCGGCAATCTCAACCTGTCGATCAACCTGCTCGCCGACGACCTCACCCGTCCTGGCTATGAGCGCTGGCTGCTCGAAGAAATCGCCGCCGCGGGCCTCACGCCCGAGCGGGTCACCGCCGAAATCACCGAAAACGGCCTGCTCGCCGATCAGCCCGCCGCCGCCGCCCGCCTCGCGATGCTTCGTGACGCCGGAGTGCGGATCGCGGTCGACGACTTTGGCACCGGCTATTGCAGCCTCGCCTACCTCACCACTCTCCCGCTCGACACGCTCAAGATCGACCGCGGGCTGATCGCCGATATCGTCGGCGGAACCCGCGACCGGATCGTCGTCAAGGCGATGATCCGCCTCGCGCGTGAATTGGAATTGTCGGTGGTGGTCGAAGGGGTCGAAAGCACCGGTCAGCTCGCGCTTCTCGCCGACTGGGGCTGCGATCTCTACCAGGGTTTTCTCGGCGCCGGGGCGCTCGACGAAGCCGAACTCGCCCGCTTCGTCACAAGCACCCACGCCCAGGCGGCGTAGAGTGGTGCGGTCTCGAGCGTCAGCTAGCAACAACAAACCCTCGAGCGCTAGCGAGCAACAAAACTCCCTACGCCGCCGCCGCAACCTCTCCCGCCGCGACCACCCGCGCCAGCCCGCGCGACAATTGCACCGCTCCGTTCAACCGCGCCTCGGCGGTCGGCCAGGCGCGCGACACCACCATCTTGCTGTCGGGGCGGAGCCTGGCCGCGCCCTTCAACCGCCCGACGTAAGCCAATAGCCCGGTAAGATCGGGGAAGCCGTTGGTCCCGAACGTCACTACCGCGCCCTTGGCCCCGACATCGAGCTTGGCGATGCACGCCGCGCGGCAATTGATCTTGGTCTCGACGATCTGGAGCAGATTGGCGGTTTCGCTCGGCAAGGCGCCGAAGCGGTCGATCATCTCGGCGGCGAAGCTGTCGATCGCCGCGCGATCCTCCAAGTCGCCCAGCCTCCTGTACAGCCCCATGCGAAGGTCGAGGTCGGGGACATAGGCCTCGGGGATCAGGATCGGCGCCTCGACGCTGATCTGCGGCGCCGATTCCTCGCGCCGGACATGCCCGCCTGCCTTCTGCTCGAGGATCGCCTCCTCGAGCATCGACTGGTAAAGCTCGAACCCGACTTCCTTGATATGTCCCGACTGCTCATCGCCGAGCAGATTGCCCGCACCGCGGATATCGAGGTCGTGGCTTGCTAGCTGGAACCCCGCTCCAAGGCTGTCGAGATTAGCGAGTACCTGCAGCCGCTTGGTCGCGGTTTCGGTCAAGATCCGGTCGGGGGTGGTGAGATAGGCGTAGGCGCGGGTCTTCGACCGTCCGACCCGCCCGCGAAGCTGGTACAATTGGGCGAGCCCGAAGCGGTCGGCGCGGTGGACGATCAGCGTGTTCGCGCTTGGAATGTCGAGCCCGCTCTCGATGATCGTTGTCGACAACAGCACGTCATATTTGCGGTCGTAAAACGCGCTCATCCGTTCCTCGACCTCGGTCGCGCTCATCTGCCCATGCGCCACCACCGCCTTGATCTCGGGAATTTCTTCTCTCAGATATTCCTCCATTGCACCGATATCGGCGATCCGCGGGACAACGAAAAAGCTTTGCCCGCCGCGATAATGCTCGCGAAGCAGCGCCTCGCGGACCACCACCGGGTCCCACGGGGTGACATAGGTCCTGACCGCCAGCCGGTCGATCGGCGGGGTCTGGATCACCGATAGCTCGCGCAGGCCCGACATCGCCATCTGCAGGGTCCGCGGGATCGGGGTCGCGGTCAGGGTCAGCACATGGACGTCGCTCTTGAGCGCTTTCAGCCTTTCCTTGTGAGTCACTCCGAAATGCTGCTCCTCGTCGACAATGACGAGTCCCAACTTCTTGAACTTTATCGACTTACCAAGGATCGCATGGGTCCCGATGACGATATCGACCTGGCCGTTCTCCAATCCCTCGCGGGTCGCCTTGGCCTCGCCGGCGGGGACCAGCCGAGACAATCGCCCGACCTGGATCGGAAAGCCCTGCAACCGCTCGACGAAGTTCGAATAATGCCGCCGCGCGAGCAGGGTCGTCGGCCCGATCAGCGCGACCTGCATTCCCGCCATCGCTGTGACAAATGCCGCGCGCATCGCTACCTCGGTCTTGCCGAAGCCGACGTCGCCGCACACCAGCCGGTCCAT
>JBKKAQ010000056.1:0-10132 GCA_046714555.1 Sphingomicrobium sp. | reverse complement strand
TGTTGAACGCCGAGCCCCAGATGATGTTGGCGTCGGGATCGACCAATTCCTTGATGTGGCTGGCGGCCTCGTCGACCTCCATCAGGCGCATGTCCTCGCCCCCGGTGATCGAGATGATCACGCCCTTGGCGCCCTTCATCGAAACCCCGTCGAGCAATGGGTTCGAAATCGCCTTTTCGGCGGCCTCGATCGCGCGATTGTCGCCCGACGCTTCGCCGGTGCCCATCATCGCCTTGCCCATTTCGCCCATCACCGAGCGGACATCGGCAAAGTCGAGGTTGATGAGGCCGGGCATGACCATCAGATCGGTGATCCCGCGCACCCCCTGCTGGAGCACCTGGTCGGCCATTTCGAACGCTTCCTTGAAGGTCGTGTCGGAATTGGCGAGGCGAAACAGATTCTGATTAGGAATGACGATCAGCGTATCGACGTGCTGCTGAAGCTCCTCGATCCCGGCGTCGGCGGCGCGGCCACGGCGTGCGCCTTCGAACGCAAACGGGCGAGTGACCACTCCGACGGTGAGGATTCCGCGGTCGCGCGCGGCCTTGGCGATCACCGGAGCAGCACCGGTGCCGGTGCCCCCGCCCATCCCGGCGGCGATGAAGCACATATGCGCTCCGTCGAGCGCTCGCTCGATCTCCTCGAGAGTTTCCTCGGCGGCGGCTCGGCCGATCTCCGGCCGCGACCCGGCGCCGAGCCCCTGGGTGATCTTAAGCCCGAGTTGAATCCGCCGATCGGTCGACGAAGTGTTGAGCGCCTGAGCGTCGGTATTGGCGACGATGAAGTCGACCCCCTGGACGTCGGACTTGATCATGTTGGCGATGGCGTTGCCGCCCGCTCCGCCGACCCCGATGACGCTGATCCGCGGACGGAGTTCGTCGACTTCCGGCCTGATGAAATCAATGCTCATGGACTTTAGACCCCCCTTCAACCGACGCGTCGAAACTGCGGCGTGAATCATTGCACAATCGCGATTCGCAACCCAAGCGAAAAAGCGGAATATCGTGAAAAAACCGCGATGAGTTGCCGATGAGACTCACAATAGAAACCAAAGCGAACCTAATAACCCTGCTTCAAGGCGCTGATCAGCCGACCGACCAAGCTCGATGCGGGTCGGCGCTCCCTCGCCGGGCCATGTCCGGTGTCGCGAATATCGCCGCTTCCCGACGCGGCCAGCCCGGCGAGCCCGACCAGCGCCGAGAAAGCGGGACCGCTATGCGCTTCGGGAAGCCCGGTGATGGTTCGCGGACGACCGACGCGAACCGCGCAGCCGAGCACGCCCTGCATGTAATCGGCGATGTTCTTGAGTTCGGCGCCGCCCCCGGTGAGAACCACCTGTCGACCGACGCGGCCTGTAAAGCCGAGGCTTTGCAACGCGGCTTCGATCTTGCCGGTGAGTTCCTCGACCCGCTGGCGGATGACCATCATCAATTGCGCGCGGGTGATCCGGGTTGGCTCGCCCTGGTCGTCCGGGCCGAGCTGCACCGCGTCGATCATTTCATGATTGTCGCGCGGACTGGTCATTGCCGAGCCGTGATAGCATTTGATCCGCTCGGCATCGCGGCGCTTGATCGCGAAGGCACAGGCGATGTCGTCGGTGACATCCTTTGCGCCGAGCGGGATCGAGCGAAGCCCGACGAGCATCCCGCCCACGTGAAGCGAGACATTGGTCACTTCGGCACCGAGCTCGACCAAGGCGACCCCCAGCTCGCGCTCCTCTTCGGTGAGGCAGGCGAGCGCGGCGGCGACCGGCGAGGCGACGATCGCCTTGACCCCGAGATGCGCCAGCCGGATCACAAGATCGATGTTGCGCAATGGCGCAGGGTCAGCGGCGACGACGTGGATGTCGACCCCGAGGCGGCGGGCGTGAAGCCCGAGCGGCGAACTGACGCCTTCATTGCCGTCGATGGTATAGAGCGCGGGGTGGGCGTGGAGCACGATCTGGCCGCCGCGGTCGATCGCCATTCGCCCGGCGAGAAGCAGTTCGTTGATATCCGCTTGCTCGATCTGATGTCCGCCGAGCTCTACCTCGACATTGGCAAGGTCGCTGACCAGCCCGCCCGCGCCATAGCTCGCCCAGACCTCGTCGATGGTCAGCCCCGACATCCGCTCGGCCTGTTCGACCGCAGCGCGGACCGCGACCTCGCTCGCTTCCATATCGGTGATGTAACCCCGCTTGACACCGCGGCTTTCGCGCTGCCCGGTGCCGAGCACGCGCAGCCGGCCGTCGTCGTCGCGGGTGACGATCATCGCGCTGACCTTCGACGAGCCGATGTCGAGCGCGGTAATGAGGGGCTGGTCGGCGGGGGATTTCATCAGTGTCTGGACTCAGCCTTCGATCGGGGTTTCGGGGGCGATCGCCTCGCCCGGGGCGCGCGGAAGGCGGACCACCATCTTGCCGGGAATGCGCAGGTCGAAGCGAAGGATCCCGCGGCCGAGCAGTCCGGACGAGCGGTCGAGTCTGGCGAAGCGGGTCAGCGCGCCGCGTGCGACGCGCTCGCCTTCGGGAAGTGCGATGGTTTCGCCTGACTGGAAATTCAAATCCCAGCGGCGCTTGCCGACCCAGGTCGCCGAGGCAAGCTGCGGCTTGAGGGTCGGGACCGCGTCGAGCAGGGCGTTGAGCTCGCTCGCTTTAACATTGGCGCCCGGGCCGATCAGCAGGGGAAGGTCGGGCATGCGATCGACCGGAACCCGGTCGAGCACGACACCTTCGCGGTCGATCAGCGCGAGCCTCTGCTTGTCCTGCCACAAGGCGGCGGGCTGGCGCTCGACGATGTCGATCACCAGCGTATCGGGAAAGCGGCGCGACACGCGTGCGTCCTTGACCCAGCCGAAGCGGAGCAACCGCCGACGGATCGCGCTGACATCGACCAGCGGCATCGCCATCGATTTCTGGTCGAAGGCGATCTGGTAGACCGGCATACCGTTCATTCGGCGGATGCCCTGGACATCGACCCGTTTGATCGTGAAGCCGGCACGCCCGACCGCCGCGCCGGCATGCCCGCCGAGCTTGGCCGGAAGCTCGAGCGCTACCGCGACGACCAAGCCGATGGCGAGCAGAAAAGCAATGAACACTCCGCGCGCGAGTCGGTTTGCGCTGGCCGGGCGGATCGGCAGCGCGTCGGCGACCTTGCTGGCGACCGAGCCGCGCCTGACCGATTTGCGCGGCTTCGACCGAGCGTCCGGTCCACGGCGCACCGCGGCAGTCATAGCGCCTCCGCGATGATCTGCTCGACCAGCTCGCCGTAGCTGATTCCGCGCTGGCGGGCCTGCTCGGGAACGAGGCTGAGGCTGGTCATCCCCGGCTGGGTATTGACCTCGAGCAGAAAAATTCCCGCCTCATATTGCTCGTCGTCCCAGCGGAAGTCCGACCGCGAGGCGCCCTTGCAGCCGAGCAACTGATGAGCGCGAGCGGCGATCTTCATCATCGCCGCCGCGATCTCGTCGGGAATTTGGGCGGGGCAGACATGGGTCGTCACACCGTCGGTATATTTGGCGTCGTAATCGTAAAAGCCCGAGCGGATCTTCAGTTCTGTGACGCACAATGCCTCGCCGCCGAGCACCGCGACGGTCAGCTCGCGCCCACGGATGAAGGGCTCGGTGAGCAATCGCTCGAAATGCTTCCACGGGCCTTCGGAGTCGCGCCCGATCGGATTGCCGTAATTGCCCTCTTCGGTGACGATCGCGACCCCGACCGACGAGCCTTCGTTGACCGGCTTGAGGACGTAGGGGCGTGGCATCGGATCGGCGGCGTACAGGCTTTCGCTGTCGACGATCCGGCCCGCGGGCATTCGGATTCCGTTGGGCACAAGGACGAGCTTGGTCAGTTCCTTGTCGATCGCGATCGCCGAGGCGGTCAGCCCGCTGTGGGTGTAGGGTATCTGCATCAAATCGAGCAGCCCCTGGACGGTACCGTCCTCGCCCGGAGTGCCGTGGAGCGCATTGAACACGACGTCGGGGCGAACCCCGGCGAGGACCGAGGCGAGATTGCGATCCATGTCGATTTCGGTGACCCTGGTCCAGCCGCGGCCGCGGAGCGCCTCGGCCACGCCCGCGCCGCTCATCAACGACACTTCGCGCTCGGCCGACCAGCCCCCCATCAGCACGGCGACATGGAGCGATTTATCCACGCAGCAGCCCCGTCTTCCCCGGCGCGGGCCGGGGTCCATTCTTATTGTTTTGCCGGGCCCCAGCCTGCTGCGGGGAACCGAGACAAACGCGATTCATCCGTCAACTCCGATCCGCTGGATTTCCCATTCGAGGGAAATATTGGTCCTGGCGATCACGCGACGACGGACTTCCTCGCCCAGCGCCTCGATTTCGGCGCTGGTCGCGCTACCGAGGTTCAAAAGGAAGTTGCAATGCTTTTCCGAAACTTGTGCATCGCCCAAGGTCAATCCGCGGCAGCCCGCGGCGTCGATCAGCGCCCACGCCTTGTGCCCCGGGGGGTTCTTGAAGGTCGATCCGCCGGTGCGGCTGCGCAAGGGCTGAGTCGCCTCGCGCTCGGCGGCGATTCGATCCATCTCGGCCCCGATTAGCGCGGGATCGCCGGGCAACCCTTCGAAGCGGGCCGCGACGACCACCGCATCGGCAGGGAGCTCTGAATGGCGATAGCTGTAAGCGATGCGGTCGGCGTCCCATTGCTCTACCTTGCCCGAGCGAAGGACGAGCGTGCAGCTTTGCAGGATGTCAGCCACCTCGCGGCGGTAGGCTCCGCCGTTCATCCGGACGAAGCCGCCGACCGTTCCAGGAATCCCGCGCAAGAATGCGAGCCCGGCGATCCCTGCGTCGCGCGCGGTCGAGGAAACGAGGATTCCCGACGCTCCGCCGCCGCATTCGATTGTCGTCGGACCAAGCCGGACGATGGACGAAAAGGCTTTGCCGAGGCGGACGACGACTCCGCGAACTCCGGCGTCGCGGACGATCATGTTCGATCCTAGGCCCAATGCCATTACCGCGACATGCGGGTCGAGTTCGGCGAGGAAGCCGGCGAGGTCGTCGAGGTCGGCGGGCTCGAGCAGATATTGCGCCTCGCCCCCGCTCTTGAACCAGACCAAGGGCGCGAGCGGAGCGGACGGAGTCAGCTTACCGCGAACCCGGGGGAGGGTGTCGAGCGCGGTCACCGGGCGTGTCTCGCTGTGAGGATTGCGTCGGCGAGCCCGCCCGCCCATTTGGTGATGTCGCCCGCGCCGAGGCAGAGGATCATGTCGCCCTCGCCGGCGAGTTCGGCCAAGCTTTGCGCGAGTTCGCCCGGGCCGTCGACCGAGCGGACCATGCGATGGCCGCGGGCGCGAAGCCCGTCGACCAGAGTGTTGCTGTCGACCCCCTCGATCGGCTCCTCACCCGCGGCATAGACCGGGGCGACGAACACCATGTCGGCGTCATTGAAGGCGTTCTGGAAATCTTCCATCAGCGATTGCAGGCGAGTGAAGCGATGCGGCTGGACAACCGCGATGACTCGCCCGCCCGACGAGCCGTCCTCGCTGCCGTCCTTGCTTTGCACTGTCTCGCGAGCGGCCGAAAGCACGGCTCGAATCTCGACCGGGTGGTGCGCGTAATCGTCGATGATCACGGCCCCGTCGACTTCACCGACGCGACTGAAGCGGCGCTTGACCCCATCGAAGCGGGCGAAGCCGCCGACGATTGCCCGATCGTCCATTCCAAGCTCGAGCCCGACCGCAATCGCGGCGAGCGCATTCTGGACATTGTGCCGGCCCGGCATCGGCAAATCAACCCCGCCGATCGTCCGCCTCGTCCCATCGCGCTGGTGGATCACCGCATCGAACCTGCTCCCGCCACTTTCGACCACCACCGCGTCCGCGCGAATGTCGGCAAGCGCCGAAAAGCCGTAAGTGACGACCCGCCGGTCGCGAATTCGCGAAAGGATGTTCTGTACTTCGGGATGATCAACGCACATCACCGCGAGGCCATAGAAGGGAACGTTCTCGACGAATTCGACGAAGGCGTCCTTGACCCGCTCGAAGCTTCCATAATGTTCGAGATGCTCGGGATCGATGTTGGTCACCACCGCGATCGTCCCGTCGAGGCGGAGGAAGCTTCCGTCACTCTCGTCGGCCTCGACCACCATCCAGTCGCTGCTCCCAAGCCGCGCATTGCTTCCGTAGCGATTGATGATCCCGCCGTTGATCACCGTCGGATCGATCCCGCCGGCATCGAGCATCGCCGCGATCATCGAGGTGGTGGTGGTCTTGCCGTGGGTGCCGGCAACCGCGATGGTCGATTGCATGCGCATCAGCTCGGCGAGCATTTCGGCGCGCCGGACGAGCGGCAGCCGGCGCAGGATCGCGGCTTCGACCTCGGGATTGCCGCGCGCGATCGCCGACGAGCAGACCACCACCGCAGCGTCGCCGAGATTTTCGGAATGCTGGCCGATCGCGACTGGGATTCCGGCCTTGCGCAAGCCTTCGACGATCGCCGATTCGGCCTGGTCCGAGCCTTGGACGCGATAGCCGAGCTGGTGCATCACCTCGGCGATTCCGGACATTCCGATCCCGCCGATTCCGACGAAGTGGATCAGTCCGATGTCGGTTCCGAGCGCTTTCATGCCGGCACTCCGGCAAGCCCAAAGCCGGTCGCCGCGCTGGTCGCCGCTGGCCCGACCTCGACCGGCGATGCCCCCCCGCCGATCCGTTCGGCGAGCGCGGCGAGGTCGCGCGCGGCGTGCGGGCGACCGACCGACAAGGCACGCGATGCGGCATTGGCAAGCGCCTGCGGATCGGCGGACATCGTTTCAAGCTGGCGAGCGAGCGCAATCGGAGTGAATCCGGTCTGGGCGATCATCCGCGCCCCGCCCGCGCGCGCCATCTCGCGCGCATTGGCGGTTTGATGATCGTCGGTTGCCGAGGGCAAGGGAACGAGGATCGCCGGGCGCCCCGCGGCGGTCAGCTCGGCGATGGTCGAGGCGCCCGCGCGGGCGATCACCAGATGCGCCCAGGCGAGCTTGTCGGGCATGTCGGCGATATAGGTCATCAGCTCGGCGGGAATGCCGAGCTGGGCGAACCGGCTTCGAACTTGGTCAATGTCGTCGGCGCGGCATTGCTGAGTGATCTGCAACCGGTGGCGGAGCGAAGGCTCGAGCAAGGCGAGTCCCTCGGGAACAATCTTGCCGAGGATCGCGGCTCCCTGGCTTCCGCCGGTGACGAGCAGGCGCAGCGGGGCGGAGGAATCGAACGCCGGAAATGGCGCTTCGCCTAGCCGGGCGACCGTTTCGCGCACCGGATTTCCGACCAGCACGGTCTTGCCCGAATGGCGCGGCGCGAGGCGGTCGACCCGCTCGTAGGCGGTGGCGATTGCGGTCGCTTCGCCGGCGAGCAGCCGGTTGACCCGGCCGAGCACCGCATTTTGTTCGTGAATGATCGTCGGAATCCGCGCCGCGCTAGCCGCGAGCAAGGCGGGCAGCGCCGGATAGCCGCCGAAACCGATCACCGCGTCGGGCCGATGAGCGCGATAAATCGCGCGCGCCGCGCTGCGCCCGGCAATCACCGAGCGCACCGCCTTGAGCAAGCCGAGCGGGCCGCCGGCGATCCTTCCCGCCGGAAGCACATGGATGGTCACTCCGTCGAACAGCCCGGGGATCCGGCTTCCGCGTTCGTCGGTGATGAGCATGACATGATGGCCCCGCGCCTCGAGCTCGGCGGCGAGCGCGTGCGCCGGGACCATGTGACCACCGGTCCCGCCCGCGGCGAGTGTAAAATTCATGCCCGTTGGCAATCCCCGCTCCACTTCACGACATAGGACGAGCGATTGAGATACGGGTTTCGGCGAGTGAAGGCGAGCAGCAAGCCCATACCGATCGACAAGGCCAGCATCGACGATCCACCATAGCTGATGAACGGCAAGGTCATCCCCTTCGACGGTGCGATCTGGACATTGACCGCCATGTTGATCAGCGCCTGAAGCCCGAACTGGATCGCGAGCCCCGCCGCGGCGAGGATGGCGAAAGAGGATTCCTCGTCGAGCAACTTGACCAATACCCGGGCGACGATGGTCATGTAGATCAGCGCAATGGCAAGGCAGGCGATCAGCCCGAATTCCTCGCCGATGACCGAAAAGATATAATCGGTATGCGGCTCGGGAAGCCCGAACTTGCGGGTTCCACCCCCCGGACCCATTCCGAACAATCCCCCGGCGGTCAGCGTGCGCATCGCATTGTCAGTCTGGAAGGTGTCACCGGTGCCGAGCAGAAAGCCGTCGATCCGGCTGGTCGCAACGGGATAGAAGAAATAAGCGAGGACCACTCCGGCGACCGCGACCAGACTGAGAATTCCGAGCATCCTGAGCGAAATTCCGGCAAGCGCGAGCATCGCGATCCATACGCAGCCAAAGATGAGCGTACTGCCGAAATCGGGCTGACGCATCAAAAGGATCGCGACCGCTCCGGTCAGCGCGGCCGACAAAGGGAATACCGGGAGCGACTTGTCGGCATCGCGCAGGCTGAGCAGCCAGGCCATCGCCACGACGAAGAAGGGCTTGAGGAATTCAGACGGCTGGATTTGAGCGAAGCCCATCCCGATCCAGCGCCGCGCGCCATTCACTTCGGGTCCGATCAGCGGAACGAAGATCATCAGGACGAGGAAAAAGGCCGCTCCGAACAGCGACAATCGGCGGGCGCGGTCGCGCGGCAACATCGAAATCCCGATCATCACCGGCAGGCTGAGCGCGATCCACACCGCCTGTCGGTAGAAAAAATGCAGTTCGGCGAAGCGCACGGTCCCGCCGGAATAGCGTTGCGCCGCCGCGGGCGAGGCTGCAGCGACCGCAATCAGCCCGATGCCGATCAATACGCTGATCAGCAGCAGCAGGACCCGATCGATTTCCCAGAACCAGCGTCCGGCCTGCGAACGATCAGAGCGGCCGTAGCGGTTTGGATCGACCAATTGCCGAGCGCTCATCTTTCCAGAAATTGCTTCGATCATAAGGCCCCCACTAATTCACGAAACGCATCCCCGCGCGCTTCGAAATCGCTGAACTGGTCGAACGAGGCGCAGGCCGGGGACAGCAAAACGGTGTCGCCCGGCGATGCGTCACGGGCAGCGCGGCGAACCGCGATGGCGAGCTCGCCGCATTCGACGACGGCCATGTGCGGCGCCAGCAATCCTGCGTACAAATGCGCGGCATCGCCGATGATGTAAGCCGATCGGACGTGACCGAAATAAGGAGCGCATTCGTCGAGGTCATCGGACTTGGCCTGCCCACCGCAAATCCAGCGGACCGCGTCGAACGCGGCGAGCGCCGGGGCGGTCGCGGTCGGGTTGGTCGCCTTGCTGTCGTTGACGAACAGCACGCCGTCCTTTTGGCGCACGCGCTCCATCCGGTGCGGCAGGCCGGGGTAGGTGCGAAGGCCCAGTTCGATGGCGTCGGCATCAACTCCAAGCGCCTCGCACGCCGCGATCGCCGCTGCGGCGTTTTGCGCGTTATGCGGGCCTTGCAGCGCAGGCCAATGACCCGTCCCGTCAACCGCGCGAAGGCCGATCACAAGCGCAGCATTCTCGCTTTCGCGGGACAGACGAATCTGCCTGGACGGGGCGTCCTCCCCGACGTTCACCCCCACCCGCCCCGCCGACTGCATCTCGAACAATCGCACTTTCGAAGCCGCATAGGCTTCGAAGCTTGCGTAGCGGTCGAGGTGGTCGGGAGTGATGTTGAGAAGTACCGCGACGTCGCAGTCGAGGCTTTGGGTCAGGTCGAGCTGGTAGCTCGACAATTCGAGCACATAGACGCCGCCTTCGGGCAGCGTGTCCTGCGCCAGGATCGACAGGCCGATGTTGCCCCCCATCAGGCTCGGTACGCCGGCGGTTGCAAGGATGTGGTGGATCAGCGCGGTGGTGGTCGACTTGCCATTGGTCCCGGTGATCCCGACCACCTTGTGCGGGGGAAGCTCGGCGCGGGCGCGGGCGAACAGTTCGACATCGCCGATGATCTCGACCCCCGCCGCGCGCGCCCGGGCGGCGAGTGGGGAGCGGTTGAGCGGGACCCCGGGGGAAAGGACCAGCGCGTCGAATTGGGTGAGGTCCGATGAATGAAATTCCGCAATCATCAGTCCGTTCGTGCCCCGGGCCGTGGGGGGGGGTTTTTGGTTGGCCGCGGGGGGGCCCCCCGCCATGGCGCGGGG
>JBKKAQ010000055.1:0-27808 GCA_046714555.1 Sphingomicrobium sp. | reverse complement strand
GTGGGGTGTGTTGGGCAATCCAATGTACGGGTTGGGCCATTTTTTTGGGGGGGGGGGCGACTATTGTTGCGCGGCCGCGCCGGTCGCGATCGCTACAGCCAGCGCAGCGGTGGCAAGGGCGGCCCGTGCCGAAAATTGATCAAATCCTGCTGCCACCTAAAAATCCTTGTTGGCGAGTAAATATGGGGAGTTGCGTGACCGACGGCTGCTGAACCTACGCTTAGCGGCCGAGACCCTTGAGTGCGAGGCTAAAGGAGAACGTGCTCCCCTTTCGAAAATTGCCGAGCCGTTCATAATCGCGTCGCCACGATATGCCAAACTCAACGCATTCGTCTTCATAGGCGAGGCTCACTCGGTGCCGGACCGGCTCGAAACCGTCGGCCAGCGACAGCGGGTCTTCCTGCTTGCCGGTGAGGTCGAGCACTGTCGCACCAAACAGGGACCAGAAGCGGGCGAACTTGACCCGCCCGGCAAGTCTCAGCTCTTCCTTGTCGCGAAGATCCTCGACCCCCGGGCTGATATCTCGATTGAGGCGCAAATAGCCAATTTGCCCGTAGGTCTGATCCGTACCGAAAGTGAGGTCGATTTCGTTGCGTCGGACCGCGAGATTGTCCTTGTCGACGCGGTAGCGATGGGTCAAGTCGATCAGCCGTCCGAACCGCAGCCGCGAGCGTCCGACGATGTCGGACAAACGACCGGCGAGACCGGTCCCGTCGGGAAAAATCACGGGGTCGCGGGTCAGCCGATAGCTTTGCCCGATCGTGCTCGCGATCGACAGATTGGGTCGATCGAGCGTCCAATCCAGGCCGTAGGTCACGCGTGACCCGTCTTCCCAGCGATCGTAGCCGGCGAAACGGCTCAACGCGAACAGATTGCTGTCCTCGAGATCGACCGCGCGCGAATCTTCGTTGGGAATCGACAAATTGGGAGTGCGCGGGGTGATGACCAACTGGACCCGCGGAACCAAGCGTTGCATTCCCCCGAACGCCTCGCCGATCAGCGGCCAGCGCAGGTCTGCCGCTATTGCGCCGATTGCTCGTACGTGCCAGCCGTCGTCGCCACGATAGATCGCCACTGCGGTACTCGCTGACTCATCGGTATGATAGGCATCCCCGCGGGCCTGTGCGGTGACTGTCAATTCCTGGCCCCAGCGGGTCAGTCGCCGCAAGTCCCAGCGAGCGCTGGCAAAGGCGCGCTGGGTGTCCTGACCGTCGGCGCGAACAATCGCCAGGCTATTGGCCTGAAGCTCCACCCGCCCGCCAAGGATCGGCGGATTGAGCCTCAGCCGTGCATCGATCGCCGGCAGCGCTACCGGGATGCGGCTTTGGACATCGTCAACCCGCAAACCCTGGAAAGCCCATCCAGCCAAGGAGAAATAGGAATCAACGTCGATCCGCTCGAGATTGACGAAGCTGCGCAACTTGTCGTCACGGGTTACGTCATACTGGCGCGTGATCGTTTTGTCGGTGGCAATCCGTATTGCTCCCGTAAGGCTCCACAGCGGGCTGAACTGCGCCTTGCCATTGCCTTCGAAATAGGCGCGCAGCCCGTCACCTCCGCCAACATCATTATCGCTGAGGTCAGAATCCGACCTTTTCCCATAGGTAAGGAGCCCGCCGACCTGGAACGCGCCAAACCGATGCAGCGCGCGGTATCGCGCTTCGACCGCAGGAAACGCTTCGGTATAAACATGGGGAGTAACGGTCAGGTCGCGATTCGGAGCGAAGCGCCAATAATAGGGAACTGCAAGCTCGAAGCCATTCTTGCTTCCGTAGCTGATATCGGGGACCAGGACACCCGTCATCCCCTGCGAACCGCCGCTGATGCCAATGCTGAAGATGGGCAGAAGCGGAAGCGAAACACCGAACAGTTCGAGCTGGCCGCGCTCGAACACGACTCGCTGGCGTTTGGAGTCCTGGACGACCCGCGCGGCGGTGATCCGCCAACTTGGCTTGCGCGGGCAGCCGCTGTCGCTGGTTACGGGACAGGGCGAATAAACGGCGTTACTGAGCACGGTCCGGTCACCGTCGCGGACCGCGCGCTGAGCTGCGATCCGTCCGCCGCTTTCGAGCACCACGAGCAGATTGTCGATTGTCCCGTCCCGCAGACTGTCGGTGAGGACGACCTTGTCGCCGACCAATTTGTCACCTTGCGGATTGACCACGACGACATTGCCCTCGGCAGTGACGTCTCCGGTCTGGCGGCGCCACACGACCCGATCGGCGGCCAGATAATTGCCCTCGCGTGACAGCCGTACCTGCCCCGCGGCAGTGACGATATCGGCCTCGTTGTCATATTCGACCTGGTCGGCGCTGAAGGTGATCGTGGGCTCTAGCGCGACGTCCCCGGCGCCAAGATTTTCGCCAATTGCGGACGGAGGCGCGGTGTTACCGGCCTGGGCAAGCGCGGCCTCCGGAATAGCAAGAGAAAGCGGTAACGCAGTCCAGCAAAAACTTTTCGCTCGCAACGCTCGCTATCCCCGCACGATGATCGGCAATCGCTTAGGCTATTGCATCTTGCCCGTCGCGCGACAATCCATCGAGCGCGGAGCGGGGACTTTTGCCACGGCGAGGCGGACGCCCTAAAGGGCTCAACAACCTGAAGGATTCCAAGGATATTTGGATGCACATACGCTTCGCTGAAAACCGTCCTGAAGGGGAATATGCGCTGGTGCTGCCGTCCGCGGGCAGCGACCGGCCCGGCTTATCCGCGCTCGGCACGGCGACTGTACCCCTTGAAGCGGCGATCAAGCGCCAACGCTTTGATGGAGAGGCCGGGGCGATCGCCGAGGATTGGCTGAGCGATGGCGGCATTGCTCGCCGTGTTCTCGTCTTCGGGACGGGGACGGGCATGATCACCGCAGCAGCGGCCGAGCGGCTCGGGGGTGCGATCGTCGCCCGCTTGCTGATCTCGGGCGAAAACCATGCGGTGATCGACCTTGGCGGTCTTGGTTATGATGCCGAGGCCGCCGCGCGCTTGGCGCTCGGAGCATCGCTTCGAGCGTGGCGCTACGATCGTTACCGTACCAAGCTCAAGGACAAGCAGAAGCCAACTTTGAACCAGATCACTATCGTCGGGGCGGCCAAGGGCGCCGAGGCGCGCTGGACGGAGCGCTGGCAACCGGTACTCGAAGGCGTATCGCTGACCCGCGAACTGGTCACCGAGCCCGCCAACATTATCTATCCCGAAAGCTTCGTCGAACGCTGTGCCCACCTTGCCGACCTCGGTATCGTCATCGAAGTTCTCGACCGCGAAGCGATGGCCAACCTCGGTATGGGGGCTTTGCTCGGGGTTGCTCAGGGTTCGGTCCGCGAAGCGCGGCTGCTGGTGCTTCGCTGGAATGGCGGAGCCCAAGCCGGCACTCCGCTTGTGTTCGTCGGCAAGGGCGTGACCTTCGACACCGGCGGGATATCGATCAAGCCTGCGGCCGGAATGGAGGCGATGAAATGGGATATGGGCGGCGCCGGCGCGGTCGCGGGTGCAATGAAGACACTCGCTTTGCGTAAGGCCAGGGCCAATGTAGTCGGGGTCTGCGGGCTGGTCGAAAACATGCCCGACGCGGCCGCGCAGCGTCCGGGCGATGTCGTAACCTCGATGTCGGGCCAGACGATCGAGGTCATCAACACCGACGCAGAGGGGCGGCTGGTGCTGTGCGATGCAATGACCTGGGCCCAACAGAGCTTCAAGCCCAAGACGATGATTGACCTTGCAACTCTTACAGGCGCGATGCTGGTCAGCCTCGGTCACGAATATGGCGGGATGTTCTCGAACGACGACTTGCTCGCCGCCGAACTCGACAGGGCGGGGGCTTCCTCGGGCGACAAATTGTGGCGGATGCCGATGGGTGAGGTATATGATCGGCTGATCGACTCGCCGATCGCCGACATCAAGAATATCGGGCCGCGCGAGGCGGGCTCAATCACCGCTGCGCAGTTCCTGCTTAGATTCGTCGACGAGGGGGTTCGCTGGGCGCATCTCGACATTGCCGGAATGGTGTGGAGCGACAAGGAAGGCTCGACCTACGACAAGGGCGCGACCGGCTTCGGTGTGCGAATTCTTGACCAGTTCGTCGAGGACACCGCCGAAACGTGAGGGGACTATCGGAGCGAGCCGATGCGGGTCGATTTCTACCAGCTTGGGGGGGTTGCGGTGGAAACCGTCCTGGCCAGCCTCGCGGTTCGTGTCCTTGCCGATAGCGGTCGCCTGCTGGTCTTAGCCGACCACGAAGCCCTGCTCGCGCGGCTCGACCGCTTGTTGTGGGACCAAGGCCCGGCCAGCTTCATTCCCCACGGGATCGCGGGCGGCGCCGATGATGCTCGCCAGCCAATTCTCCTGTCGACCACTCCCGACACTCCCAACCTGGCCCGCAACCTCGCGATCGCCGACGGAATTTGGTCCGAAGCGGCGCTCGGCTTCGACCGAGCTTTCTATTTATTCGACTCAGCAACGCTCGAGCCCGCCCGTTTGGCGTGGAAACTACTTTCAGGCCGCGAAGGGGTTGATCGCCATTATTGGGCGCAGAGCGAGCGCGGGCAATGGACCGAGAAAGGCTGAGGCTTGCCCTCGACTCGCCGCGCGTCTAGGCGCTGCGGCCAACCAAAATCACTCGCAGCAACAGGAGACCGCTCGGCCATGACGACCGAACGCACCTTTTCGATCATCAAGCCCGACGCCACCCGCCGCAACCTTACGGGTGCGATTACCAAGATGCTCGAGGAGGCGGGCCTTCGCGTCATTGCCTCGCGGCGGATCCGGATGACCCGCGGTCAGGCCGAGGGTTTCTACGCGGTGCATCGCGAGCGGCCGTTCTTTAGCGATCTGTGCAGCTTCATGACCTCTGGTCCGGTCGTCGTCCAGGTCCTTGAGGGCGAAAATGCCGTTGCCAGGAATCGCGAAGTAATGGGCGCAACCAACCCCGAAAATGCCGACGAGGGGACGATTCGCAGGGTTCATGCCGAATCGATCGAGGCTAATTCGGTCCACGGTTCGGACAGCGCCGACAATGCCGCGATCGAAATCGCTTATTTCTTCAAGCCCGAAGAGATTGTCGGCTGACGCTTGATGAAGTCGCTTAACGCGCGCGGATAAAGCGCATGCTCCGCGGCGAGCACTCGCCGCGCTAGCGAGTCCGGATCATCGCCAGGCTCGATCCTTACTTCAGCCTGCGCGAGAATCCCACCGGCGTCGAGCTCCTCGGTGACCAGGTGAACCGTGCAGCCGGAGACAGTATCGCCAGCCGCGAGCGCTCGCTGATGAGAGTCAAGGCCGCGATATTTGGGAAGCAGGGACGGATGGATGTTGACGATCCGCCCGCGCCACCGCTCGACGAACGCCGGGGATAGCAGCCGCATGTAGCCGGCCAGAGCAATCGTCCCGACGCGCTTGCTCTGAAGCTTTTGAGTGACCATCGCGTCGAACTTTGCGCGATCCATCTCGCGGCTGTCGATGGCCCAAGTTTCGATTCCAGCCGCGCCGGCGAGATCGAGACCCGGGGCTTGCGGACGGTCTGATACGATCAGCACAACCTCATAACCGGCATCGCTTGTCTGCGAATAATCGATCAGCGCGGCCATATTGCTTCCGCGCCCTGATATCAGCACCGCGACTCGGCTCGCGTCACCTGTCATGGCGCTCCGACCAGGGCTCGCGCGCGCTCCACGCCTCCGCGCTTCCGCTGACCGTGCAGCCGCGCTCACCTTGCTCGATCCGCCCGATCGGGAAAATGATCTCGCCGGCGTGCTCGAGCGCAGTGCTGACCTCAGCTACGTCCTCTTCGCTGACGATCGCGACCATTCCGATTCCGCAATTGAAGGTCCGCGCGAGTTCGCCTGGCTCGATTGCTCCGCCCGCCTGGAGGAAGGCGAATACCGGGGGCAGCGCCCATGCCCCGGCATCGACCACGGCATTGCAACCTTCGGGAAGGATTCGCGGGACATTTTCGAGCAGTCCGCCGCCCGTGATATGCGCCAAAGCGGCGATCCTCCCGCTACGAATCTCGGGGAGCAGAGATCCGACATAAATCCGGGTCGGCTCGAGCAATACGTCGCCGAGCAGGCGATCGGGGTCAAACCGCGCCGGCCGATCGAGCTTCCACCCGTTGTCAGCGACGATCCGTCGGACGAGCGAAAACCCGTTCGAATGAACCCCCGAGCTTGCCAGTCCGAGGATAATATCGCCAGGTTTCACACGACTGCCAATAAGTGCCTTGCCGCGTTCGACCGCACCAACGCAAAATCCGGCAAGATCATAATCGCCCGGCGCGTACATCCCAGGCATTTCGGCGGTCTCGCCGCCGATCAGAGCGCAGCCCGCTTGCCGGCAGCCGTCCGCGATTCCAGCGACTACCGCCTCGGCGACCACCCGATCGAGCTCCGCGGTTGCAAAATAATCGAGGAAGAACAAAGGCTCGGCCCCCTGGACGATCAGATCGTTGGCGCACATTGCGACCAGGTCGATGCCGACACCATCATGCTTTCCAAGCTCGATCGCGAGCATTAACTTGGTCCCGACCCCGTCATTCGCGGCGACCAGGAGCGGATCTAAATAGCCCGCCGCCTTAAGATCGAAAAACCCGCCGAACCCGCCGAGTTCGGCATTGGCTCCGGCGCGAGCGGTCGACCTGGCGAGCGGCCCGATTGCCTTGACCAGCGCATTTCCGGCAGCAATCGAAACGCCCGCCTCGGCGTAAGTGAGCGGCTTTCGCGACATTCGCTGCGCCCTAATGCCAGATCGGGCGGGATGGAAGCATCTCGCATTTGCGTTGGACCTGTGGGGACCGATTCGACAACGCGCTTGGAATTCCACTCCGTTGTCGCCAAAAGCCGCAACTGATGCTTTCCTCCAGGCCCAATCTGCTCCTCGCGTTGTTCCTGCTCGCCGGCGTCATGCTTTCGGGCGTTTTGCTTGCCCAGATGGAAAGCGGTGATCGCGGCATTCTCCCTGTCGACAGCTCGGGGACGCTCGAGATCGGTGGTATCCACGTCGACGTTGCCGCCAAGGATGCCCAAGCTGCGCGCTATGCCGGCTGGCGAATCGCCCAGCGGCAGGGGTTCAAGGCGTTGTGGTCGAAGATGCACAGTCGCCCCATCGGCGAGGCTCCGATTGTTCCCGATTCGACTCTCGACGGCCTGGTCAGCTCGATCATCGTCGAGCGCGAACAGATTGGCCCTGGCCGCTATGTCGCTGATCTGGGAATTCTGTTTGATCGCGCTCGTGCCGGGCAATTGCTCGGGGTCGCGGGGGAGGTTCGCCGCTCGGCGCCGCTGCTTTTGATCCCGGTAATGATCAGCGGTGGAGCGACGACAAGCGTCGAGACTCGCAATTCGTGGCAGCGGGCGTGGGCCCAGTTCCGTACCTCGACCGGTGTGATCGACTATGTGCGGATCAGCGGGTTGGGGATCGATCCGCTGCTGGTCAACGCCGCCCAGACCCGCCGCCCCGGGCGTGCCCAGTGGCGCAATATCATCGACCTCTATGGTGCCGCGGATATCCTTGTCGCAGAGGTTCTCGTGCACCGGCTATACCCGGGCGGACCGGCAATCGCCACTTTCATCGGACGTCAGGGTCCCGACGCGCGATTACTCGGAAGCTTCGAACTTCGCGCGCGTGACAGTGCCGGGGTGCCCGCGATGATGGACGAAGGCGTTCGCGAAATGGATGCCTTGTTCTCCCGCGCGCTTGCCTCGGGAATGCTCACCCCCGATCCGACCCTGATCGTCGAAGAACCGCCCCCGGTCGAGGAGGAGGAGGTCGTGGCTCCGGTCGAGGCCGCGAAGACCGGTAGCGTCGTCCAGGTAGAGCTGTTGTCGAGCGATGCCGCCTCGCTTGGCTCGGCGCTTGCCCAGATACGCGCCATCGACGGGGTTGAGGCGGTCAACGAACGAAGCATCGCGATTGGCGGCACCAGCTTGCTCCTGGTCACCTATCGCGGCGATGTTTCGGCGATGCGAGTGGCATTTATGGCGCGTGGGTGGAGCGTCGAATATGTCGGCGGCATATTGCGGGTGAGCCGTCCGTCCTCGGCTCCCCCGCCGCCCGCTCAGCCATCCGGCGGCGGCGACGGCGAACCAAGGCAGTTGCAATGACCCGCGCTGCGGACCAGATAGCGCTTCCGCTCGACTGGCCGCAGGGCGAGGATTCGAGCCGATTCATCGTCACGGATGCCAACCGCGAGGCGTTTGATCACTTCCGTCGCTGGACGATGTGGCCGGTCCGCGCTACCCTGCTTACCGGACCACGCCGATCGGGTCGCTCCTTGCTTGCGCGCGGGTTCGTCGAGCGGGTCGGCGGGCGGTTGTTCGACAGCGCAGAGGCGCATGATGAGGTAGAGCTATTCCACGCGTGGAACTCGGCGCAGGACAGCGGCCGGCCGATGGTGATGATCGCCGACCGGCTTCCGCCCGATTGGGAGGTCAGGCTCCCGGATCTTCGCTCGCGGCTCGATGCGACTCCGTTGGTGCGGATCGGTCAGCCCGACGATCTGTTGTTCACAGCGCTGATCGAGCGCTTGTTCGCCGATCGCGGTCTGCATATTCCATCCGAGGCTCTGCGCTTCATTTCAACCCGCGTCACGCGCGACTATTTCACCGCCGAACGCGTTGTCGAAGCGGTCGACCGTTTCGCGATTGCAGACCGCGCCCGGCTGAGCGTACCGACCGTCGGCCGAGCCTTGATCGAGGCCGGCCTGGCGATTGGCGGGGACGAGCAATGAACGTCCAAAGCGAAATTCGTGGACCGGCCGTCGAGGTTGGCGAGCGTTATTTCAATCGCGAACTAAGCTGGCTCGCCTTCAATTTCCGTGTTCTCGAGGAGGCTGCCAACCCGGCGCACCCATTGCTCGAGCGGCTGCGTTTTCTGTCGATTTCGGGTAGCAATCTTGACGAGTTCTTCATGGTCCGGGTCGCCGGTCTCAAGGGGCAGCAGATTCGCGGTATCGAGGAGCGTTCGACCGACGGCCTCACCCCGACCCAGCAGCTCGATGCCATTTCCAATCAGGCCGATGCTTTGGTCGTCGCTCAGCAGTCCGAATGGCTGATCCTTCGAGAACATCTGACCGATGCTGACTTCGATGTGATCGGCGCCGATCAGCTCACGCCCGACGAGCACCGGTGGCTCGCGATCCATTTTCGCGAGCAGATTCTTCCGGTGCTGACTCCCCAGGCGATCGATCCGTCGCATCCCTTCCCGTTCATCCCCAATGGGGGCTTCAGCCTGATCTTCACGCTTCGCACCCCCTCTCAGGAAGATCCGCTGACTGAATTGCTGATGATCCCGTCGCGGCTTCCGCGCTTCGTCCGCCTGCCTGGAAAGGATGTGCGGTATATTGCGATCGAAACCGTCGTCCGCGCCCATCTTGACGTGCTTTTCACCGGATTCGAGTTTCTTGGCGGCGGTGCGTTCCGGGTGCTTCGCGACAGCGACATTGAGGTCGAGGAGGAGGCCGAGGATCTGGTCCGCTACTTCCGCTCGGCGATCAAGCGGCGGAGGAGGGGTGGGGTAATCCGGCTGGAATTCGACTCGGAAACTCCCCAAGACCTCGAGCATCTCGTACGCAAAGGGCTCGACGCACGCCACGCACTGATCACTGAAAGCGCGGGCTTCATCGGAATCGCCGATCTCGCCATGCTCGTCGAGGCCGATCGCGCCGACCTTAAATTCGCGCCCTACAGCCCACGTTTCCCCGAACGGGTGCTCGAGCATGGCGGCGACTGCTTCGCGGCGATCCGCGCCAAGGACCTGGTTGTCCATCATCCTTATGAAAGCTTTGAGGTGGTGGTCGCCTTTCTCCGCCAAGCCGCCGAGGATCCCGACGTCGTCGCGATCAAGCAGACGCTTTATCGCGCAGGAAAGCAGAGCGCGATCGTCGATGCGCTGGTTGCCGCCGCCGAGGCAGGCAAGTCGGTCACGGCGGTGGTCGAACTTAAGGCGCGCTTCGATGAGGAGCAGAACATCCTGTGGGCGAGCCGGCTCGAGCGGGCGGGGGTTCAGGTCGTTTATGGCTTCATCGAATGGAAAACTCACGCCAAGGTGTCGATGGTCGTCCGCCGCGAGGGCGGATCATTCAAGACCTATTGCCACTTCGGAACAGGCAATTATCACCCCGCAACGGCGCGCATCTACACCGACCTCAGTTTTTTTACCGCCAGCCGCCGGGCGGCGCGCGATGCCGGCAAATTGTTCAACCTCATCACCGGCTATGTCACTCCCAAGGGGCTCGAGCTCCTGACACTTTCCCCACGCGGGCTTCGCGAAAAAATACTCGCCTTGATCGACGCCGAAATCGCCAATGCGGTTGATGGTAAGCCCGCTGCCATCTGGGCCAAGATGAACAGCCTCGTTGATCCGATAGTGATCGACAAACTTTACGAGGCCGGTGAGGCGGGGGTGTCGATCGACCTGATCATCCGCGGGGTGTGTTGTCTTCGCCCAGGAATTGTCGGGCTGTCATCGCGAATTCGGGTCAAGTCGATCGTCGGGCGTTTTCTCGAACATAGCAGGATCTGGGCTTTCGCCAACGGTGCTCGGCTCCCGCACGCGAAGGCGCGGGTCTACATATCATCGGCGGACTGGATGCCGCGAAATTTCGACCGGCGGGTCGAATATATGATTCCAATCGAAAATCCGACCGTTCACGCGCAGGTGCTCGATCAGGTGATGATCGCCAATCTGATCGACAATGAACAAAGCTGGCAGCTGGATTCCTCCGGGCGCTATTCACGCATCAAGGCAGGCAAGGTATCATTCAACCTCCACCATTATTTCATGACCAATCCGTCGCTTTCGGGGCGTGGCGCGGCGCTCGCCGGCAAAGCGGTGCCCAGGCTTCGCCTGACCCAGCGAGGCTGAGCGCACAAATGGCCAGTCGCTCGTTTGGGCCGGTGGGGATTATCGATATCGGCTCCAATTCGGTACGCTTCGTCGCTTATGGCGGCGCGGCGCGAGTGCCGAGCGCCTTGTTCAACGAGAAGGTCATGGCAGCGCTCGGCCGCGGGTTGGCGCTGGACGGGCGACTCGACCACCCTTCTATGGACAAGACTCTTGAGGCGCTCGCGCGCTTCCAACTGCTCGCGCGCGAGATCGGGCTCAAACGGCTTCACGTCGTCGCCACTGCGGCGGTCCGGGACGCCGAAAACGGTCCCGACTTTCTCGCCAGGATCGTTGCGCTCGGGCTCAGGCCGCGCCTGCTCCCCGGCTCCGAAGAAGCCGAACTGGGCGGGCTCGGCGTGATCTCGGCGATCCCCCATGCCAAGGGAATCGTCGCGGATCTGGGAGGTGGAAGCCTCGAGCTGATCGGGGTCGCGCGGGGCTCGGCGGGGGAAGGGGTATCGCTGCCCTTGGGGGTGCTCCGTCTGGGCGCCCGTCCCAGTGCCGACGACCTGCTTGAGCAGATTCGCGCCGCTATTAGCGGAGGCCGACTCGCCGACGCCGCCCGCGACCGCTCACTTTACCTTGTCGGTGGATCGTTCCGCGCGCTGGCCATGCTCGACCTTAAAATCTCCCGCCATCCGCTGCCGATCGTCCATGAGCATTGCTTCACCCCGCCACGAATCGCGAAATTGCGCACTTTGCTGCGTGACAAGCCGCTCGATGAGATCAAGTCGCTTTCGGGGATTTCCACTTCGCGTCTGCCGACGCTCGGCGCCGCAGCGGCAATCCTCGACTCGCTGACCCGTTTGCTCGGGCCGAAGCAGATTATCACCTCCGCCTTCGGCCTTCGCGAGGGCCTGCTCTACCGTGACCTCGATATTGCGACTCGTGACCAGGACCCATTGCTTGCCGCAGCACTCGAGGTTGGCGAGCGGCTTGGCCGGTTCGGCGATCATGGAGCGCAACTCGACAGCTGGATCGCACCCTTATTCCCCGATGACAGCGCGGGGGCGTCGCGCCTCCGGCTCGCAGCGTGTCTGCTGGCCGATATCGCATGGAATGCCCATCCCGATTTTCGCGCCGAGCGCGCGGTCGACATGGCGATCCATGGCAATTGGGTGGGGATCGATGCTCATGGCCGCGCCTTGCTCGGTCGGGCCCTTTGCAGCGCCTTCGGCAGTGACGGCGGGTTCAGCAAATCGCTTTCCGCGCTCTTGAAACCTGGCGAGGGCGAGCGCGCAAATGTCTGGGGCCGCGCGATCCGGCTCGCCCAGCGGCTTAGCGGCGGGACGGAAAGCCTGCTGCGCGAGAGCGGCATCGCGCTGCGCCCAGGGCAGGTGGTGCTCACCCTGTCGCGCCGTCACGAAGTGCTCTTCGCTGACACTGTCTCGCGCCGGTTGAAACAGCTTGCGTCCGCGCTCGGGCGCGAGGCGGCGCTCGAACTCTGCTAGAGCGGGGTGCCGTCAGGCTGATCGATGAAGATTGCCTCGGGCATGATTTTCCGAGTCCCGATGCTTGGTGGGGGCTGGAGGCCGGCAGGCATGGCAAAGCCTTAGGGCTGGGACGCAAAACAGGCCGGACATATGATAGCAACCGATCAAATCCATTCCGACAAAAGGCCGTTGCCATAGCGGGCGTCCCCATAACAAGCAGAGCTTGACCCAATTGGGAATTCCAAGAGTCCACACAACCTAGAGCGGATCCGGCATTGCCGCCGGATCCGCCTGGAATTCGGTCGGTCCTTCGAACAATCGCCTGGGCTCGGTCGCAAGGCTCAGCAGCATCGCGGTCCCGGCGCAGCCGGCGAACCCCCACAGGAAGGGCAAGGCAGTCCCGTCGAACGCCCGGCCGATGAGCAGCCCGACCAGCGCGCCGCCGACGGTTCCGATCACGCCCTGTACCGAAGACGCGGTCCCCGCGATCGGCCCCATCTTTTCCATCGCCAGCGTCGCGAAGTTCGACGAGGTGAGGGCGAAGGACGCCAGCACCAGCGCCTGAAACGCCACGAAAATCACCAGATTTTCACCAAGAGTCGAAGCGACTATGGCATGAATCAGAGTCACTGCGGCGAACGCGACCACTCCGCTATGCCCGACCCGGCGGAGCCCGAAACGCCGGACGATCTGCGAGTTGAGCCAGGAGGCCAATGCCATCGGCGCAGCGACCGCTCCGAACACCCAGCCGATCGCCTGAGGCTGTTGGAACACATCGAACACGATCTGCTGGATCGAGGCGATATAGGCGATCAAACCGCCAAAGGTTGCGGTCAAGGCGAGCGTGTAGCCGAGCGACTGCCGTTCACTCAGAGCGACCGCGGTCGCGCCGGCGATATCGCGCAACGCCAGCGTCCGCCGATGATCGGGATGAAGCGTTTCGGGCAATCGCCGCCACGACCACAGCAGCATGACCATCCCATATGCGGCGAGGACGAGGAAGATCGCTCGCCACGGAGCGACCAGCAGGATCACCTGCCCGACGCTCGGCGCGAGCACCGGAACGAGCATGAACACCATGTGCACGAGGCTCATCACCCGCGCCATCGCCTCGCCCTGAAACAAGTCGCGGACCATCGCCACGACCAGCACCCTCGAAGCCGCCGCCGCCGCGCCCTGAAGCACTCGAGCGACCACTAGCAAAGTGAAGCTCCCCGCGATTGCGCACAGCAGCGCGAACAACGCATAAAGCGTGATTCCGACGAACATGATCGGCTTGCGCCCAAACCGGTCGCCGAGCGGTCCCCACAATAACTGGCTCGACCCGAACCCGAACATGTAGGCGACCACCACCAATTGCCGGTCGTTCTCGGCCGAAACCCCAAGGCTCTCGCCGATCGAGGGAAGCGCGGGGATCATCGCATCGATCGCGAAGGCGTTGAGCGCCATCAGCCCGGCGAGCAAAGCGACGATCTCGCGCGACCCGGGGCGCAGCCCACTCAAGGGTAATTTGCTGTCCGACAAAGCCATGGAAGCGCTGCTGGCGCAGCCCGTCGCGGCGTGCAACACTTGTTTTGAGAAAGGTTGAAGGGCCGTTTCATGCTGACCGTGCATCATCTCGAAAACAGCCGTTCGCAACGAATCCTGTGGCTGCTCGAGGAAATGGAATTTCCCTACGGGGTCCGGCGCTACGAGCGCGATCCGCGAACGATGCTCGCCCCGCTTGAGCTTCGCCGGGTTCACCCGCTCGGCAAGTCGCCGGTGATCGAAGACTCTGATTCCACGGAGCCCGGGGTCCTGATCTTGTCCGAAAGCGGGGCGATCGTCGAATATCTGGTCGAAAAGGCGGGCGGAGCGTTCGGTCCTCCCGCCAACTGCACGAACGCGCTTCGCTATCGGCACTACCTCCATTACGCCGAAGGCTCGCTGATGCCGCCCTTGCTCGCTCTGCTTGTCGTCCAGCGCCTTGGCCTGCTCGGCCGCCCGGCGCGCAAGCCCTTGCTCCATATGTTCGCTCGCCATCTCGATTATCTCGACGCCGAGCTTTCGGGTCGTCCCTGGTTCGCCGGCGAAGAGTTCACCGCCGCCGATGTCATGATGAGCTACCCGCTCGAAGCCGCGCGGGTCCGCGCCGGGCTCGATTCCAGCCGCCACAACCTTTCCGACTGGCTCGACCGGATCCATGCCCGTCCGGCCTATCAGCGAGCGCTCGCCAAGGGCGGCCCCTATGCCTTCGCCTGATGGCCCCGTGCCCGCGGCGATCGGCGATCCCTCGTCAGCTCAAGCTTGACAGACGCCCGCGCGGCCCGCGATGCCCCCCATGTGAAGGAGCCTCGATGACCGACGAAACCACCCGCGGCTTCGGCCTCCAATGGCAGATGCTTGTCGGGTTTATCGTCGGCCTTGTCGCCGGGCTGATCGCCAATGCGACTTCGAGCGACGTGGCTTGGGTCGACGCGGTTACGACCTACGTCACCGGCCCGATTGGGCAGATCTTCCTTCGCTTATTGTTCATGCTCGTCATTCCCTTGCTATTTTCGGCGCTGGTGGTCGGCATTGCCGAAATGGGCGACGTCAGCGCGCTCAAGCGCGTCGGATTTCGAACCCTAGTGTTCACAATCGTCGTTTCGGGGATCGCGGTGGTCATCGCGCTTGCCTTCACCAACTGGATCAAGCCCGGAGCGGGAGTTGATCAGCTGCTTGCCCAACGGCTTCTCGCCGATGCCCGCGAGGGCGCCGGGGCGATTCTCAGCGGCGCTTCGGAAAAGCCGTCGGGAGTCGCCGCGGTACTCGCCATCATCCCCAACAATGTCGTCGCGGCGGCGGCCGACAACGACATTCTCGCGGTAATGTTCTTCGCTCTGGTGTTCGGCATCGGGCTGCTGATCACCCAGACCCCCTCGGCCAATGCGCTCCAGTCGGCGATCGAGGGCATCTTCCATGTCTCGATGCGGCTGATTTCGCTGATTATCCGCTTCGCCCCGGTCGCGATCGCTTGCTTCATGTTCAACCTTGCAGCGGTGTTCGGATGGGACCTTCTGCTTCGTCTCGGGGCCTATGTCGCGGTGGTCTTGCTCGCGCTCGCGACCCAGATGTTCATCGTCTATCCGCTGATTCTCAAGTTTATCGGAGGAGTCTCGCCCGTATGGTTCTTCCGCAATTCGCAGGAAGCGATGGTCATGGCCTTTTCGACCGCTTCGTCGAACGCCACGCTTCCGACTGCGCTTCGGGTCGCCGAAACGCGGCTTAACCTGCCCCCGCGGGTCGCGCGCTTCGTCCTGACCATCGGCGCGACCGCCAATCAGAACGGGACGGCGATCTTCGAAGGGGTGACCGTTCTGTTCCTCGCTCAATTTTTCGGGGTCGAGCTCAATCTTGGGCAGCAGGCGACGGTGCTGTTCATTTGCATCCTCGGCGGAATCGGGACCGCCGGAGTTCCCGCCGGGTCACTTCCGGTGGTTGCTTTGATCCTCGGAATGATCGGCGTGCCGCCCGAGGGGATTGGCCTGGTCCTCGGGGTCGACCGCTTCCTGGACATGTGCCGGACGACGCTCAATGTCACCGGAGACCTCGCCGCGGCGACCGTCGTCTCGCGCGGCGAACCGCGCAGCGCGGCGATCGACGAAGGTCTCGTCGTGGGGCCGCAACCGGTCTGATGTCTTCGCTGCTCGACGCGCTCGACCCGCGCTATCGGTTGATCCTGTGCGATATCTGGGGCTGCATCCACGACGGGGTCTCGCTTTATCCCGGTGCGAGCGAGCGCCTGGTCGAATGGCGCTCCGAAGGCCGCGAGGTGATCCTTGTCACCAATGCCCCGCGCCCCGCCGAGTCGGTCGAGCGCCAGCTTGCCCGGCTCGGCCTGCCGAGCGCCGCGTGGGGTGCGATTGCGACCAGCGGCGAAGCGGGGATTGCAGCACTTTCGAAGCTCGGTTCGCTTCCGGGCCTGCTCGGCACTGCACTGGATCGTGCCGAGCTTGAAGGGAGGGGGCTGGCATTCGCGTCCGATGACCGGTTTACCGACCTTGTCTGCACTGGCCTCGACGACCGCCGCGACCGGGTCGACGATTATCGCCGCGATCTCGAGCGCTGGGCAGCGCGCGATGTGCTGATGCATTGCCTCAATCCCGACCGGATGGTGATCTTCGGCGGGGTCAGCGAGCCTTGCGCCGGGGCGCTTGCCGACGTTTATCAAGCGCTTGGAGGGCGGGTCGCATGGTATGGCAAGCCGCATCCGGCGATATACGAGCATGCGTTCAAGCTTGGCGGCAATCCTCCGCAAGGACAGGTGCTGGCGATCGGCGACGGGCTTCTCACCGATGTTCTCGGAGCGGCCCGCCAAGGGATTGATTGTATCTTCGTTTCGGGCGGGATTCATCGGGGCCAGGCGTTCCCGGATGAATTCGCGGCCGCCAATGACTTGGGCGACTGGGCGCCGCTGGCGACCGTCGAGAGCCTTGCCTAGCGCGGCTTTCGCTTCGGCCGCAGCCGGCGATATTCGCGGCGCAGATAGACGATCATCACCCCGACCATCATTGCATTTCCGAGTACCAGCGCCGCCGCGGCGCCGACCGTTTCGAGGTGCATCGCCAGCGGGACGATGGCAAGGAAATATGCTACCGTCCCGATCAGCCGCGCGATCACCGGAGCATCGCTGCGGTCGACCGCGTAGAGCATCGACGGGAGCGGGAAGCTGACCATCGCCAGAAGCGGCGCTCCAAGCATCACCAGCAGCACTGGGAAAGCGGGGGTGAAATCGGGCCCGAAGACCGCGCTGAGTAGCGCCTTGCCCGCGATCACCATCACCAGCACCGCAATCGCTCCGAAGCCGAGCGCAAGCGCGATCGACCGCCGCATCAGTTTCCACGGGTGCCTGGTCGCAAGATCCATCCGCATGACCTCGGGAAAATAGGCCTTGCCCAGAAGATCGGCGGGTTTTTTTGCGCTGTCGGCGAGGCTTGCAGCGACCCGGTAGAGCCCTGCGCTGGCGGGACCAAGCAGCCCGCCCACGACCAGCCTCCCAATTGCCCCCAGCGCGGTATCGAGGGTGACGTTGAGGTTGATCAGGAGGGCGAACTTCCATGCGCCGGGAAGCGAATGAGGGCTGAATGTCGGTCGAATGCCCCTCAACAGGTCGCGCCGCTTGAGCTCACGCCAAGCCAAGAACCAGATATAGAGGTCGCCGCCAAGGTCGGTTATAAACCAGATTCCGACAAACCAGATCAAGGACAGGTCGTTCCACCAAGCGGCCATTGCGAACAGCGCGCGAGCGATCGGATAGGTCGTTCCCTGCCAGCTGATCAGGTCGAAGCGGTCGAGCGCTCGAAGCACTCCGACCGGGGTCGCTGCCCCCATCGTCGGCAACAACAGACAGTAAGCCGCCGCCAGCCACAGGTAATGCTGGGGAATTCCGAACCATGGCCCGATCAGCGGGAGGATCAGGATCGCGAGGATCATCCCGACTATCCCGCTCGCCGCATCGAGCGCGAAGGCGAACCCGATCGCGACCTTGAACGGTTCGGGATCGCCGGCGACCAGCCCCGGGCTGCCGTAGCGGATGATCAATTGCCATGACTTGAACTTGCTCAGCCCGCTCGCCGCCTCGGCAAAGCTGGTGATCAGCACCAGCATTCCGAACATTGCGACGCCAAGCCCACGTCCGGCGAATGCCAGCGTCGCGAGCGCGCATATCGCCGCGACCCCGCGCGACGCCGCGAGATAGCCGCTGTTCTTGAGCAGCGAACGGAAATGAGCGTCGCGAAACCAGTGCTTCATGTGCTGCCGAAGATCGATGACCCCGGCAGCGCTTCTACGGCTTCGGGCAAAAACTGTCGCCCTTTTACGCCGGTTCGGGAATTCGGTGCTCGATGATCTTTTCGGCGAGCGTTCCGTTGAGCTCGGCGAGATGGTCGAAGCTTGCTTCATAGCTGGCGAGACCATGGCTGATCGAGCGAAGCTCGGCTTCGAGCCCGCTCAATTCGCTTTCGGGGATCAAGGCCTCGATCCGGTCCCATCCGGTCCAGCCGTCGCGCGGGCCCATCCCGACCATCTGCCCGCGCCGGCTCGCCACCGCCGAACTCGCCCGCGATGTCGAGCTCGACGGAGTGACCACCACCAGCCGCTCGACCGGCTCGAGCAGATGCGGCGAGGCGGCGGCGAGCGCCTCGCTCATCGCGATCCGCCCCGCGGTGCGGAACGCGAGCTCGCTCGAATCGACGCTGTGATAGCTTCCGTCGGTCAGCACCACCGCGACATCGACCACCGGAAAGCCAAGCGCACCCTTGGCCATCGCGTCCTTGACCCCTTGCTCGACCGCGGGAATCCATTGCCGCGGAATCGCACCGCCGCTGATCCTGTCCTCGAACTTGAAGCCTTCGCCGCGTGCCAGCGGCCGCAATTCGATCACTACGTCGCCGAACTGGCCGTGGCCGCCCGACTGCTTCTTGTGGCGGCCGCGCTGGGTCACCGTCCGGCGAATCGATTCGCGATAGCCGATGCTCGGGGGCCGCGACCTGACCTCGACCCCATAGCGGCGCTTCAACCTGGCAAGCACCGTCGACAATTGCTCGTCATTGACTCCGCGCAGCCGCATTTCCCGGCTCGCCTCGTCATGCTCGAGGCTCAAGGTCGAATCCTCTTCGATCAGCCGGGCGAGCGCACTCGACAATTTGACGTCGTCCTTGCGGTCGGCGGGTTCGATTGCGAGCGCGATATTGCATGACGGGAGCGCGATTTCGGGCGCCGGCGGAAGCTGTCCGGGACCGATCCATTCGCCTGCTTTCAGCCCGTCGACCTTGGCCACTGCGACGAGGTCGCCCTCATTTGCCCTGGCGATTTTCTGGGTCGCGGCCCCCTGCACCGCGAACAAGGCGCCGAGCCGGGTCGCCGCGCCGTCGCGGGTGCGAACGTCCGACCCCTCGGCGATTTCGCCCCCCAAGGCACGTGCAAGCGCGAGCCGCCCGACCGACCCGCCGTGGCTGATCTTGAACGCGTAGAGCGCGGGGGCGGTGACTCCAAGCCGCTCGGCGGTTGCCTGGGGCCCCGGCGCTTCATGCCGCACCGCCTTCAACAGGCGCCTTACCCCCGATCCGGCGGTGGCCGATCCGAACAGCACCGACACCCCCAGATTGTCGCTGGTTTCCTTTGCCAGGTCGGCGAAGATCACCGCCGGATCGGGGGTCTCGTCCATCAATAATTGTTCGAGCAGCCGGTCGTCATGGTCGGCGAGCATTTCGAGCATCTGGGTGCGCGCCTGCGTTTCGCGCTCACTGACCTCGCTCGGAATCTCGATCCGCTCGGACGCCGCTCCGGGCCGGTAATGGAACGCACGCTCGAGCGCGAGATCGACGAAGCCGGTGACCTTGTCGCCCTCGCGGATCGGGATCTGGCGAGCGATCAGCGGGGACACGCTGGTCGGCTGCAACGCCGCCATCAGGTCGCGAATCCGCCCGCGCGCCTGGTCGATCCGGTTGACGAAGATGATGTGCGGCACTCCGAGCTCGTCGAGCATCCTCAGCGCCGGCGCTGCGAGCGCGGCGCGCGCCGGGTCGGGATCGACGACGACGATGGCGAGGTCGGCGACCGCGACGCTGCGCGCTCCGTCAGCGGCAAAGCCGATCGAGCCGGGGCAGTCGAGCAAAGCGAAATGATCGCCGAGATAGTCGAAATGCATTGCATCAAGCTCGGTCGAACCGCCGCGCGCGCGTGCTTCGGAACTCGAATCGCCGACCGTCGTTCCGCTTGCGATCGAGCCCTGCCGATCGATCGCCCCGGCGGCGAACAGCATCGCTTCGGCCAGGCTGGTCTTTCCCGCGCCGGCCGGTCCGACCAGCGCGATGACTCGAGTGCCGTTGATTGATCCGGACATGGCGACAACCTCTCCCAAGCTGTTGGGGGAGCGAGTCGCGGGGATGAGCGGCTGCGCTCTCCAGTGGCGCTAACTTCCGCCTGTTGCGCGCACTTGGCAAGAGCCCGTGATCGCCCCCGACGGGCAGCCTGACGCTGGCGGAAGGTCACGAAAGTCGCACCCCACGCGCGCATGAGACGGCTAAGCCGCTCGAGTTAGCGCGCGTTGAATTGACCAGAGCAACGACCGGCTGTCCCATCCGAAGATAAGTAACCAGATAGGATGGTGTAGGAAAGTGTTTTCGAACTCTCGCGTGCGAATCGCATGGAGACAAGGGGACAATCGGGCGAAGCTTGGCCTGAGCCCACGCCGCACGGCAAGCGCAAGCGCAAGCAAGGCGAACGGTCGTTCCCCAGCGTCAGCTAAGCGGCGGGGAGCAGCCTCTGTTCGCCCGCGAGCCGGATCAGCGCGGCCTGCAGTTTTTCGAACGCGCGCACCTCGATCTGGCGAATGCGCTCGCGGCTGACGTCGTAGACCTGGCTCAATTCCTCGAGCGTCTTGGGCTCGTCGGACAAGCGCCGCTCGGTCAGGATGAACTTTTCGCGGTCGTTCAGCGCGTTCATTGCCTCGACCAGCAAATCGTGGCGCACCCGGCGCTCCTCGTCGTCGGCGAGCTGTTCGTCCTGCAACGGTCCGTTGTCGACGAGGAAATCCTGCCACTGGCCTTCGCCGTCGGTGTCGCGCAGCGGGGCGTTGAGGCTGGTGTCCCCGCCCATCGCCATCCGCCGGTTCATCGACACGACCTCGGCTTCAGTGACCCCGAGGTCGGTAGCGATCTTGGTCACGTCGGCGGGCTTGAGGTCGCCATCCTCGAACGCGTCGATCTGGTTCTTCATCCGGCGCAAGTTGAAGAACAATTTCTTCTGAGCCGCGGTGGTGCCCATCTTGACCAGGCTCCACGACCTCAGGATGAATTCCTGGATCGAGGCGCGGATCCACCACATGGCATAGGTCGCGACGCGGAAACCCCGGTCGGGCTCGAATTTCTTGACCCCCTGCATCAGGCCGATATTGCCCTCGCTGATCAATTCGCTGACGGGCAGGCCATAGCCGCGATATCCCATCGCGATCTTGGCGACGAGCCGAAGGTGCGAATTGACCAGCTGCGCCGCGGCGTCGGTATCGCCATGGTCGCGCCAGCGCTTGGCGAGCATATATTCTTCTTCGGGAGCGAGGATCGGAAATTTCTTGATTTCGCTCAAATAGCGATTGAGCCCGGCCTCCCGGCTCGACGCGGGGATCGACAGCACCCCTTTGCGCTTGGCGGTCGCTTGCATGGCCATGACTTCAAACACTCCCTGGGGCGGCTCGGGCCGGCGTTCCGGTCTCTATCCGCCATAAACCTATACTCCAAGCGCGCTGAACAGTTCCTGCATGTCCGCCGGAATGGCGCTTTCGAACGACAGATGCGCCCCGGTCACCGGGTGGACGAACCCGATACGCGCCGCGTGGAGCGCCTGGCGGGTGAACCCCAGTTCCTTGAGCAGGGCGCGGTGGCCCTTGGCGATCCAGCCATAAACCGGGTCGCCGAGCAGGGGATGGCCGACCGACGCCATATGCACCCGTACCTGGTGGGTCCGCCCGGTCTCGAGCCTGCACTCGACCAAAGCGGCGTCCCTCAGTGGGGTCAGCCGCCGCCAATGGGTCACCGCATGCTTGCCATGGCCTTTGGCGACCACCGCGATCTTCTTGCGGTCGCTCGACGAGCGCGCCAGCCATGCGTCGATCGTCCCGCCGGCAGCGAGCGGCAACCCCGAGACGATCGCCAGATAGCGCCGATCGATGCTATGCCTGGCGAACTGCCGGCTTAGTCCCTCGTGCGCGACGTCGCTCTTGGCGACCAGCATCAGCCCCGAGGTGTCCTTGTCGATCCGGTGGACGATCCCCGGCCGGGCGACCCCGCCGATCCCCGACAGCGATCCGCCGCAATGGTGAAGCAAGGCGTTGACCAATGTCCCGTCGCGGTTGCCCGCCGCGGGATGGACCACCAGCCCCGCCGGCTTGTCGACCACCAGCAGATGCTTGTCCTCGAACGCGATGACCAATTCGATGTCCTGCGGCTCGTTGTGCGCCGGTTGGGGGTCGGGAACCGCGAGGATGAAAATTTCGCCGCCGCCGACCTTGATTGCGGGATCGCGCAGCATCGCTCCGCCGCTCGTCAAGGCGCCGCTCTTGATCAACAGCTTGAGCCGCTCGCGCGACAGGCTCGGCAAGGCCGCGGCGAGTGCGCGGTCGAGCCGCCAGCCCTGATGCTCGGCGCCCAGCGCCACATCGACGAGATGATGCCCCCCGGCCATTCAGGCAAATATGGGCCGCCGGGCGGCGCTTTCAAGCCGGGTTGCGCTCGCCCGGCCGATGCCCCAATCAGCGCTTGCCATGACCAGCGCTATGAACCCCGTCGATCTTGCGAGCCTGCTCTGTTCGCGGTTGTGCCACGATTTGCTGTCCCCGGTCGGGGCGCTCAACAACGGAATTGAATTGCTCGCCGACGAGCAGGATCCCGAAATGCGCGCGCGCTGCCTCGAATTGCTTTCCGACAGCGCTCGCTCCTCGGCCAACAAGTTGAAATTCTTCCGGATCGCATTCGGCGCCGCCGGCGGCTTCGGCGACCAGATCGACACCCGCGACGCGCGCTCGGCGCTCGAAGGGCTGTTCGGCGCCGAGCGGCGGATCGAGCTTGGCTGGATGATCGAGGACGACCGCTTGTCCAAGGGGGCGGTCAAGCTGCTGCTCAACCTCTCGCTGCTCGCCGGCGACGCCTTGGTTCGAGGCGGCCGGCTCGATATCGGGGCCGAGCGTTCGGGCGACAGCATCGAGCTCGTCATCCGGGCCGAAGGCCCGCGCATCCTGCTCGACCCCAAGCTTCGCGAAACCCTCCTCAAGGGCAGTTCGGAGGGCGAGGTCGAACCCCGCGCGGCGGGCGCCTGGCTTGCCCATAGCCTCGCCGCCCAGGCCGGGGGCTCGATCCGCCTGTCCGATCCGGGCGAGGACGTCCTGCTGATCGGCGCGACCATCCCGCGGCAGGGCTAACGCGGCTTTAATTCCTCCCCGGCATAAGGCGACCGAAGCTATTCGAGGGCAGGGCGCGCAGTACCGATGGACGATCTGATCGCCGACTTCACCGCCGAATGCCGCGAAATGCTTGAGGCGCTTGGCGGAGAGATCGTCGCGTGGGAGGCCGACCCGGCCGATCGCGCCCGGCTCGATTCGATTTTCCGCTTCGTCCACACCGTCAAGGGCAATTGCGGTTTCTTCGATTTTCCGCGGCTCGAAGCGCTCAGCCATGCTGCCGAGGATGCGCTCGCCGAGCTTCGTTCGGGGCGCCGCCTGCCCGATGCGGCACTGGTCAGCGCGGTGCTCGCGATCATCGACCGGATCGGCCGGATGGTCGCGGCGATCGAGGCTGGCCTGCCGATGCCCGAAGGCGATGAGGATCTGCTGATCGCGGCGCTCGAGCCCGGAGCCGAGGGCGCTCCATCGCCTGGCGCTTCGGGCCTCGCGGAGGGTGCGGGCAAGCTTGCCGCGCCGCGCTCGATCCGGCTGCCGGTCGAATTGCTCGACCGGGTGATGTGCGGGGTCAGCGACATGGTGCTCGCGCGCAACGAGCTGGCGCGCCGCCTGCGCGATGCCCCGGCGGGGGCCGCGATCGACGGAGCATTCGAACGGCTGTCGCATATTATCGGCGAAATGCGCGAGGCGATCACTCGAACACGGATGCAGCGGGTCGAGTATTTGTTCGTCGGCCTGCCGCGCATGGTGCGCGACCTCAGCGCCGAGCTTGGTAAGCAGGTCCTGGTCCAGATCGACGGCGGCGACGTCGAGGTCGACCGCGAAATGATCGAGCTGATCCGCGATCCATTGACTCACATTATCCGCAATGCGGTCGATCATGGAATCGAAAGCCCGGGCGACCGCGTCGCGGCGGGCAAGCGCGAGAGCGGCCTCTTGTCGATCTCGGCGCGGCAGTCGGGCAATCAGATCTTGATCGAAGTCGCCGACGATGGCCGCGGAATCGATCCGGCGCTGCTGGTCGAAAAAGCGATTGCCGCGGGCCTCGTCGACAAATCCGTCGCCGCGGCGATGGCGCCGAGCGATCAGCTCGCCTTGATCTTCGAGCCCGGGCTGTCGACCGCGGCCGAGGTGACATCGATTTCGGGGCGCGGGGTCGGCATGGACGTCGTTCGCTCGAACGTCGAGCGGATCGGCGGACTGGTCGAAATCGACAGCCGGCCCTTTGCGGGAACTCGGCTGACCCTGCGCGTTCCGCTCACGCTGACGATCATTCCGGCGCTGACGGTGAGCGTCGGCGCTCAGCATTTCGCGATCCCGCGCTCGGCCATCGAGGAAATCGTCCGCGCCAATGGCCAATCGGTGGTCCTGTCGAACCTTGGCGGCGCCGGCTTCGCGACGATCCGCGGCCGCCGCGTTCCACAGGTCGCACTCGCCGACATTCTAGGGCTCGCGACCGAGCTCGCCAACGAGCAGCGAACGCTGGTCGTGCTTCGTCCCGCGGTAGGCGATTTTTACGCGCTCGCGGTCGACTGGGTGCATGACCATGAGGAGCTGGTGGTCAAGCCCGCGGCTCCGGCGGTAATCGCCACCGGACTTTACGCCGGGACCACGCTTGCCGACGACGGAAGCCCGATCCTGCTACTCAACCCAACCGGACTCGCCAGGGCCGGCGGAATTCGCTTCGAAGCGCCCGCCCGCGCGTCGCGGCTGGTCGAGGACCATCCCGCCGGGGTCGCGGCCGAGACGGTCCCGGTGCTGCTGTTCCGCGGGCTCGATCGGCGACGCCGGGCGATCCGCCTGGCGCTGGTCGACCGGATCGAGGAAGTGCCTGCAAGCGCGATCCGGCCCGGGGACGGCCAGCTTCGAGTCCAGCTCGGCGAGACCCTTCTGCCGCTCGCCGGGTGCGAGGCAGGCGAAGGCTTCGAAGGCAAGGTCCGCCTGTTCCGCCTCAACGACGGCACAAGCGAGATCGGTTATGCCTTCGCGGAAATGATCGACCTCGATTCGATCGCGCACGAGATCATCCCCGCCGATTGCCCGGGAGCGGTCAGCGGAGTGACCCTGATCGGTGGTGAGCTTGCAGAGCTGGTCGACGTCCACTGGCACTTCGCGCAGCATGTCGGCGTCGCGCTCGATCCCGCGGGGCGGCCGCTGTGCCGCCTGCCCGACGAACCGTGGATGCAGAATATCCTCCGCCCGATCGTCGAGGCCGCGGGCTACCGGGTCATAAGCGAACAGGATCCGGCGGCCGCCGATCTGGTGATCGCGTCCGAGGGATCGGCGGTCGAAGCCGCTGCGCAGGCCCGGACGATCTGGCTTCGCTCCGATCCCGACGCCGCGCCCGGGGACGACGAGAGCATCTATCGCTACGATCGCGCCGGGCTGCTGGTCGCGCTCAAGGCCGCAGCGGCGGGGAGGGAGGCATGAACAGCCTGCTGCTGATCGTGACCATCGCCGGGCAACGCGTCGCCCTGGCGGCGGCCTCGGTCGAATCGGTGGTCAAGCTCGAAATGCTCACTCCGGTCCCGCGCGCCTCGCCGCATATCGCCGGGCTGTCGGCGTTGCGCAGCCGGGTGCTGACCGTGATCGACTGCATGCGCTCGCTCGAGCTTGGCGCCACCCCCTGCTCCGGCGGCGTGCGCGAAGCCGCGGTGGTCGAGTTCGAAGGGCATCATTATGCGCTGCTGGTCGACGGGGTCGAGGACGTCGTCGAGGCCTTGTCGGCCGCGGCCGTTGTTCGCGCCGTGATGTCGCCTTGCTGGGAACGGGTTTCGAACGGAATGGTCGAAACGGCGGAAGGGCCGCTGCTGCTGGTCGACGTCGTCGCGCTGATCGCCGGGCCGGAGGCGCGCGCGGCTTAACAGCTTCGTTACCCTCGGTGTTTAAGTCCAATTCGAACCGGATCGGGGAAGCGCATGAAGACCTGTCTCATCGTCGACGATTCCAGGGTGATCCGCAAGGTTGCCCGCCACATCCTCGAAACGCTCGACTTCAACGTCGAGGAAGCCGGCGACGGGCGCGAAGCGCTGAGCCGCTGCGAGGCCAACATGCCCGATGTCGTCCTGCTCGACTGGAACATGCCGGTGATGAGTGGAATGGAATTTCTCAAGATGATCCGCAAGCGCGGGCATTCGGACCAGCCCAAGGTGGTCTTCTGCACCACCGAAAACGACATGGCGCACATCCGCGCCGCGCTCGATGCGGGGGCCGACGAATTTGTCATGAAGCCGTTCGACCGCGAGGCACTGCAGATCAAGCTCCAGTTGGTCGGCATCGCCTAAGCCCGGCACTATCGGCTCGATCGGGCGGAGTGCTCGAAACGAAGGGCTTGACCGCAAAGCCCGTCCGGGGGTCCATAGCCGATGGACTTCATTGAATGCCCTTCGCCCAATTTCGACGAGCGCGCGCTGGCCGTATCGATGATCGTCCTACATTATACCGGAATGCCCGACGCGAGCGGAGCGATCGATCAGCTGACCTCGCCCGACGCCAAGGTTTCCGCGCATTATCTGGTCGATGAGGACGGACGGATCCTCCGCCTGGTCGATGAAGCCGACCGCGCCTGGCATGCCGGCAAGGCTTCGTGGCGGGGGATCACCGACGTCAATTCGGCGAGCGTCGGGATCGAAATCGTCAATCCGGGGCATGAATTCGGCTATCGGCCGTTTCCCGACGAGCAGATCGCCGCGCTGATCCCTTTGGTCGCCGAGATCAAGGAGCGTCATGGCATCGGCCGCGGGAATGTCGTCGGTCATTCGGACGTCGCCCCGGCGCGCAAGGAGGATCCCGGCGAGCTGTTCCCGTGGGACGCGTTCGCCTCCCGCCGGCTGGCCCTGCCCAGCCCGGTGCGCGGGCTGATCGACCCGCACTGGACCGACGGCGGTTTCCTCCTCGCGCTCGAACGCTTCGGTTATGACGTGCGCGACGGCCAGAAGGCGGTGATCGCCTTCCAGCGGCGCTTTCGCCCCGGCTGTATCGACGGAATGGTCGACGGCGAATGCCGCGCCAAGCTGCTTTCGCTGCTTCTCCCGCGGCCGCAATAAGTTTCCCGACTGGCGCAGCCCCGAGCCAGACCCTATATATAGCTTCGCCAGGGGGCCGGGCGACCGCGGCTCTCGCGAAAGCAAGGGGCGAGGAAAGTCCGGGCTCCACAGAATGACGGTGCCGGGTAACGCCCGGCGGCTCCGGCTTTGGCCGGGGTCAGGGAAAGTGTCACAGAAAGCAGGCTGCCCGTCTTCGGGCGGGTCAAGGCGAAAGGGTGCGGCAAGAGCGCACCGCGGCGGCGGCAACGCGGTCGGCACGGCAAACCCCACCGGGTGCAAGACCGAATAGGGGCGGCTTATGGGGTGTTCTGCCTCGCCGCCCGGGTTGGTTGCTTGAGGGACGGAGCAATCCGTCTCCTAGAGGAATGGTCGCCCAAGCGCTCGCGCGCTGGACAGAACCCGGCTTACAGGCCCCCTGGTACCGCTCGCAATCACGCCCGATACCCTCTAGGGTGCCGGAACCTATGGCCAAACCGACCCGATCCGACGACTGGGGATTTCCCCGCTGGCGAGCCTATGGCAAGGGCAGTGAGGCGACCGCGGTCCGTAAT
>JBKKAQ010000054.1:0-17393 GCA_046714555.1 Sphingomicrobium sp. | reverse complement strand
GCGAACCTAGCGCCGAAGCAAGGCTTGCTCAAGGCGCGATGTGCGGCCACAGTCGCTTCATTCCATTCCTGCCGAGGCGGGGACACATCAAGGGAGACTCCATGTCCATTCGCAAGATGATCGCGCTCCACCCCGCCGTCCAGGGCCACGTCAACCAGCCCCTGGGCGACGCGGTCCATCATGCGATGTATTGCGCCAAGATGTGCCTGTCGTGCGCCGATGCCTGCGCCGCGGAAGACATGGACATGGCGCAGTGCATCCGAAGCTGTTCGGACTGCGCCGACGTGTGCGAGGCGACCGCGCGATTGGGGCTTCGGCGGACCGGGTCGAACGATCAGGTGCTGAAGGACATGCTCGAGCTGTGCGCGCGGGTGTGCGACGCCTGCGCGGTCGAATGCGAGAAGCATGACCATGAACATTGCCGGTTGAGCGCGCAGATGTGCCGCGAATGCGCCGAGGATTGCCGCAAGGCGGCGGCGACGATCGGGTAAATTGCTCGTCATTGCGGGCGGAGCTCATAGGGAGGCGTCAGCGCGAAGCCGCTGGCGCTTCGCGGCAGGGAGGAGCGTCAGGCGGCTCGGAGCGAGCGTTCCTTGCGGGCCTTGGCGAGTTTCTTGAGGACCATGTCGCGCTTGAGGCGCGACAGATGGTCGATGAACAATATGCCTTCGAGATGGTCCATCTCGTGCTGGAGGCAGATCGCGAGCAGGCCGTCCAGATCTTCCTCATGGGACACGCCACGCTCGTCGAGCCAGCGCGCGCGGACATGGTTGGGGCGGAGCACTTCGGCATATTGATCGGGGACCGACAAACAGCCTTCGGTGTAGGGGACTTCCTCGTCCGAATGCGCGAGGATTTCGGGATTGATGAAGACGCGAGGTTGCCTGACCGGCTCGCCGCCTTCCTCCTCTGGTTCGGCGAGGTCCATCACCAGGACGCGCTTGGGCACCCCGACCTGGATCGCGGCGAGGCCGATCCCGGGGGCGTCGTACATCGTGTCGAACATGTCGGCGACGAGGACACGCAATGCGTCGTCGACCGCTTCGACGGGGGTCGAGATCTTGCGCAACACCGGGTCGGGCGTTTCGAGGATGGGCAATTGGGCCATGAGGGCAATTTAGGCGGGGGCGGGCCGAGGTTCAAGCCACCGGTCGGCGCGCGCGGAGCGCCTGGGCGAGCGTGCCCTCATCGAGATAATCGAGCTCGCCGCCGACAGGGAGGCCGTGGGCGAGCTGGGTCAGGCGGACCGGAAAGCCTTCGAGCCGCTCGGCGAGGTAGTGCGCGGTGGTCTGGCCTTCGAGCGTTGCGTTCATCGCCAGCACCACCTCGTCGATCCCGCCGGCGGCGACCCGGGCGACCAGTTGATCGATGCCAAGATCTTCGGGGCGGATTCCGTCTAGCGCCGACAGCCGGCCGCCGAGCACATGGTAGCGCCCGGGAAACAGCCGCGAGCGGTCGAGCGCCCACAGATCGGCGACTTCCTCGACCACGCACAGCAGACGGTCGTCGCGGCGCGGATCGCGGCACATCGTGCACGGGTCGCAAGTGTCGACATTGCCGCACGCCGAGCAGGTCGCGAGATTGGCGCTGACTTGCCCAAGCGCGGCGAGCAAGGGCTCGAGCGCGGATTCGCGGCGCTTGAGCAAATGAAGCACCGCGCGGCGGGCCGAGCGCGGACCGAGCCCGGGAAGCCGGGCAAGCGCGCTGGCGAGCGCTTCGATTTCACGCGAGGCCATCGCCGCCGCGATAGGCAAAGCGAGCCCACTTGGCCACCTCGCCAATCGCCGCCATAGGCTATGCCCATGCGGATCATCTTCATGGGCACGCCGCAGTTCGCGGTGCCGACATTGAACGCCCTGGTCGCGGCGGGGCATGAGGTCGCCGCGGCCTATTGCCAGCCGCCGCGCCCGGCGGGACGCGGCAAGGCGCTTCGGTCGTCGCCGGTCGAGCTTCGCGCGAGCGAGCTCGGGATCGAGGTTCGGCATCCGGTGAGCCTCAGGGGCGCGGACGAGCAGGCCGGGTTCGCCGCGCTTGGCGCCGATGTCGCGGTGGTCGCAGCTTATGGACTGATTCTTCCGCGCGGGCTGCTCGGGGCGCCGCGGCTGGGGTGCGTCAATGTTCATGCGTCGCTATTGCCGCGGTGGCGCGGTGCGGCGCCGATCCAGCGCGCGATCCTCGCCGGGGACGAGGTCACGGGAGTGACGATGATGGTGATGGAGGCCGGGCTCGACAGCGGGCCGATGCTGATCCGGCGCGAGTTGAGGATCGATCGGATGAACGCCGGTCAAGTAACACAGAGTCTTGCTGAAATCGGAGCGGAGGCGATGGTCGAATGGCTTGGCGATCCGGCGAGGTTCATCGCTGAGCCGCAGGATGCCGGTGCGGTGACCCTGGCGCCGAAAGTCGACAAGGCCGAGACGCGGATTGACTGGTCGGCGAGCGCCGAGGCGATCGAGCGGCAAGTGCGCGCCTTCTCGCCCGCGCCGGGGGCCTGGTTCGAGCTTGGGGGTGAGCGGGTCAAATTGCTTGCCGCCGAGCGGGTCGCGGGAAAGGGAGCGGTGGGGGAAATTCTCGGTGCTCGGCTGACGATTGCGTGCGGGGCAGATGCGATCCGGCCTGTGCTGGTCCAGCGCGCGGGGCGCGGGGCGATGAACCCTGACGAGTTGCTTCGCGGGATCGCTTCGGGAAGCGGGGTTTCGTGACCCGCTGGCGGCTGACCATCGAATATGACGGGGGCCCGTTCGTTGGTTGGCAGAGGCAGGCGATCGGGCGGAGCGTTCAGGAGACGATCGAGCATGCGATCGCGCGGATGACCGGCGAGACGGTGGCTGTGCATGCCGCGGGGCGGACCGACGCGGGGGTTCATGCGCTGGCGATGGCGGCGCATGTCGATATCGTCAGACCGCTGACCGCGGCTCGGCTGCGCGAAGGGGTCAACGCGCTGGTCCGGCCGGCGCCAGTGTCGGTGCTTGGGGCCGAGGCGGTCGCCGAGGACTGGCACGCGCGTTTTTCGTGCATCGGGCGGCGCTATCTCTACCGGATGCTCGACCGGCGGGCGCCTCCGACGATCGACCGCGGGCGGGTATGGCATGTCGCCGCTCCGCTCGATGTCGAGGCGATGGCGCGCGGAGCGGCGCGCCTGGTCGGAAGTCATGACTTCACCACCTTCCGCTCGGCGCATTGCCAGTCCGAGAGCGCGGTCAAGACGCTCGACCGGCTTGAAATCGAGCGCGCCGGCGGGGAAGTCCATGTCCACGCCGCGGCGCGAAGCTTTCTTCACCATCAGGTGCGATCGATCGCGGGATGCCTGGCGATGGTCGGGCGCGGGCAATGGAGCCCGGAAGACATCGGCAAGGCGCTCGAAGCGCGCGACCGGGCGGCGCTGGGGCTCAACGCTCCGCCGCAGGGCTTGTATTTCGTTGAGGCGATTTATCCTAACACATCGACAAGTCCATGATTGATCAGCATTTCCTGTGCTGACGGCTGACTGAGAAAGGCTAAAGGGCTGGCGCTGAGGCCATAAGCGCCGACGCAGAAGATCGCGACCAGGTCGCCGACTTCGGCGCGCGGCAAGGCGACATCGTCGCCGAGCAGGTCGAGCGGGGTGCACAGGCATCCGACCACGCTTGCTTGCTGTTCGGCGGGCGCGGCGAAGCGGGTGGCGATCGCGATGGGATAGTTGCGGCGGAGCAATTGGCCGAAATTGCCGCTTGCCGCGAGCATGTGGTGGAGCCCGCCGTCGGTGACGAGGAAGGTCTTGCCGCGGCTGATCTTGCGGTCGAGGATTCGGGTCAGATAGACCCCTGCCTCGCCGACCAGCCAGCGGCCGAGCTCGATCGCGAAGCGGGTTCGGGCGAGAATTTCGGGAGCGGCGGCGAGGCTCTGGCCGAGCGCTTGCCCGACCGCTTCGACGTCGAGCGGCGATTCGCCCGAAAAATAGGGAATTCCGAACCCGCCGCCGAGATTGACTTCGGGCGGAGCTAGCCCGGCAGCATCGGCGATTTGAGCGGCGAGCGCGATCGTGGCGCGCTGCGCGTCGATCAGCGCGGAAGCGTGGAGCGCCTGGCTTCCGGCGTAGATGTGGAGCCCGCGCCAATCGGCTCCGGCGGCGACCAGTTGGGCAATCAGCGGTGCGGCGCGGTCGTGGTCGATCCCGAATGGGGTCGCAGCGCCCCCCATCTTCATTCCGGCGCCCTTGAGCCCGAACGGCGGGTTGACTCGGACCGCGAGTTTTGGGCGGATCCCGAGGCGGCCGGCGATCGCCAGCGCGCGAGCTGCCTCGCCTTCGCTTTCGAGATTGAGAGTGACCCCGGCGGCGATCGCGGCCTCGAGCTCGGCGTCGCGCTTGCCGGGGCCGGCGAAGCTGGTCGGAAGCTCGATTCCGGCGGCCTTCAAGCGCTCGAGCTCGCCGAGCGAGGCCAAGTCAAAACCGTCGACATGCTTCGCAATAAATTGAAGCAACGGTTCATAATGGTTTGCTTTGACAGCATAATGTAGAGCGACAGTGTCGGGCATCGCCAAGCGGAAGCGCTCGACCTGCCGGCCGATATGCGCGGCATTGTAGACGAACAAAGGCGTGCCGCGCGCCTGCGCGACCAGTGCCGAGGCGTCATGGCCGCCGATACAGAGCTCGCCATTGCCACCCGCGACGAAGCAGGGGGGGATCGGTCCGGTGGGTTTCATCTCAGCATCCCGTGCAGCGCGGTTCGGTCGAGCTTGCCGTTGGGGCCGGTTGGAAGCCGGTCGCACCAGATCACTCTCCCCGGCCGCATGTGCGCGGGAAGCTCGACGGTCAGATATTGCTTGAGGCGCGCTTCGGCCTCGTCTCCGGCGGCGACCGCGAACAGCATAATCGCCTGGCCGAGCCGTTCGTCGGGGATGCCGAGCGCGGCGGCGTCGCTGACCGCGCCGCTGGCAAGCGCGGCCTCCTCGATCTCGGTCGGGCTGATCCGGTTGCCGCTGACCTTGATCATGGAATCGTCGCGGCCGCGGAAGCGCAGCAGCCCGTCTTCGCCGCGAATCACGCTGTCGCCCGACCAGACCGCGGTCCCGCCCGATTGCGACCAGCGAGGCGCGGGACGGAAGCGTTCGGCGGTGCGGGTCGAATCCTTCCAATAGCCCAAGGCGACGAGCGGGCCGGCGTGGACCAGCTCACCTTCCTCGCCAGGCGCGGCCTCGCTCCCGTCGGGGGCGACGACCATCACCTCGGCGAAGGGGATCGCATCGCCGATGCTGTCGGGGTGCGAGTCGGCAAGCGCGGGATCGAGGCTGGTCGAGCGGAACGCCTCGGTCAGGCCATACATCAGGTGGAGGGCGGCACTGGGGAACAGCGAGCGAAGGCGGCGTACCAAAGGTTCGGGAAGGTGGCCGCCGCTGTTGGTGAGGGTGCGGAGCTTTGCCCCCTCTCCCCCCGTCCAGTCGGCCGAGCCGAGCTGGAGCCACAAAGGAGGCACTCCGGCGAGGACGGTGACGTCATGACGCCCGACCGCCCGGACGACGTCGCGGGGAAGAAGATAGTCGAAGGCGATCGCTGTGCCCCCCGCGGCCCAGGTCGAGAGCAATTGGTTCTGGCCATAGTCGAAGGCCAAAGGAAGGATCGCAAGCGTCCGGTCGGTGGGCGAAAGCTTGAGATAATCCGCGACCGCGATCGCTCCGAGCCAGAGATTGGCATTGCTCAGCATTACTCCCTTGGGGCGGCCGGTCGAACCTGAAGTGTAGAGCAAGGCGGCAAGGGCGCCCGGATCGGCGGCCGAGGCGGCAAGCGCCTCATCGCCCTCGCTCCACTCCTCGAGCGCGATCAGCGAGGCGTCGGCCTTGTTGCCCGGGTCGAGAGTCGCCAGCCGCGCCCGGTTGGCGATCAGCAGCGCCGCGCCGCTGTCGGCGAGGATGTGCGCGGCCTGGGCGCGGCGAAGCACCGGGTTGATCGGCACATGAACGAATCCCGCGCGGGCGCAGGCGAGCGGAAGCAGGCAGGCGAGCGCGGTCTTGCCCATCCAGCTGGCGACGCGCGCGCTGGGGACGAGGCCGCGGGCGAGCAAGGCGTCGGCGGCTCGCCCGACCGCCTGGTCGAGCGCGGCGTAGGTCAGGCTTTGCCCGCCAGCGATCAGCGCGATCGCGCTCGGCGCGCCGCGGCAGGCGAGATGGTCGAGCGGATTGGGATCGGGTAGGCGCATCGGGCCAAGGACTAGCCGTGCAGGCAAGCGCGCGCAAAGCTTGCCCGGGGGCGTGGCTTTGACTAGGCGCGCCCTCGAAGTTCGACGAAGGGGACACTGCTTTGGCCGACAGCGATGCGGACCTGGTCGATACGACGCTTAGGGCGTTGCTCGGCGAAGTGCTCGGGATCAGCGCGGCTCGAGTCGCCCGGTTCGGCGAGACGACCCTGTTGTTCGGAGATCTTCCCGAATTCGATTCGCTCGCGGTGGCGAGCCTGCTCACCGGGCTCGAGGAACGATTCGGCATATTGATCGAGGATGACGAGGCCGAGGCCGAGGACTTCATGAGCTACGGCCGGCTTCTGGCCTTCGCGCGGGGCGCCGCGCTGCGTTAAACCTCCTCAGGCGAGGATCATTCTGCCGCTATGGCTTCATATTCCTCGGCGGCGAGGAATTTTTCGGCGTCGAGCGCGGCCATGCAGCCGGTTCCCGCGGCGGTCACTGCCTGGCGGTAGATCTTGTCCATCACGTCGCCGCACGCGAACACCCCCGGGATGCTGGTTCGCGACGAGCCCGGTTCGACCGCGATATAGCCGTCATCGTCGAGATCGAGCGCGCTTGCGAACAATTCGGTCGCGGGGGTGTGGCCGATCGCGACGAACGCACCGTCGACCTGGAGACGGCTGATTTCGCCGCTGCGGGTATTTCGAAGATCGAGCCCGACGAGAGTTTCAGGCTCGCCGCCGGCGACGAATTCGGCGACTTCGCTGTTCCAGATGATTTTGATCGAGGGGTTGGCGAACAGCCGGTCCTGAAGGATTTTTTCGGCGCGGAACGAATCGCGGCGATGGATCAGGGTAACGTCGTGGCTGTGGTTGGTGAGGTAGAGCGCTTCCTCGACCGCGGTATTGCCCCCGCCGATCACGGCGACCTTCTTGCCGCGATAGAAGAAGCCGTCGCAGGTCGCGCAGGCCGATGCGCCCTTGCCCTTCATTCGTTCCTCGCTCGGCAGGCCGAGCCATTTGGCCTGGGCTCCGGTGGCGATGACCAGGGTATCGGCCGAATAGATCGTGCCGCCGTCGCCGGTCACCCTAAACGGGCGGCGCGACAAATCGACCGCGCTGACATGGTCCCACAGCATCCTGGTTCCGACATGTTCGGCCTGCGCCTGCATTTCCTCCATCAGCCACGGGCCCTGGATGACGTCGCGAAAACCGGGGTAGTTTTCGACGTCGGTGGTGGTGGTGAGTTGGCCCCCGGGCTGGATTCCCTGGACGACGACCGGCGACAGGCCGGCGCGAGCGGCATAGATTGCTGCGGTGAGCCCGGCGGGGCCCGAGCCGAGAATCAGCATTCGGGTCGAGACGATGTTGGTCATGGCGCCCACTTAAGGGCCGTGCCGCAGCCCGGCAAGGAAGAGTGCCGAGCGAGCGTCGCGTCAACCGCAACGAAAAGGTCGATGGAGAATTCGGGGCTGGTCTTGCCCACGCGCATGCGCCGCGCGGAGTTCAACGGCCGGCCTAGCTCCGGCTCCTCTCGAGCAATTGAATGAGTTCGGCCGCCTTGGCGCGCTGGTCATCGACGTCACCACCGCTGATCGCGCCCTCGATGCAATGGCCGAGATGGTCGCGAAGCATGGTCGATTCGACCTTGGCGAGCGCCCCCCGCACAGCCTGCACCTGGGTCAACACGTCGATGCAATAGCGCTCCTCGTTGACCATCTTCGCAATACCGCGGACCTGGCCTTCGATCCGTCTCAGCCGGTTTATCAGTGCCGCTTTTGGGACGTGCTCCATGATCCGGCCTCCAACGATATCATTGGTTGTAATATGCCAGTGGGGGGTATATGTCAAAAGTAATGATACCCCATCTAGGTATCCGAAAGGCGCCTGAAAGAGAGAGCGAAATGAATACGGCAATCCTCCATCGAATGGTGATGCCCGGGCACATTTGTCCCTATGGGCTGAAGGCGCTCGACCTGCTCAAGCGGCGCGGGTTCGTCGTCGAGGATCGACACCTGACGACGCGCGAGCAAACCGACGCATTCAAGGCGGAACATGGCGTCGCGACGACACCGCAGGTGTTCATCGGCGGCGAGCGGATCGGCGGCTATGACGACCTTCGGCGTTATTTCGGAAAGCCGCTGCGTGATCCCGCCGCGGTCAGCTATCGCCCGGTGGCGGCGCTGTTCGCGGTCACCGCCCTGATGGCGGTGGCGGCAAGCTGGGCCTCAACTGGTCAGCTGGTCACGATCAGGACCGGCGAGTGGTTCATCGCCTTCTCGATGTGCATTCTCGCCATGCTCAAGCTCCAGGACGTCGAGCGCTTCTCGGCAATGTTCCTCAACTACGATCTGCTCGCGCGGCGGTTCGTGCCTTACGCCAGCATCTACCCCTTTGCCGAGCTGCTCGCGGGCGTGCTGATGATTTCGGGCGCGTTTCGCTGGCTGTCGATCCCGGTGGCCCTGTTCATCGGCACGATCGGCGCGGTGTCGGTGTTGAAGGCAGTCTACATCGACAAGCGCGAGCTCAAATGCGCCTGCGTCGGGGGCAACAGTAATGTCCCCCTGGGCTTCGTCTCGCTGACCGAAAATTTGATGATGGTTGCAATGGCGCTGTGGATGCTCGGCGGCGCGCACTGACATCCGCCGGTGCCGCGGCGGTCGGTTGACCGCCGCGGTTGCCCGCATCAGCTCGCCTTGGGCGTAGGCGAGGAAATGTCCTGGACGATCTTCCAGCTCCCGTCGGCCTGCTTCTTGTAGACCACCAGATAATAGCCGTTGCCGGTTTCGACCGCCTTGGTCTTGGAGTTGGTGTAGGTAACCGAGTAGGTCCCCTGCGAATAAGCAAGGTCGCCGCCCGAGGAGACCACGGTCGATTCATTGGTCGGAACGAACTTGCCCGCGGGGTCAGCGGCGAATTTGTCATAGTCGGCGGAGATCGCCGCAATCCCCTTCATCGGCGCCATTTCGGGAATGACCATCACCGCGTCGTCGGCGTAATGCGCCTTGATCGATGCATAGTCGTTGGTAGCGAATGCGCCGAGGAACGCGGTTTCCTTGGCGCTGACCGCCTCCACATCGGCAGCCGACGGCGCGCCCGGAGCGACAACGGGCGTCGGGGCGGGGGCGGGATTGCAGGCTGTCAGCGACAGGGCCAACGCAAGGCCGGTCGAAAGCAGGAATGATGGTTTCATCGTGGCTTCTCCCCATTGGTACGAAGCGGGTGAGACAATACATATCGGCGCGCTTTGGCAAGCTGATTTCGCCGCCGCAATGAGGTCGGGTCAGACCAATCGCGACTGCTTCAGCGCCGCGCCGATGAAGCCGGCGAACAAGGGATGCGGGCTGAACGGGCGGCTCTTCATTTCGGGGTGGAACTGAACCCCGATGAAGAAGGGGTGGTCGGGACGCTCGACGATCTCGGGAAGCTGGCCATCGGGAGACATTCCCGAAAAGCGCAAGCCCCCCGCCTCGAGCGCCTCGCGGTAATGCGCATTGACCTCGTAGCGGTGGCGGTGGCGTTCGCTAATCGCGGTCGCACCATAGATCGCCGCGACATGGCTGTTGCCGGCAAGCTCGGCATCGTAGCTGCCGAGACGCATCGTCCCGCCAAGGTCGCCGTCCGCGGCGCGCTGCTGCAGGCCCTCTGCGCTCATCCATTCGGTGATCAGCCCGACCACGGGTTCGGGGGTCGCGCCGAATTCGGTGGTCGAGGCGGCGAGAATTCCGGCGGTGTTGCGGGCGGCCTCGATGCACGCCATCTGCATTCCGAGGCAGATGCCGAAGAAGGGCACCTTGCGTTCGCGAGCGAAGCGGACCGCGGCGATCTTGCCCTCGCTGCCGCGCTCGCCGAACCCGCCGGGGACGAGAATTGCGTGAAGCGGCTCGAGCTCGCCCGCGATATCGCCCCCGCCCTCGAACATTTCGGCGTCGAGCCACTTGATCCGCACCCGGGCGCGATTGGCAAGTCCGCCGTGGATCAACGCTTCGGTCAGGCTCTTGTAGGCGTCGGGAAGCCCGACATATTTGCCGACCACCCCGATCGTCACTTCGCCCTCATAATTGTCGAGCCGGTCCATGATGTCGTGCCAACGCGCAAGATCGGGCGCGGGAGCGTCGGCGATGCCGAAGATTCGCAGAACCTCGTCGTCGAGCCCCTCGGCATGATATTGCAGTGGAACGTCGTAGATCGAGCGCGCGTCGAGCGCCGGAATCACCGCCGAGATGGGGACGTTGCAGAACAAGGCGATCTTCGCGCGGTCGCTTTCGGGAAGAGTCCGGTCGCAGCGGCACAGCAATACGTCGGGCTGAATGCCGAGGCTGGTCAGCTCGCGGACGCTATGCTGGGTGGGCTTGGTCTTGAGCTCGCCCGCGGCAGCGATCCACGGCACCAGAGTGGTGTGGACGAACACGGTCTTGTCGCGGCCGATATCGTTGCGCAATTGGCGGATCGCCTCGATGAAGGGCAAGCTTTCAATGTCGCCGACGGTCCCGCCGATCTCGCAGATGACGAAATCAAGCCCCTCGATCTCGGCCAGGGCGAATTCCTTGATCGCATTGGTGACGTGGGGAATGACCTGCACCGTCGCGCCGAGGTAGTCGCCGCGCCGTTCGCGGGCGATGATGTCACGATAGATTCGCCCGGTGGTGACATTGTCCGACTGCCTCGCCGCGACCCCGGTAAAGCGCTCGTAATGACCAAGGTCGAGATCGCTTTCGGCGCCATCGTCGGTGACATAGACTTCGCCGTGCTGATAGGGCGACATCGTCCCCGGATCGACGTTGAGATAGGGGTCGAACTTGCGGATCCGGACCGAAAAACCGCGCGCCTGGAGAAGCGCCGCGAGGCTCGCCGCGAGCAGGCCCTTGCCAAGTGAAGACACCACACCGCCGGTGATGAAGATATACCGCGTCATGGGAGACAGGCCTTAGGGCTCGACATGGCGCAAGGGCAAGCGGACAAATCATCCGCCGGGAGACGCGCGAGGGATTACTCGGCGAGCGGGACCGCCGGCGAAGCCGGGTCGGCGGTTTCGGGCGTAGCCGGCGCGGGCGCGGACGGGAGCGCGAGCGGAGCGGTCGCCGGGTCGGAGATCGGAGCGGTCTGGTTGACCAGCGAGGTATCGACCTTGACCGGCTCGCGGCTGACCCCAGCGAAGGCGGCGAGCCCGATCGACAAGGCGATGAACAAGGCGCCGAGGATCGAAGTCGCCCGGGTGAGGAAATCGGCGGCGCCGCGGGCGGTCATGAACCCCGACGAGCTTCCGCCGACCCCCAGCCCGCCACCTTCGGAACGCTGCATCAGGATCGTCGCGACGAGCGAAGCGGCGACAAGGGTCTGGACGATCAGCAGGAAGGTGAACATCATCGGGCTTTCTTGGGGTCGGGTGCCGGGCACTTAGCCGCGAGCGGCGGCAAGTTCAACGCGATGCAGCGCAGGCGATGATCGGGATGAAGTCGGCGGCGGTCAGGCTCGCTCCGCCGACCAAGGCTCCGTCGACGTCCCCGACGGCGAAGATATCGCTCGCGTTCGACGCCTTGACCGAGCCGCCATAGAGGATTCGAACCGCCTCGCCCGCATCGCCATAGGCCGCGACCAGCCGCGAGCGGAGCGCCATGTGCATTTCGGCGATGTCCTCGAGCCGGGGCACTCGCCCGGTGCCGATCGCCCAGATGGGTTCATAGGCGATCGCCAGGCGATGGCGGGTCCTAGCGGGAAGCGAGGCGTCGAGCTGAGCGGCGACGGTTGCGACCGCAGAGCCGCTGTCGCGCACCGCCTCGCTCTCGCCGACGCAGAGGATCATTGCGAGCCCCGCCTCGAGCCCAGCCTTTGCCTTGGCGCGGACATCCGAATCGCTTTCATGCTGACCAGCGCGCCGCTCGCTGTGCCCGACGATGGTCAGGACTGCGCCCGAATCGGCGAGCATCGCCGCCGAGACGCATCCGGTATGCGCTCCCGAAGGCGAGGAATGGACGTCCTGTCCGCCGATTGCAAAGCCGGGGACCTCGCGCACCGCCCGCTCAATCAAGGTCGCGGGAAGGCACAAGGCGACATCGACCCCGGGTAAAGCGCGCGCGGCGCTTGCGATCTGGGCGATCACCGGCAAGTCGGCGGCGACCCCGTTCATTTTCCAATTGCCGGCAACGAGCATTCGCCGTGTCATCATTAGCCTTTCGGTCAAGCGAAGTGCGGCCCGCCTAGCAATGCGCCCGCCCCGCGCCAAGGCGCGAGCTTGAAGCGCCGCCGCCACGCCCCTAAAGCGGCCGCTGCTCCCCTCCCCTCGCGAGTAATCGTCCGAATGCTTTCAACCTTTCGCAATCTGTCGAAAACCAAAAGCGGAACGCTCATCCTCGCCATGCTCGGGGTGGCGATCGTCGCGTCGTTCGCGCTTGCCGACATCGGCAGCCAGAGCGGATTCGGGCTGACCGGCGGAACGCTTGCCAAGGTCGGATCGCAGGACTTGACCGAGCGCGAAGTGAGCAAGGCGCTCGAGCGGGCGCTGACCGAGGCGCGCAAGCAGAACCCCGCGGCCGATTATGCAAGCCTGGCGGGCGAGTTCGACCCGCTGATCAACGCCCTGCTTCAGGAAAAGGCGGTCCGCGGATTCGCCGCTGACAATGGGCTGATCGTCTCGCAGAGGCTGGTAGATGCCGAGATCGCGCGGATCCCCGGAGCGCGCGGGCTCGACGGCAAGTTCAGCGACCAGGCCTATGCGGCGTTCCTCCAGACCCAGCGAATGAGCGATGCCGAGGTTCGCCAGGCGCTCGACAGCGGGTTGGTGCAGCGATTGTTGCTGACCCCGGTGGGTGGCAATGCCAGGATCCCGCTGGGGGTCGCGGGGGCCTATGCCGGTATGTTGCTCGAAGCGCGTCAGGGCGAGGTCGCACTAGTCCCGACGCAATTGTTCCGCGCAGGGCTGACCCCGAGCGCGGCCGACCTTCAGAAACATTATGCAGCGAACAAGGTGCGCTACACCATTCCCGAGCAAAGAGTGCTCCGGATGGCCGCGATCGGCCCGGCGAACATCGCCGCGGTGGTCGCGACCGACAAGGATATCGCGGACTATTACGAAGCCAATCAGGCAATTTATGGCGGCAAGACCGTCCGGGTGCTGAGCCAGGCGGTGGTCGCCAACCGCAAGGCCGCCGAGGCGATCGTCGCAAGGGCGCGCGGCGGGGCGAGCTTCGTCGCTGCGACCGCTCCGACCGGGCTGAGCGCGGCAGACATTTCGGTCGGCCCGCAGACCCGCGAACAATATGGTTCGCTGGCCGGGCCCAAGGTCGCAGCAGCGGTCTTCACCGCTGCCCCCGGGTCGATCGTCGGGCCGATCCAGTCGGACCTTGGCTGGCATGTGATCAAGGTCGAATCGGAGCGGCGCGAAGCGGGCAGGACGCTCGCCGAGGCACGCTCGGAAATCGCCGCCAAGCTGACTCCCGAAAAGAGGATCGAGGCGCTGACCGACCTCGTCACGAAGGTCGAAGACGAGATCGCCGAGGGAAGCCGCTTCGCCGAGGTCGCGGCGCGCAACCGGCTTGCGGTCAGCGAGACCCCGCCGATCACCGCGAGCGGGGTGGCGCGGTCGGACCCGGGGTTCAAGCTTCCCGCCGATCTTGCCGCGGCGGTCAAGAGCGGGTTCGAGGCGAGCCCCGACGATGATGCGACGGTCGAGACGCTTCCGGGTGAGGCCGGATACGTCCTGCTGTCGGTCGGGCGGGTGATTCCGGCCGCCCCTGCTCCGATCGAGACGATCAGGGCGCAAGTGGGGAGCGACTGGATCGACAAGCGCGCCGCCGAGCGCGCGCGGGCGGTAGCGAGCGCGATCGCGGCCAAGACCGCCGCCAACATGCCACTTGGCAAGGCCCTCGCCGAAGCCGGAGTGGCGCTGCCCAAGCCGCAGCCGGTCGCGGCGCGGCGCATCGACCTTTCCCAGTTTAAGGGCCAAATTCCAGCGCCGCTGCAGATGCTGTTCACTCTCGCCGCGGGCAAGAGCCGGATGGTCGCAGCGCCCGAAGGCTTTTTCATCGTCAAGGTGGTCCGCATCATCCCCGGGAATGCGCTGACCCAGCCCGGGCTGATCGGGCGTACCCAAGCCGAATTCGGGCGGGTCGCGGGGCAGGAATATGCCGAGCAATTCATTGGGGCGATCGAGTCCAAGCTAAGGGTCAGCCGCGATTCCAAGGCGATTGCCGAGGCCAAGCGCCGCCTGACCGGCGGAGCGAACTGAGCCGGGGCACCCGCTTGTGACGCGAATTCTGGTCATCGATAATTACGACAGCTTCACTTTCACCCTGGTCGATTACCTGGTCTCGCTCGGAGCGAGCGTCAGGGTCGAGCGCAGCGATTCTATCACGCTCGGCGAGGCGCTGGCGGGGGATTCGGCGGGCTTTCTGATCTCTCCGGGGCCCGGGCGGCCCGAGTACGCGGGAATCTCGGTCGGGCTCGCGGCGGCGTGCATCGAACAGGGCCGACCCCTGCTCGGAGTGTGCCTCGGCCATCAGGCGATCGCGCTGGCGTGCGGAAGCGCGGTCGAGCGAGTTGCGCCGATGCACGGCAAGGTAGCGCTGGTGCGCCACGATTCGAGCGGATTGTTCGGCGCGATCGATTCGCCGTTCGCCGCGACACGCTATCATTCGCTCGGGGTTTCCGACCCGCGCCCGCCGCTGATCGCCTATGCGTGGAGCGAGGATGGGCTGGTAATGGCCGCGCGGCACGCGCACGCGCCGGTCCACGGAGTCCAGTTCCACCCCGAAAGCGTCGCAAGCGAGCATGGCCATGCGCTGCTTGGCGCCTTCCTTGCGCTGGCGAGCGGAGACGCTTGACGGACGCATTCGCGTTGCCTACACGTTCTGGGTTCGTTCCATTGGAACATGGGAGTGCCCGCCGATGCTCACCGCCAAACAGCATGAATTGCTTCGCTTCATCAACGACCGCCTCGCGGCGAGCGGGGTCTCGCCGAGCTTCGACGAGATGCGCGAGGCGCTCGAGCTCAAGTCGAAGTCGGGGGTTCACCGGTTGATCTCGGCGCTCGAGGAACGCCAGTTCATCCGCCGCCTGCCCAATCGCGCGCGCGCGCTCGAAGTGATCAAGATGCCCGAAATTGCCCCCTCGCCCGCCCGGAGCGCCCCGCCGCCGACGAGGAGCGCGGCCAACGACACGATCGAAATTCCGATGCACGGGCGGATCGCCGCGGGGACCCCGATCGAGGCGTTGCAGGGCAGCGAGGGCTTCGCGGTGCCGGCCGCCCTGCTCGGCCCGGGCGAGCATTATGCGCTCGAGGTGTCGGGCGATTCGATGGTCGAGGAAGGGATTCTCGACGGCGATTTCGCGCTCATCCGCCGGGTCGACACCGCGCGCGACGGCGAGATCGTGGTCGCTTTGATCGACGAGGCCGAAGCGACCCTCAAGACCTTCCGCCGCGAAGGCCAGATGATCCGGCTCGATCCCGCCAATCGCCATTATGAGGCGCAGCGCTACCGCCCCGAGCAGGTAACGATCCAGGGCCGCCTCGCCGGGCTGATCCGGCGCTATTGATCGAAGGGCGGCAAGTGGCGCGGATCAACTATGTCGAGCTTCGGGCGAGCGACGTCGCCGCGAGCCGCGATTTTTACGCGAGCGCGTTCGGGTGGGAATTTTCCGATTTTGGCCCGAGCTATTCCGCGACCACCGGGGGCGATGTCGATCTCGGTTTGCAGGGTGACCCCGGCGAGGCCCCGGCCGCCCCCTTGCCGGTGATCGAGGTCGACGACCTCGAAGCCGCGGTCGAGGCAGTGAGCGCGGCCGGTGGGCGGATCACCCGGCCGATCTTCGCCTTTCCGGGCGGCCGGCGGTTCGAATTCGCCGACCCCGCGGGAAACCGGCTCGCGGTGTCGCACGGTCGCGAAGGCTAGACCGCGCGAATTCGCGTTCGGCGGCTATTCGGCGGTGGTCGGGTCGATCGTTGCGCGGACCTGGGCGATGCTGTTGGCGGGAAAGCCGGCGACTTCGGCATGCTTGCGGATGAGGTCCTCGCTGGGCGCGCGATAGATGCAGTAGATCTTGTCGTCGGTGACATAGCTGTGGACCCACTGGATGTCGGGTCCGAGATCGCGAAGCACTGCGCAGCTTCCCTGCGAGGCCCCCTGGAGCGCCGCCGAATCCAGATTTCCGGCGCCGGGCATTTCACGTTCGATGACGAATTGGGGCATGGTTTCCTCCCTGTGGCTGGCTCGCTCATATCAGTTTTATTTTGTCCGCGTCAGTCCGCCCATGGATGCGCCGCGACCCGCCCCGCAACGCTGTCGATCCGTGGCTTGCGGTCGAGACGGATCGCGAGGCCCCCGGTCCTGGCGAGCGCGGGCCGGTCGAGCTTGAGCCAGCGCGGGATGCATTGGCGGGGCAGCTTGCGGTCGGCGACAACGATGTCGGCGTCGGTGCAGGCGGCGATGAAGCTGGCCCAGTCCATGAACGTCGACGAGCGGGTGGCGAGGATGTGCCAGCTTCGCCCATCGCGCTCGATCCGGGCGATGCACGAATCGCGGTTGCAGTGCGCGAAACGGCTGTCGGCGAGGAAGACGGGATCGCCGTCATAGGCCGCCGCCTCGCCCATCAGGTCGGCGACGAAATCCCCGGTGCGGTCGCGGAGCAACGCGGGCGTACCGTCGGCGCCGACCAGTGCGAGATGACGGCCGTCGCCGGTGACGAGCAAATCGGGGAGCGGAGTCGCCGCGGCCCATAGGGCGCCGGCCGCCGCGGGAACCAGTCCGAGCAGCCGAGCGCGGCTGGTCCACAGGCACAGCCACAGTCCGCCGACGACGATCATCGCAAAGGCCGCGCGGGGCATGGCCGGGACCATCGCCACCGCCCCGCTCGCCCCGGCGACCGCGTGGGCGATCGACAAGAGGATGGCGATGGCAAAGCCGGTGGCGCTCCACAAGGGAGCGCCGAGCCCGACGGTGTCGAGCAGCAGAGCACCGGCTTCGAGTGGCATGATGACGAAGGTGGTGAGCGGAATGGCGACGATATTGGCGGCCACCCCATAGAGCCCGGCGCGGTGAAAATGGTAAAGCGCGAGCGGGATCAGCGCGACTTCGACCACCAGCCCGGTGAGGACCAATGAGCCGAGCGAGCGAATGAGCCGAGCGGCAATCCCCTCGTCCCGCCGCTGGAAAAAATTGCGGACCCTCGGCAGCGAATGGAGCGCGACGATCGCGGTGACCGCGGCGAAGCTCAATTGAAAGCTCGCACCGGCGACCGCTTCGGG
>JBKKAQ010000053.1:0-5213 GCA_046714555.1 Sphingomicrobium sp. | reverse complement strand
TCGCGCGCGGCCGCTTTGATCTCGATGATCCCATCGTAAATTTCGGGGACTTCCTGGGCGAACAATTTCTTCATGAATTCGGGGTGGGCTCGTGACATGAAAATCTGCGGGCCGCGTGTTTCGCGCGCGACCCGCAGGATCAGGCTTCGCACCCGGTCGCCGACCCGGACCATCTCGCGCGGAATTTGCTGGTCGCGGCGGATCACGCCTTCGGCGCGGCCGAGGTCGACCACGACATGGCCGAACTCGACCCGTTTGACGACTCCGGTGATGACTTCGCTCACCCGGTCCTTGAATTCCTCATACTGGCGTTCGCGCTCGGCATCGCGGACCTTCTGGAAGATGACCTGCTTGGCGGCCTGGGCGGCGATCCGCCCGAATTCGATCGGCGGAAGCGGATCGACGATGAAGTCGCCGACCGCCGCGTCGTTCTTGAGCTTCTGCGCGCCCTTCAAATCGACCTGCTTGAAATAATCGTCGACCGCCTCGACCACTTCGACCACCCGCCACAGGCGCAGGTCGCCCGACACCGGGTCGAGCTTGGCGCGAATGTCGTTTTCGGCGCCGTAGCGGGCGCGGGCGGCGCGCTGGATCGCGTCTTCCATCGCCTCGATGACGATGGCGCGGTCGATCAGTTTCTCGCGCGCGACCGCGTCGGCGATCGCAAGCAACTCGGCCTTGTTGGCGGAAACCGATGCCGGGGCTGCGCTGGCCATGATGTTCTACCCTTCCGTCCTGATGGAATCGGCGCCCTCGGTGCTGAGCGGCGCGGTGGCGTTGATGAGCGCGTCGGTCAGCAAAAGCTTGGCCGATGCGATTGAGGAAAAAGGCACTTCGCGAAGCCCTTTGGGGGTGGCGAGACGGAGGGTTTCGCCGTCGATCCCTTCGATGATGCCCGACAATTGCTTGGCTCCGGCAAGCGGCTCGGCAAGCTTGATCCGCGCCTCATGCCCCGCCCAGTCGGCAAAATCCGATCGCCGGGTGAGCGGGCGGTCGATCCCGGGGGAACTGACCTCGAGCCGGTACGAACCGTCGATCGGGTCGCGGCCCTCGGCCTCCATCGCATCGAACAGATCGGACAGCCGGCGCGACAGTGCGCTGCAATCGGCCAGGTCGAGCTGGCGGGTGTCGCTTCGCTCGGCCATCACCTGCAGGGTCGGGTCCGAAGTTCCGCCGGTCATCGCCACCCGCACCAGCGCAAGGCCGAGGGCTTCGACCTCGGGCTCGATCAATGCAGTCAATGTGGCGGTGTCGGTCAATGCTTGCCTTGCGTCGTAACGAACCATGTCTCCCCGGTGCCGGCCCCGGTGGGAACCAGCCTCGTCGTCGTCCGAAGATGTCGAGGAGAGCGCGCGATATAGGCCGCGGCCTGACAGCGCGCAAGGACTATGATCGCCGGCCGAGCGCCTGGTCCTCGGCGCGGATCCGCACCCACAGCATCGCTCCGTTGAGGATGCTGAAAATCAGCGCGAGCTCGATCAGCCCGAACACCAGGGGAAGCACCGCGATCTCGCCGATCACCACCAGATAATTGGGATGATCGACCAAGCGGTAGGGCCCGCTCGCGACCAGTTTTTCCCCCGGAACGACGATGATCCGCGTGGTCCAGCGATTGCCCAGCGTCCGCAGCACCCAAACCCGCCCAAGCTCGATCAGCACGAACAAGGCGAGAAAGGCGAGGTGGACCGGGCGCCCGAGGGCCAACACCCACAAGCTCCCCAGCCAGGCCGCGTGGAGCGCGACGATCCACCGGTAATGCCCCGGCGCCACTTCATGCCCGCCGCTCGCGATCAGACGCGCGGTATTAGCGCGCGCGATCGGAAGCTCGCTCAGCCGCTGGATCGTGACGAAGCCCAGAATCGCCACCGCCGGCCAGATCATCGCGCGACCAGCGACAGCGCCGACAAGGTGAACCCCGGGCCGAGCGCAGTCAGCAAGGTCCGCTTCGGCAAACTTCGCGCGATCAGCGCCTCGAGCACGAACAGCACCGTCGGAGCGCTCATATTGCCATGATCGCGAAGCACATCGCGCTCGAGGTCGAGCGGATCGTCGAGCCCCAGCGCGGCCTCGATCGCCTCGATTACCTTGGCTCCACCGGGGTGCGAGCAGAGCCGGTCGACCGCCCCGCGCTCGATCCCCATCGCGCCGAGCACCGCATCGACCGCGCCTGCGAGGTTGGCGGTGAGGAAGTCGGGGATCGACCGGTCGAAGATCACCGCCAGCCCGGGGTCCTCGACCCGCCAGCCCATGATCCCCAAACTGCCGGGCCACAGATATTCGCCCGCCGCCTCGACCGCAGCGATCCCCGGCCCCGCGCCCTCGCGGACCTCCGCGCAGACCATTGCCGCCGCCGCGCCGTCGCCGAACAAGGCGGTGGCGACGATTGCCGCGGGGTCGTCGGTGTCGAGCCGGATCGAGATCGAGCAGGTCTCGACCGTGACGAACAGCCAGCGGCTGCCCGGCTCGCCCGCCGCGAGCCGGGCCGTGGTCGCGAGCCCCGACACTCCCCCCGCGCAGCCGAGCCCGAACAACGGCACCCGCTGCACATCGGGGCGAAGCCCGAGCGCTGCGGCGCCGCGCGCGTCGAGGCTCGGGGTGGCGATTCCGGTGGTCGATGCGGTGACGATCCCGTCGACCTCGCCCGGCTTCAGCTCGGCGCGCTCGATCGCGCTTCGTGCGACCTCGAGGAACAAGGCGTCGGCCGCCTCGAGATAGACCCGGTTGCGGCTTGCCCAGCCATGCTCGCGTGCGTACCAGTCGAGCGGTGCGACGAGCTGGCGCTGCTCGATCCCGGCATTGTCGAATACCGGCGCAAGCTTGTCGAACAGCCCCTTTCGCCCCGCGAACATCGCCCGCCCGAGCGCCTTGGCCTCGCTCTGCGCAAGTGCGAACCGCGGAACCCCGGTGGCGAGGCTGAGGAGAGCGACGGGTTTCAAGCGAGCACGGCCTTTTTTAACAACCGCGAACGCCTCGCGGTGGCAAACCATCAGCGCACGCGCGCGGCAAAAGTTCACGCCAGCCCCCGGCCGATTGCCAAGCCCGCTCGTTGTCGGCAGTGAAAGCCCCCGCCCAAGGAGTGCGCCGCAATGCCAATCCACCCCGTGCAAGCCACCGCCGTCGCCGCACTCGCCCTCGTGCTCGCGGGCTGCAGCACGCGCTCGCCTGCTCCCCGAGACGAAGTGCGAAGCGCGAGCAGCGGCCAGCCCTTCGCCACCCGGGCGATCGCTCGTTTCGACACTCCCTGGGCGATGAGCGCCCTCCCCGCGAGCGCAACCCGCCTGAGCCGGACCGCGCTGGTCAGCGAAAAGGACGGGCGGCTGTGGCTGGTCGATCTCGCCTCGGGCAAGCGCCAGCCGGTCGCCGGGGTCCCCGCGGCGCATGTCGCCGGGCAGGGCGGGCTCGGCGACGTCGTCGCTCACCCCGCCTACGCGCGCACCAAGCGCATCTATCTGAGCTTGGTCGAAAAGGGCGACGGCGACACCAGCGGCGCCGCGCTCGGCTACGGCACGCTCAGCCTCGGCAAGGCCGGCCCGCGGATCGCCAATTTCAGGATCATCTGGCGCCAATCGCCCAAGGTCCCCGGCAACGGCCATTTCAGCCACCGGATCGCCTTCGCCCCCGACGGAAGCCTGTTCCTGTCCTCGGGCGAGCGCGAGAAATTCGACCCCGCCCAGTCGCTCACCGCCAACCTCGGCAAGGTCCTCCATCTCGACGCCGAAGGAAAGCCCACGCCCGGCGGACCGTTCGCCAAAACCGGCGCGGTCGCCGCGCAATTCCACTCGATCGGCCACCGCAACATCCTCGGGCTCGCCTTTGCCCCCGACGGCCGGCTTTGGGCGACCGAAATGGGCCCCAAGGGCGGCGACGAATTGAACCTGATCGAGGCCGGGCGAAACTACGGCTGGCCGATCGTCTCGAACGGAAGCCATTATGACGGGCGCGACATCCCCGACCATTCGACCGCGCCCCAATATGCCGCCCCTGCTCTGTCGTGGAATCCGGGGATCAGCCCCGCCGGAATGATCGTCTATTCGGGCAAACTGTTCCCCGGCTGGGAAGGCGACGCGATCTTCGGCGCTCTGTCGGGCGAAGCTCTGGTCCATGCCGACCTCGACGAGGACACGGCGGTCAAGGCCGCGCAATGGCCGATGAACGCGCGAATCCGCGAGGTCGAACAGGGCCCCGACGGCGAGGTTTACCTGCTCGAGGACGGCCGCGACGGCAAAGGCGGAAGCTTGCTCAGGCTCGATCCGGTCCGCCGGTAACGCAATTGATGCGGAGTTCGGCCCTCGCGCCGCGCCTTGGCGGCATAGCGGGTTTCGGGCCAGCCGCCCGGATAGCCCGTCCAATCGCCTACGCGCTCGACCAGCCATTCGAAGTGCTCGACATGGCGCTGCATGACCATCAGCGTCCACGCCAGATAGACCCGATGATCGGTCGCGATTCGCAATTCGCCGCCCTCGCGAAGCTTGGCCGCGATCAGCGCGAGCGGCCCGTCATTGACCATCCGGCGCTTGGCGTGGCGCGCCTTGGGCCACGGGTCGGGGTGGAGCAGATAGACGAAGCTCAGGCTCGCATCGGGCAAGCGCCGAAGCACCTCGATCGCATCGCCCATGTGCAGCCGGACATTGGCCAATCGCCCGTCGCGGACATGGGCCAGCGCCGCCGCGACCCCGTTGAGGAACGGCTCGCAGCCGATCAAGCCATGATCGGGAAGAAGATCGGCGCGAAACGCCAGATGCTCCCCCGACCCGAACCCGATCTCGAGATGGAGCGGGCGCCCCGACCCCTCGGCATCGCCGAACAATCGTTCGGAACTCAATTCGCCGCTCGCAGGAACCGCGATTTGCGGAAGCAGGGTTTCGACCAGAGCCGCCTGCAACGGCCGAAGCTTGCGAGCGCTCGAACGCCCGTAAAGCCGGTTGATGGTCGACGGATCGGGGGATGTGGTCATGGACCCGTGCGCTTAAAGGCTGCGCTCATCGCGGACAATCTTTGCGCGGGGGAGGCCGCGCGGCCATGCTCAAATTTTTGACGTCCCGCTTCGACCCATTGCGGACGTTGCGCTCGACAGTAGCAGCTCACCGGCGTTCGCATTCAGACCACGGTCCAGATGGCGATCCGCAACTTATGGCGGACAGGCCTCTCGCAAACGATGCGGCGCCCCGCGGCCAACTAACCTCCGCTCGCTGGCAGGTCACTGTTGAAGATGT
>JBKKAQ010000052.1:0-25577 GCA_046714555.1 Sphingomicrobium sp. | reverse complement strand
GCCTGACCGTCAAGGCCGGGCAGAGCAGCAACCAGCTCAACTATTCGATCCGCGGCCAGACGGTCGACGCCTTCACCAGCTCACGGCCGTCGGTGCTGCCGTATTTCAACGAAGTCCAGGTCGGAGGGGTCGGCGCGTCGTCATTCTACGACCTTGAGTCGGTCCAGGTGCTGAAGGGTCCGCAGGGCACGCTGTTCGGGCGTAACTCGACCGGCGGCGCCGTGCTGGTCACCTCAGTCAAGCCGGCCAATGATTTCGGCGGCTATGTCACGTTGCGCGCCGGAAATTACGGGCACATCCAGGCCGAAGGCGCGATCAACGTGCCGCTGGTCGACGACACGATCTTGCTGCGTGTCGCGGGCTTTTTCCAGCGTCGCGACGGTTTCCAGTTCAACCTTTTCGACCGGAAGCGCGTCGGTGACGTCGAGCGCGAGAACGTTCGCGGCAGCCTGACGCTCCGACCGAGCGACGCGATCGAAAACAATCTGGTGGTGTCCTATGCTCACGCTGGCGGCGGCAGTACCACCGGCGTCATCCGCGATGTCCAGTCAGTCGCCGACAATCTGGCGGGCAAGGCCTTCGTCCCCTCCTCGCTGTTCTTTGGCCCGTCGCTCGATGACGCGTTCGGCGGCGTGTTCGGCCCCGGCGCTTACGACGCCTATCTGGCGCTTCACCCCGGGCGCAACCCGCTCGGCCTGATTGCCGAAGCCGCGGCGCAGAGGAAGCGCGGGCCGTTCAAAGTCGACCAGGACGGCGCCAACTTCATCAAGGCCGAGACGGTGACGCTCTCGAACATCACTACCTTCGATGTCGCCGACGAGACGCAGATCAAGAACGTCATCGGCTATGTTTACCAGGATTCGCTGGAAGGCGGGGAGTTCGACGGGACGAATTTCGGAATCGACAGCAACGGCATCTTTGGGCAAAATTATAACGACATCGGTCGCGGCGGTATCATCAAGCAGTTCAGCGAAGAACTGCAGCTCGGCGGCCGGGCTTTCAACAAGAAGCTGACTTATGTCCTGGGTGTGTATTTCTCCGACGAAAGCGACCACAGCCGCTCGCTAAGCAAAATCTTCTGCGTTGAGCCGTTCATTCCGTGCACCAATCAGTACAATTCTGGCCTGCGCGACAACAAGACCTATGCCGGCTATGGACAGGGTACGCTCGATCTCGGCAATCTCGTGCAAGGGCTGAGCTTTACCGCCGGAGCGCGCTATTCGGCGGAAAAGGTGACGTTCGAACACACGCGCGACGACTTCTTCCTTACAAACCCGAAGCCGGAGTATCTGATCGGTCCACAATCTCGCACCTTCAAGAAGTTCAGCTGGCAGCTGGGTGTAGAAGAGCAGCTCACCAATGACCTGCTGCTCTATTTCAAGTCGCGGCGCGGTTTCCGCAGCGGCGGCTTCAACTTCTATGCCCCGCCGCTCGCCGGTTTCGGCAACGACGCCGGCGCCCAATACAAACCGGAAATCGCCACCGACTTCGAGCTGGGCGCGAAATACCGCGGTGACCTGGGCGGCGCGCCGACCCGCTTGAACCTGGCGCTGTACACGATGACAATCGACGATATTCAGCGTGCCAATTATGTGTCGATCAACGGCTCGCTGGCCGGCCTGACGGTCAACGTCCCGCAAGCCAAGGTCAAGGGCTTCGAGCTCGACGGCACGATCAACCCAACGTCGTGGCTCAGCATGGGCGGCAGCCTGAACTACACCGATGCCAAGTTCAGCAAGCCACGCGTCGTTGTCCTGAACATCCCGGTCGACTTCGGTCCCTACCCCGATACTCCCGAATGGAGCGGGTCGCTGTTCGCCGAGGTCGAGGCGCCGGTCAGCGGCCGCATCGAGGCGTCGCTGCGCGGCGATCTCTATGCCCAGACGAAGTCCTATTTCGGTTCGACCATCAACACGATCAATCCGCACTCGGACATCGGCGGCTATGCGATCGCCAACTTCCGCCTCGGCATCGAGGACAAGGAGACCGGCTGGTCGCTCGCCGGCATCGTCAAGAACGCTTTCGACCGCACCTATTACGTCGGCGGCATAGCCTTCTGGCAGCTGTTGTCGCTGAACACGGTGGTGCCCGGCGAGCCGCGGACCTTCCTGGCCGAGGCACGCTATAAATTCTGACTGAGCGACGCTGCCGGCACGACGAATCTCGCCGCAGCCGGCAGCGCCGCCCCGAGTGCGAGGAAACGACCGGGCACGATGTCTGTCAATTTGAACGATCCCGTCCAATTCGATCCGGCCGCTCGCGGCGACCGCGAAATCTCGGGCGGCATCGGTCCTTCGGCCCGACACTGTGTCCAGGAACAAGAAAATCGATCGCAGTCGACCGTCGCCTGACTTCGACCGTTGGATCGCGCGACTGAACGAGGCGACGCGTTGATTGCCTTGAAATTGTAAAGAACGAGCGTCTCGAGAAAATTTGAAAAGGAGAGATCCCGGATGTCTGCCAAGCTTCGCTACGGTACTTTTCTCGGGCCGCACCATCCGCTCAACGAGAACCCCACGCTTGCGCTCCAGCGCGATCTCCAATTGACCGAATATCTCGAGGAACTGGGCTACGACGAGGTCTGGTACGGCGAACATCACTCGGCTGGATGGGAACTCATTGCCAGTCCCGAGTTGATGATTGCCGCCGCGGCCGAACGCACCAAGCGGATTATGCTCGGCTCGGCGGTCAGCTCGGTTCCCTATCACCATCCGCTGATGCTCGCAGAACGCTTCAGTCAGCTCGACCATATGACCCGCGGCCGCGCGATGATGGGCATTGGTCCGGGGTCGCTCGCCTCCGACGCCGAGATGATGGGCATCGAGGTTTCTAAGCAGCGTGACATGATGGATGAGGCGGTCGACGTCCTCGCGCGGCTGATGACCGGCGAAACGGTCACGGCGAAGACTGACTGGTTCACCCTCAACAATGCGCGCATCCAGATGACCCCTTATACTCGCCCGAGCATCGAGATGGTCGCCGCAAGCACGATTTCGCCGACCGGCTCGCGCGCTGCCGGGCGCAATGGCATCGGCATGATATCCTCCGGAGCGACATCGGCTGCGGCGTTCGACGCGCTCGCCGCCAATTGGCGGATCGCCGAGGAAATCGCGCGCGACAATGGCAAGACCGTCAACCGCGCCAATTGGCGGCTGGTCGCGCCGATGTATATCGCCGAAACACGCGAACAGGCGCGCAAGGATGTCCAGTTCGGAATCGAGGGCTGGGCCGATTATCTGCGCGAAGTCGCCGCGCTGCCGATCGTTCCGGGCGGCGGCGATGTCGTCGATGCTCTGCTCGATTCGAGCATGGCGGTGATCGGCACCCCCGACGAGGCCGTCGCCCAGATCGAGCGGTTGCAAGCCCAGTCGGGCGGTTTCGGAACCTTGCTGCTGTTCGGCCACAATTGGGCCGATTTCGCGAATACCAAGCGGTCTTACGAGCTGTTTGCCCGCTTCGTCATGCCGAAGGTCGACGATCTGCCCGACAATCGCGTGATTTCGGAAGCCGAATGCCGCGCCGCGCGGCCGGTTCTGGCCGGCAAGATCGGTGCCGCGATCCAGGACCGCATCCAGCGTCACATCGACGAGCGCGGAGAAAAAGACATCGCTCCCGAACTGCTCTCCGAGCTTCCAAGCCACAAGCACTAACCGGCGATTTTACGAGGCGGCTCGCGCAATCATCGAAAGTAGTCCAGTGAACAACGGCGCCATTCAGCAGGATAGAAATCTCGACTGGCTCGAGGCGGCAATCGCGGTTGCCAATATTCCGACGCTGGCGTGCATGCTGGTGATGCTGACCGGTGACCGCGGGTGGATCGAGGGCCGCTTCGTGCCAAGCCGCACGCGAGGGCTCGACGACAACGACGATGGCGGCCTTCCAGCCGGAGTCCAGGCCGAGATTCGCAGCGCCGCGCTGAGCGCGATTCGTGGCTGGTTCGACGGCAGCCCGCTCGCGCTTCCCAATCCGGGTGACGAGCTGTTGCGCGAAATGATGAGCGTCTCGCTCGGCGAGAATATCCCTGCCGCCTACGCCCCGATGATCCGCAACGAGCTGCAGCTTCCGCCCGAGGCGGCGACGCCCGGCGGGCTGGCCGAGAGCATCGCTCCGCCGCCGGGCTTCACCGCGCTGATCATCGGCGCCGGGATTTCGGGTTTGTGCGCCGCGGTTCAACTGGCCAAGGCGAACATCCCTTACACGATCATCGAACGGCGCAAGAGTCTCGGCGGGGTGTGGTTCGAGAATCGCTACCCCGGCGCGGCGTGCGACGTCCCGAGCCACCTTTATTCCTTTTCCTTCGCGCCGTTCGACTGGTCGCGTTATTTCGCCGGGAGCCGCGAAATTCACCGCTACCTCGAACAGGTTGCGGACCAGTTCGATATCCGCCGCCATATCCGCTTCGGGGTCGAAGTGATCGAGGCGCGTTACGACGAACAAGGCTGCAGCTGGCAGGTCGATGCGGTCGACGGGTCGGGGAAGCCGATGATAGTTGGCGCCAACATCCTCATCAGCGGCGTCGGAGCGTTTAACAAGCCGCGCATCCCCGACGTCCCGGGCCTCGAGACATTCGACGGGCCGAGCGTTCATACCGCGCGCTATCCCGACGAGGGCATCGACTTGGCTGGCAAGGACGTCATCCTGGTCGGCAACGGTGCAAGCGCGATGCAGGTCGCTCCGGCGATCGCCGACGAGGTCGGCTCGCTCACCGTGATCCAGCGAACCCCGCAATGGGTCGCGCCTTTCCCCAAGTTCAAGCAATCGATTCCCGAGCCGCTGCAGCGCCTGCTGCACGAGGTTCCGCTCTATCGGCTGTGGTACCGGCTGCGGCTTAGCTGGGCGTTCAACGACAAGCTCTATGACGCGCTTCAGAAGGACCCCGAGTGGGACGGCGGCGGTCGTTCGATCAATGCGATCAACGACTCCCATCGCCAGGGTCTCACGGCCTACATGAAGGCGGAACTCGGCAAGGCCGTCGACCTGATGCCGAAGGTTCTTCCCGAATATCCGCCGTTCGGCAAACGGATGCTGCTCGACAATGGCTGGTTCCGGACGCTTGCCCGCGATCATGTCCATCATGTCGAAGGCGCGGTTACGCGGGTCTTGCCCCATGCGATCGTCACCAGCGACGGCGCGACGCATGAAGCCGATGTGCTGATCTGGGCGACCGGCTTCGACGTCGTCAATCTGCTCGCACCGATGAAGGTGCGCGGAATCGGTGGCCGCGACATCCACGTCGACTGGAACGGCGACGATGCGCGCGCCTATCTCGGGACGGTCGTTCCCGGCTATCCCAATTTCTTTTGTCTTTACGGTCCCAACACCCAGTTCGGCCATGGCGGCAGCCTGATCTCGGTGCTCGAGCGGCAGATGCATTATGTCATGTCGCTGCTGACCCAGATGTTCGATCGCAAGATCGCTGCGGTCGATGTTCGCGAAGAGGTGCACGACGCCTATAATGACAAGGTCGACAGCACCCACGCGCACATGATCTGGACCTATCCCGGGGTCGACGGCTATTATCGAAGCTCGAAGGGCCGCATCGTCGTCAACAATCCGTTTCGGATTCTCGACGTCTGGACGATGACCGAAGCCGCCGATCTTGATGATTATCACCTCATCCGGGCGCATCCGGACGAGCGGCCGACAGTGCCGCCGTTGGCAAGCACGGCGGGCTGAGACGATGGCCGACCCCGTCCTTGTTGAGCAACATGGCGCAACGCTGGTCATCACGATCAATCGGCCGGCACAGCGCAACGCGGTCACCCGCGAGGTGTCGCTCGCGATCGTCGCCGCGCTCGACGAGCTTGACCGCCGACCCGAGCTTCGAGTCGGGATCATCACCGGCGAGGGCGGCAGCTTCTGTTCGGGCATGGACCTGAGAGCATTCCTCGACGGCGAGCGGCCCGAGATCGAAGGTCGCGGCTTCGCTGGAGTGACCGAGGCTCCGCCGGACAAGCCGCTGATCGCCGCAGTGGAGGGCTATGCACTTGCCGGAGGGTTCGAACTGGCGCTCGCCTGCGACTTCATAGTCGCCGCCGAGGACGCCTCGTTCGGGCTTCCCGAGGTCAGCCGAGGACTTGTCGCCGGCTCGGGCGGCCTGATCCGGCTGCGACAACGCATTCCCGCGGCGATCGCGCTCGAATATGTGCTGACCGGCGAGCGCATGTCGGCTGTCGAGGGATTGCGATGGGGTCTCGTCAATCACCTTGTCGCGCCCGGCCACGCGCTGATCGAAGCGCTCGAGCTTGCCGCCCGGATCAGCGCCAATGCCCCGCTCGCGGTTGCTGCCAGCAAACGCATCATGCGCGAATCGCCGGGCTGGCCCGCCGATGAAATTTGGGATCGCCAGCGCCCCTTGGCCGAAGCGGTGATCGGCTCCGAGGACGCGCAGGAAGGCGCGCGCGCCTTCGGGGAGAAACGCGCGCCGGTCTGGCGTGGTCGCTGAGATGGAAAGAGATATGACTCGAGACGTGGCGGTTCTTGGCGGCGGGACGATGGGCGTGGGTATCGCTTATGTCGCTGCCCAGGCCGGCGGCGAGGCGCTGGTGGTCGAACCTGACGATGCCCGTGTCGACGCGCTTAAAAAGACGGTCAGCGACGCGGTTGAATCGGCGATCCGCCGCGGCAAGATGGACGAGACGCAGGGCCGCGCGCTGGCGACACGAATTCGTCGGCTGAAAACGATCGAGGAGCTTCCGGCCGAGCTCCCCTTGATCGTCGAATCGGTGCCCGAGCGGCTCGAACTCAAGCTCGATGTGCTTACCCGCGCTTCGGCGCGCTCGCCGCGGCTGCTTGCAACTAACACCAGTGCTTTGTCGATCGATCGGCTTGCCGAAGCCGTGGCCGACCCGCGGACCTTCCTCGGAATGCATTTCTTCAACCCGGTGTGGTCGATCAAGCTCGTCGAGCTGGTCCAAGGCAAGCAGACGTCCGAAGATGCGCTCGCGGTCGCGCGCAGGTTCGTCGCCAGCCTCGACAAGGAATCGCTGACTGTGCGCGACGTGCCCGGCTTCGCAACGAGCCGTCTCGACCTCATCGCCTCGCTCGAAGCGATGCGGATGCTGGAAAGCGGCGTCGCAACCGCGGAGGACATCGATCGGGCCGCGGTGCTCGCCTACCGTCACCCGGTGGGCCCGCTGCGCCTAAGCGATATTGTCGGGCTCGATGTCCGACTCGACATCGCGCGGACTCTGGAGGCAGCGCATGGGCCGCGCTTCGCGCCTCCACCGATTCTCGAACAGATGGTGCGTGCCGGAAAGCTGGGCGCCAAGTCCGGCCAAGGCTTCTTCGCCTGGCCGCAATGATAAAACAAAGGAACTTATAACAATGTCTTCCGAACCCATGTTCTTTTCGCCCTTGGTCGACACCGCCGATCATCATCGTGCGCTGCGCGAGAGCGTAGGAAAACTGGTCGGCAAGTTCGGCCGCAAATATTTTCAGGAATGCGTCGCGAACGGCACCCAGCCTGTGGCTTTGTGGGAGGAATTGGGATCGGCCGGGTTTCTCGGGGTTCACATCTCTGAGGAATTTGGCGGCAGCGGCGGCGGTCTCGCCGACCTCAATGTCGTGATTGAGGAATGCGCCGCGCAGGGCTGCCCGATGCTCCAGCTGGTCATCGCATCGATCTGCGCGCCGATCATCGAGCGTTTCGGCTCTGCCGAGCTCAAGAGCAAGTGGCTTCCCGGACTCGCCACCGGCAGCCGCAAGATGGCGTTCGCAATTACCGAACCCGACGCCGGCTCGAATACGCACCGCATTTCGACCAATGTCCGCAAGGACGGTGACGGCTGGATTCTATCTGGCTCGAAATACTGGACTTCGGCGATCGACGAATCCGAAGCGGTCATGGTCGTCGCGCGCGACGCCGACATCGACGCCGGCGAGGGCCGCTCCTCGCTCTCGCTGCTAGTCGTTCCGACCGACACACCTGGGCTTACATGGCAGCCGATAGATGCCGCCCTGCGCAGTCCCGAGCGGCAATTCACCGTGTTCTTCGACGAAGTGAAGCTCGCCGGCGACGCGCTTGTCGGAGAGCGTGGCGCGGGTCTGCGGCAAGTGTTCGTCGGGCTCAACCCCGAGCGCGTATCGGCCGCCGCGATCAACAACGGAATCTCGCGCTTCGCACTCGCGAAGGCGGCGCAATACGCCAAGGAACGGAGTGTCTGGAAGACCACGATCGGCGCGCATCAGGGGGTCGCCCACCCGCTCGCCGAGGCCTATGTCGGAGTTCAGGCGGCAAGGCTTCTGACGGCGCGCGCGGCCCAGCTCTACGATCTTGGCGAAGATGCTGCCGAAGCGGCCAACATGGCGAAATTCTCCGCGGCCGAATCCTCGCTCAAGGCGCTCGATCAGGCGATCCAGGTACATGGCGGCAATGGCCTGTCCTTCGAATATGGCCTCGCCGACCTGTGGTTCATTGCCCGGCTGCACAAGACTGCACCGGTCAGCCGCGAGATGATTCTGAATTACGTCGCCCAGCATAGCCTCGGTCTCGCCAAGAGCTATTGAGGGTGAAGTGCGCGCCTTCGTTGATTCGCCGGCACAGCGGGACGGCATGGATCTGACTCTTGTCGAGATCTTGCGCCAGCACGCCGAGCGCGCGGCCGATGCGCCTTGCCTGACCTTCGGCGAACAGACACAGAGCTTCGGCGATCTTGATAGGCGCAGCAACCAGGTCGCGAACGCGCTGATCGAACGCGGGGTGGGGCCGGGCGATCGAATCGTCATCCTTTCCCATGCCTCGCCCGATTTCTTCGAGCTGGCGTTCGGCTGCGCCAAGGCCGGCGCAATGATGATGCCGCTCAACTGGCGGCTGTCTCCTTCCGAGATCGCCGGCATAATCGCCGACGGTCAGCCGAAGCTGATTCTCGTCGGGGCCGCGCTGGCGCCGCTGCTTGAGGAAGCGCAACCCGTCCCGCGGATCGAGATGGAGGCGTATGCTGGGTGGCGCGACCAGGCGAGCAGCGCCGCTCCGGGCCTCGACCTCGAACCCGACGATGCGGTCCTACTGCTCTATACCTCGGGAACCACGGGCAAGCCCAAGGGCGTAATGATCGGCAGTCGGGGTCTTGCGTATAATGCGCTGACCGCGCGCGACGCCTGGGGCTTCACCGCTGACAGCGTCAACCTTGTTGCCATGCCGCTGTTCCACATTGGAGGCATTGGTTATGGCATGATGGCTTTGAGCCAGGGTGGGCATACCGTGCTGCTTCAGCAACCTGATCCGCCCGCGGTGATTGACGCGATGAACCGCCACGGGGTGACCCACGCCTTTTTTGTTCCGACCGTCATCCAGCGGCTGGTCGATTTTGTCGAGCAGTCGGGGCTCGCTCCCCCGCCGCTCCAACGGCTGGTTTATGGCGCCGCTCCGATCGGCGAGACGCTCCTGAAGCGCGCTCTGGACCAGTTCGGGTGCGGGTTCAGCCATGCCTATGGGATGACTGAAACCTCGGGCACCGTAATTACGCTTCCCCCCGAGGACCACGATCCGCACGGTCCCAATCCGACTCGCCTGCGGTCGTGCGGGCGGCCGCTCCCATGGGTGGAGATGGATCTCGTCGATCCCGCGACCGGAAGCTCGGTAGCCGTCGGCGAAGTCGGCGAAATCCGCATTCGTTCGGCAATGAACATGCTCGGCTATTGGCGAAATCCTCAGGAAACCGCGGCGGCCATCACTTCCGAACAATGGCTCTGCACCGGCGACGCCGCCTATCGCGATGTCGACGGCTACGTCTATATCCACGACCGCTACAAAGACATGATTGTGTCGGGCGGCGAAAATATTTATCCGGCGGAGCTTGAGAACGTGCTCCAGGCCCACCCGGACGTGCTCGAAGTGGCAGTGATCGGCGTCGCCCATTCCGTATGGGGCGAAACGCCGCGCGCCTATGTTGTTGCGCGCGGCGACGCGACGCCTTCGGAGGCGGAGCTGATCGCGTTCACCCGTGACCGGCTGGCGCGCTATAAATGCCCGACCTCGGTCGCTTTCGTCGAGGCGTTGCCGCGCAACGCTTCGGGCAAGCTCCTCAAACTTGATCTGCGCGAGCTCGACGCCCAACTTTCCCGAAGCAGCGGTGAAAAAGGGGATGGGCGATGATCGGCTCGATCAGCCCGGCCGCCCGCCTGCTGCGTGGCTTCGCCACCGATTTCCTGACCTCGCACGACGTGGCCGAGGTCGAGAACATCATGGACCCGGGCTACTGCCTGTCGATTGGTGGTCATCTGTTCGATGGCCGCGACAACTCCTATCTTCCGGCGACTGCGGCGCAGCTCGAGCAGTTTCCCGGGCTGTGCGTGACGGTGCATGATGTCGTCCTCGGTCCCGACGCGGTCGCAATGCGGTTTACGGAGCATGGAATCTCGATCAAGCAACCAGGTCGCGCGGCCGCCTGGGGCGGAGTTACTTTGTTCCGAATCGAGCAAGGACGGCTCGGTCACGGCTGGGCCGAAGAGGATTATTTCGCGCGCAAGCGCCAGCTCAAGACCGGAATCCCCGACCCGGTCAGGCCGCCGCATCTCGCGCCGTGGGATCAGCCGTGCCTGGCGCCCAATCAGGCGACCGAAAGCCTTGCCCGGGCCTGGCTCGGAAAGCCCGCGAGCGTACTCGACTCGACCAAGGTCGAGGAAATCATCGCCGATGGTCCTGGCATTGGCGAGCTTGTCGCCCCCGCGCGGATCAGCCTGACGACCTTGTTCTCCGCCGGCGGGCGCGCCGCCTTCCATTGCGAATGCAGCGGAAGTTACGCCGGGGGATTTGAGGATATCGATCGCGCCTGCATCGGCGAACCCGTGATCCTGAGGCTGGCCGGCTTGCTCGATACCGGAGACAATAACGTCACCCGTGTCCAGATCTCGGCTGACCGCCTGGGACTTCACCGCCACCTGCTCGGGATCGCCGGACACAACGGGCGAGCGGCATGAGCAAAATCATCGTCACCTGTGCCGTTACCGGCGGAGCGCATACGCCCACGATGTCCGATGCCCTCCCTGTGACGCCCGAGGAAATTTCCGAGCAGGCGATCGACGCGGCACTCGCCGGTGCCGCGATTCTCCATCTTCACGCGCGCGTTCCCGAAACCGGCGCTCCGACCGGCGATCCGGATGTCTACGCCCACTTCCTGCCAGTGATCCGCCAGCGCACCGACGCCATCGTCAATATCACCACCGGCGGTTCGGCGACGATGATGCTGGGCGACCGCCTGGCCGCGGCTATCCGCTTTCGTCCCGAAATGTGCTCGCTCAACATGGGCAGCATGAATTTTGCCTTTTTTCCGGCTGCAAAGCGCATCACCCGGTGGAAGCATGATTGGGAAGAGGCCTATGTCGTCAATTCTGACGACTATATTTTTCGCAATACCTTCCGCGACATCGCCACCATCCTCGAAACGCTCGGTGACGCCGGGACGCGATTCGAACATGAGTGCTATGATGTAAGCCATCTTTATAATCTCGCCCATTTCGTCGATCGCGGGCTCGTCAGGCCACCGTTCTTTATCCAGATGATCTTCGGCATCCTCGGCGGAATTGGACCCGATCTCGAAAATCTGATGTTCATGAAGACGACCGCCGACCGCTTGTTCGGCCGCGACGAATATCAGTGGTCGGTGCTCGCCGCCGGCCGCCACCAGATGCCGTTCCTGACTCAGGCCGCGCTGCTCGGCGGTCATGTCCGAGTCGGGCTCGAAGACAGCCTGTTCATCGAGCGCGGGGTGCTTGCGACCTCCAATGCCCAACAGGTCGCGAAAATTGTTCGAATTCTCCGCGAAATGGGGCACGAACCCGCAAGCCCGGCCGAAGCGCGCGAGATGCTCGACCTCAAGGGCGGCGATAGAGTGGATTTCTAGCAATGGCAGGAAGAATCGTCGATCTCTCCGTCTTTCTCGAAAATGACGTCCTTTCCGACCCGCCGGCCTATCGTCCGAAAATCCACTATATCGATCACAAGACTTCGGTGCCCGAGCTGATGGATTTCTTCCCTGGGCTGAAGGCGGAGGATCTACCCGACGAGGAAGCATGGGCGATCGAGCGGATCGAACTGATCACCCATAATGGGACCCACCTCGACGCGCCCTATCATTTCGCCTCGACGATGGATCATGGCCAGCGGGCGATCACGATCGACGAGGTTCCGCTGGACTGGTGCTTTCAGCCCGGGGTCAAGCTGGACTTCGCGCATTTCGACGACGGTTATGTCGTGACCGCCGAGGACGTCGCCACCGAACTTGAGCGGATCGGGCACAGCCTTTCGCCGCTCGAGATTGTCGTCGTCAACACTTCCGCCGGCAAACGTTATGGGCAAAACGACTATGTCAGCGCGGGTTGCGGCATGGGGTATGAAGCTACGATGTACCTGCTCGAACGCGGCGTGCGGCTGACCGGAACCGACGGCTGGAGCTGGGACGCGCCGTTCAGTCATACCAAGCAGCGTTATCTCGAGACCGGCGATGCTGGGCTGATCTGGGAAGGGCACAAGGCCGGACGCTCGATCGGCTATTGCCATCTCGAGAAGCTCCACAATCTGGAGGCGCTTCCGCCGAACGGCTACACCATCGCCTGTTTCCCGGTGAAGATCCGTGCTGCGTCGGCCGGCTGGACTCGCGCCGTTGCAATATTCGACGACTGATCACTTTCGACAGGCGGCCTGCCTGCCATTTCAAGGGACCTGCAAACATGCGTGAAGCTCTCATCGTTTCCACCGCCCGCACTCCGATAGGCCGTGCCTACCGCGGCGCGTTCAATGCCACCCCGGCGCCGACCCTCGCCGCGCACGCGATCCGGGCCGCGGTTGAACGTTCGGGGGTCGATCCCGCCGAGATCGAGGACGTCATTCTAGGCGCGGCGCTACAACAGGGTTCGCAATATACGATCGCTCGCAACGCCGCGCTTCGCGCAGGCCTTCCGGTCACCGTACCGGGCCAATCGATCGACCGGCAATGTGCCTCCGGACTCATGGCGATCGCGATCGCCGCCAAGCAAGTGATCATCGACAAGATGGACGTGTGCGTCGCCGGGGGAGTCGAATCGGTCTCGCTCGTTCAGACGGCGGAGCTTCGCGTGGACCCCGACCCCGCGCTCGAAGCGATGGTGCCGTCGGCCTATATGCCGATGTTGCAGACCGCCGAGGTCGTCGCCAGCCGCTACGGAATCCCTCGCGACGTGCAGGACCAATATGCCCTGCGCTCGCAGCAGCGCACCGCCGCTGCGCAGGACGCCGGCGCGTTCGACGACGAAATCGTCAGCGTCGCAGCGACGATGGCTGTCAAGAATAAGGAAACCGGCGAGGTTTCGATGAAGGAGATCACGCTCGCCAAGGACGAAGGCAATCGCGCCGACACGAACCTTGAAGGCTTGTCGTCGCTCAAACCAGTGCTCGGACCCGACGGGGTGATCACCGCCGGAAATGCCAGCCAGCTGTCCGATGGCGCATCGGCCTGCGTGGTGATGGACGCATCGCTCGCCGCCGCGCGTGGGCTCAACCCGCTGGGTCGTTATGTCGGAATCGCCGTCGCCGGGACCGATCCGGACGAAATGGGGATCGGCCCGGTTTACGCTGTGCCCAAGCTGCTCAAGGCATTCGGTCTGTCGGTGGACGACATCGGCCTGTGGGAGCTTAACGAGGCCTTTGCGGTGCAGGTCCTCTATTGCCGCGACCGGCTCGGCATCCCCGACGATCGGCTTAACGTCAACGGCGGTGCGATCTCGATAGGCCATCCTTATGGCATGTCGGGGGCGCGAATGGTCGGGCACGCCCTGATCGAGGGCAAGCGCCGCGGCGCCAAGCATGTCGTCGTGACGATGTGCGTCGGCGGCGGCATGGGCGCGGCCGGACTTTTCGAGGTGCTGTGAAAAAGCACGGCGACCTTGAAATTAATGAACGGTGCCGGTTGCAGGAATCGAACCCGCGACCTTCGGTTTACAAAACCGCTGCTCTACCATCTGAGCTAAACCGGCAACCGCGAGGCCCATGCGTCAAACCACGCCGAAGGTCCAGCCTTCGCTGCGGGCGATGGCCGGGGTGAGGCCGGAGGGGTTCCAGAGGGCGTGATCGTCGGCAACATTGCGCAGCCACGCGGTGGTCAGCATCGCATCGGTCGAATGGTCGTCGTATTGGCGTAAAGGCGCGTGGGGATCGCTATTCAACGCAGCGAGGACTTCATCGAGAGTAGCGGCGTCGCGCACTTTACTTCGTCCCTTGCGGATGAGCCCGGCGCGGGCGGCGATCGAGGTGTAGATTTCGACCATGACGGGTCCGGTCGCCGGAACCGGATCGAACGGCCAGATGGGAACGCGCCCTTTGAGGCGATGAAGTAGGCGCATGCCCGTCAAGCTCGACTTGCCGACTTGAGCGGCGCCGACGAGGTTGAAACAGCTTTGCGGAGTAAGGCCCATCCTTGCCTGGCCGAGTTCACAAACGCGCAGCCGGCCACGACCCGACCCAAACCGATCGCCACAATTGTTCAATTGGCGAAAATGGCGCCCGACTTCGCCATCGGCGAGGAAATTCGAGGCTGAGAGATGGTCATCATTGGCGGCGAGACGATCGACCAGCGACCAGAGTTCGAACGCATCAGAAGGCGATTTATTCCACCCCGGAAAGTAACTTCCGCGATCGACGAAGGGCAGCGCCGGAGACAGGTCAAGCCCAATGAGAATGTCGCTTTCGGCTTGGGCCAACCGCTCGATCCAATCGAGAATTGCCGGACGCGACCAACCTTCAGCGGGTCGCAGAAGCACTGGCGAGCGTCGCCCGACCGAAGCCTGCGCGACAGCGAGACCTTTGGGCCGGGCAACGGCCTGTCCCGACCAGTCGATAACCGCGAAGCTGTCAAATTTCCTCACACCAATGGCGGCTGGGGTTCGGAAGGGGGTGGGGCGGGGCGTTTGAGGCGGGGGGGCGAGGGGCGCGGGGGCGCGGCGCGGCGATCCTGCCAATCTTCGAGCAGGTGCGCGGCGGCGTCGCGGCCGCCAAGCCCGAAGGCCAGCGCGGCGGCGATCGCGGCCGAACCGAGGATCAGACCGAAGGCCATCATCACGATCTGGTCGGCCAATCCCATGAAGGTCAGCCCGATCGCTGTGAACAATGCGATGATGGCATATTTGACAATCGTCCGAGCATAGCCCGACTCCCCGGTCGACGAGCCAACGAGGGTCGCGATAATCCGCGCGAGGAACAGTCCGGCGACGATGATCACGGTGCCGAAGATCACCTTGCCGCCAAGCTCGGTAATCTGGAACAACAGAGCGGCGCTGGCATCGCCGCCGATCTTGCGCGCCGCCTCCATCATCCCGACGATCAGCACCGCGGTCATGGCGATCGATCCGACCAATCGCGAAGGGGTGGTGGTCACCGGGATGATCCCGAGCGCGCGGACGCTGTCGTCGAACCCGAGGCTCGGGAGTACTGTCTCGATCAGGGTCTTGACCCAGCGCCCGATGAAAAAGGCGATGGCGAGGATAATCAAGGCGGCGAGCACGTTGGGGATCGCGGTGGCGATGGTGTTGAGCATCGCGGTGGCGGGATCGCTGATCGCCGAAATCTGGAGGATCTGGAGCGCAGCGATCGCAGCGAAGATGATGATGATCGCCGAAACGGTAACCCCGACCGCTCGCGCGATCGAGCTTCGCGCCGGGGCGCGGCCTTCCGACGCGACCCCCGCCGGATCGACTTCAAGCGGCGCGGTTCCGATCGACAGCCCGGCGCGGCTGAACAGCTTTTCGAGATTGAGCGCGCCGAGGAAGGCCTCGATCACCTGGCGGACGATCCGAGCGAGGATCAGCCCGGCGAAGAAGAACAATCCTGCGCCGATCAGCCGGGGGAGGAACGCGAACACTTCGTTGGTGAGGTTGGTCACCGGGGTCAGAACGCTCGACAGCCCGAGCGGCTGGAGCGCGGCGATCAGCCCGACCAGCCACACCAGCCAATAGGCCAGCCGCCCGAGCTCATGCCCGACCGAATCGCCTCCGGCGACCGGGTGGCGCTTGAGCACCGGCATCCGGTCGACTCCCTTCGCCACCCCCCATTGGACCGCCTTGGCGATGAAGTGGGTGGCGACCAAAATAAGGATCGCGAACAGGACGCGCGGGCCCCACTGGAGCAATTGGTCGCGCCAGTAAGCGGCAGGGGCATCGGTCCGGTACATGGGCATCTCCGCTCAAAAAGGTAAGTGAGCATATAAAAGCTCAGGCCATTTGTCGTTGCCAATCTGGCGGGCGGCAGCGATGCGTCGGGTGAGGAGGGTGACGACATGAATAATGTGACAGATTTTCGCCTGGGGCGCCCTATTCTCGAAAGTCACTAAAGTCGCACTACGCACGTGCGCGCAACCGGCTGATGCGCAATTGTCTACTCAACCCCCTTCTTCCGCCTTGATCGCGGACGCGACCAGCCCAGCCGACTGGACTCGAATAAGTACCAACAAGATTAAATCCAACATTGCAAATTTGCCGATGCAGTTAGTTATGAACGAGCAAGACGGGGTCGAGCATAATTACCCAATGGTCCAGCCGGCATGGGCGGACTTATCGCGGGAGCGAGTTGATGCTCGAGGGCGGGGGGAGCGGCGCCAGCGTCAAGCGCTTGGTTGACCCATGCGGCAGCGCTCGTCAGTGCGGGAGAGCGTCCCGGATCGAACATCACGCGACCGCGGCGGCGTAAAGCGCGATTGCCGCCGCGTTGGAGACGTTGAGGCTTTCGACCGCGTCGCCGATCGGCAGCCGGGCAAGCGCGTCGCAATGCTGAGCGGTGTTGTGGCGCATTCCCGGACCTTCGGCGCCGAACACCAGCGCGATCCGCTTCGGCCCGAGCGCGTCCTTCAATTCTGTATGGGCAGCGCCGTCGAGCCCGATCCGCCAGAAGCCGGCTTCGGCAATTTCCTCGAGCGCCCGGGCGAGGTTGACCACACGGACCCACGGGACTTGCTCGAGCGCGCCCGAGGCGGCCTTGGCGAGAACTCCGCCTTCGCTTGGCGAATGACGGTCCTGGGTGATAATCCCGATCGCCCCGAAAGCCGCCGCCGAACGCATGATCGCTCCGACATTATGCGGATCGGTGACCTGGTCGAGGACGACTAGGGTCGAGCGTTCGGCAGCCAAATTGAGAATATCGTCGAGCCAGATGTCCTCCAATGGAGCGACTTCGATCACCACGCCCTGGTGGGGGGCGTCGTTGGGGACCAGTCGGCCGAGGTCGGCGACATCGGCGAAGCTCAGCGGAGTTGCCGGATCAAAAGCGAATTCGGGCGCGGCTTCGTGGGTGATCCAGACCCGGGTGATCAACCGATCTGGGTTGGCGAGCGCGGCGGCAACCGCATGGCGGCCCCAGAATCGCGGGCACCCGCCGCCCCCGCCGTCGCGTCCGCCTCGCTTGTGCTTTGCCATTGCGGGCTGATGCAAGCGCGCGGCGTTGAACGCAAGCGCAGTCGCCGCTCAGGCGATGCCCTCCGAGTCGAGAGCGTAGCCGGCCGAGCGGACGGTGCGGACGATGTCGTGCCCGCCATGCTCGCCAAGCGCGATGCGCAAGCGGCGGATGTGCACGTCGACCGTGCGCAGTTCGATGTCCTCGCTGTGCGGCCAGACGGTTTCGAGCAATTGCTGGCGCGAGAACACCCGCCCGGGATTTTCGAGGAAGTGGCGCAAAAGCCGATACTCGGTCGGGCCCAAGGCAATGCTCTTGCCGTCGCGGCGGACGCGGTGGGCGGCGAGGTCCATTTCGACCCCGGCATAATCGAGCGTCTCGGCGGCCAGCGCGGGGCGAATCCGGCGAAGTACCGCCCCGGCGCGGGCGACAAGCTCCTTCGGGCTGAACGGCTTGGTGACATAATCGTCCGCGCCGGTTTCCAGTCCGCGCACCCGGTCGTCCTCCTCGCCGCGCGCGGTGAGCATGACGATCGGCAGATTGGCGGTGGCCGGGCGGCGGCGGAGGCGGCGGCATACTTCGATCCCGCTGATCCCCTCGATCATCCAGTCGAGGATTATCAGGTCGGGCTTGATCTCGTCGGTCAAGATCAGCGCTTCCTCGCCGTCGCCGGTGCGGGTCACCTGATAGCCCGCGCGGTCGAAATGGAAGCCGATCAGGTCGGCGAGCGCGCGGTCGTCCTCGACAAGCAGCAGGCGCTTGGCGCTCATCGATCCGTTCTCCAGATTATGCGCGAGGTTCATGGGACCACCGGATTGGTGCCGCGCGAGCGCTCGGCCATGTGCTGGCCAGTCGCGGCGTAATAGACCATCTCGGCGATGTTGGTGGAATGATCGCCGACCCGCTCGATGTTCTTGGCGATGAACAGCAAATGCGCCGACTGGGTGATGTTATGAGGGTTTTCCATCATGAAGGTGAGCAGGGTTCGGAAAATCGAATTGTAGAAATCGTCGACCGCCCGGTCGCGCTCGCACACCCGAAGCGCCGCCTCGGAGTCGCGCTCGACAAAAGCGTTGAGAACATCGTGCACCATCTCGGTCGCGATTCGCGCCATTTCGGGAAGCAGCGACAAGGGCTCGATCGCTCCGCCATTGTCGAGCAGGGGCACGCGCTTGGCGATGTTCTTGGCATAATCGCCGATCCGCTCGACCACTCCCGAAATCTTCATCGCCGCGACGACATCGCGAAGGTCGCCTGCCATCGGTGCTCGAAGCGCGATCAGCTGGACCGCCCGGCGCTCGGTCTCGAGCTCGAGCGCATCGAGCTTCTTGTCGTTCTCGACGATCCGATGCGCGCCTTCGAGATCACGCTGGACGAGGCAGCGCATCGATTCGCGGATGGCGTGCTCGGCGAGACCGCCCATCTGGCTGATGAGCGCCCGAAGTCGGTCGATGTCCTCATCGAACGCCTTGATTGTGTGGCCGCTGGTCTGTTGCATTTCAATCGCTCCGATCAGCCGTAGCGGCCGGTGATATAATCCTGGGTGCGCGGTTCGACCGGGTTGGTGAAGATCTCGCTGGTCTTGCCATATTCGATCAGCTCGCCGAGGTGGAAGAAAGCGGTGCGTTGTGACACGCGCGCGGCCTGCTGCATATTGTGCGTGACAATTGCGATCGCGTAGCGCCCGCGCAGGTCGTGGATCAGTTCCTCGATCTTGGCGGTGGCGATCGGGTCGAGCGCCGAGCAGGGCTCGTCCATCAGGATCACTTCGGGATCGACCGCGATCGCCCGGGCGATGCACAGCCGCTGCTGCTGGCCGCCCGACAATGCGGTGCCGCTTTCGGCGAGGCGGTCCTTGACTTCTTCCCACAAGCCCGCGCGGCGCAGCGATTTCTCGACGATCGCGTCCATTTCACTCTTGCCCGAGGCGAGGCCATGAATCCGCGGGCCATAGGCGACATTTTCGTAGATCGACTTGGGGAAGGGGTTGGGCTTCTGGAACACCATCCCGACCCGGGCGCGCAGTTGCACGACGTCCATGACAGGCGAATTAATGTCCTCGCCGTCGAGCTCGATCAGCCCGGTGACCCGCGCCGAGGGGATCGTGTCGTTCATCCGGTTCAAGGTGCGAAGGAAGGTCGACTTGCCGCATCCCGACGGGCCGATGAAGGAGGTCACCCGGTCGTCGTGGATATCGATCGAGACCCCTTTCAGCGCTTCCTTGCCGTCGTAATAGACGTGGATATCGCGCGCGCGCATCTTGGGTTCGCGCTGGAGCGAGTGCTCGGCGGCATCGGCCGGGTGAGGAACCGGGGGCGCGGAGGCTGGCGCAGGCGCGCGAGCTTCGGTCGTGGTCGCCGCGACCGTCGGCTCGGCCGTCGGGGGTCCCTGGTCATGCGCCTTCGCGGCGACCGCCGCGGAGGGCATCGGATTGGGGGTCAAGGGCGTGGTCTCTTTCATCATCATGATCGCCTTACCAGCGCTGCTCGAATCGGTTGCGGAGATAGATCGCCAGCCCGTTCATCAGCAGCATGAAGACGAGCAGGACGATGATCGCGGTCGAGGTCTTCTCGACGAAGCCGCGATCGACCTCGTCCGACCACAGGAAGATTTGCACCGGAAGCACGCTCGCCGGATCGGTGATCCCGGCGGGGGGAGCGGCGATGAAGGCGCGCATCCCGATCATCAGCAGGGGCGCGGTCTCGCCCAAGGCGCGCGCCATTCCGATGATCGTCCCGGTGAGAATCCCCGGAAGCGCGAGCGGCAGGATATGATGGAAGACGACCTGCATCCGCGAAGCGCCGACGGCAAGCGCGGCGTCGCGGATCGACGGCGGGACCGCGGTGACCGCGTTGCGCCCGGCGATGACGATCACCGGCATGGTCATCAGCGCAAGCGTCAGCCCGCCGACCAGCGGCGCCGAGCGTGGCAGATGCATGACGTTGAGAAACACCGCGAGCCCGAGCAGCCCGAAGATGATCGAGGGCACCGCGGCGAGGTTGTTGATTGACACCTCGATGAGGTCGGTCCAACGGTTGCGCGGGGCGAATTCCTCGAGGTAGAGCGCGGCAAGCACCCCGATCGGGAAGGCGAGCAGCATGGTCACCATGATGGTGAGGAAGCTGCCCTTCAATGCGCCCCACACTCCTACGGCGGAAGGGTCAGTGGCGTCCGAAGCGGTCATGAAATCGCTGTTAAAACGGCGCCGAAGCTGGTCCTTTGAATCGATCTGGGCGACCAGCCGCTCGTTGATTTCATCGCCCTCGCTTTTATTGGCGCTGTCGAGCTTGCTTCCCACCGGCAGCCACAAGCTGGCGCTGCGCTGGAGCAGCGCCGGATTGGCGATCAGCGCCCGGCCGAGCGCACGGCTTGCCCCCGCGCCGAACATTTCGGCGGCATCGGGACCATAAGCGGCCACCGCTGCGGCGCTCAGCACCCCGTCGAGGTCGGCCGAGCCGAGCACTTCTTGCGCCTGGCCGCCCGAAAGCGCGGCGGGGTCGATGATCAGGTCCGACCGGGCGAAATCGATCGACAATTTGGCTTCGGTGCGAGTGAATCCGCCGAGCCCCTTCCACATCATGTTGGCGAGGAGGAGAGCAAGGAACAGCGCCGACAGCGAAACCGCAGCGAAACCCGCGGCGCGGAAGCGCCGTTCGGAGACATAGCGCCGCCGCACCCGCCGATGCATCGAGCCGTCGGTCCAGCGCGAGACAGGGGGCTTATTCATAGGCCTCGCGGTAGCGCCGGACGACGGTCAGAGCGATCAGGTTGAGCGCCAAGGTGATGAGGAACAGCAAGAGCCCGAGCGCGAAGGCGGCAAGCGTCTTGGCGCTGTCGAATTCCTGGTCGCCGGTGAGCAATTGAACGATCTGGGTCGTAACCGTAGTGACCGATGCGAACGGGTTGGCGGTGAGATTGGCAGCGAGGCCCGCAGCCATCACCACGATCATCGTTTCGCCGATTGCCCGGCTGACCGCGAGAAGGACCCCGCCGACGACTCCCGGAAGAGCTGCCGGAAGCACGACCTTGCGAATGGTTTCCGACTTGGTCGCACCGAGCGCGAGGCTTCCGTCGCGCATCGCCTGCGGAACCGCGGCGATCGAATCGTCGGCCATCGAGGAGACGAACGGGATGATCATGATCCCCATCACCAGCCCTGCGGCGAGCGCGCTTTCCGATGACGCTGAGCTGATCCCGATCGCAAGCCCCAGATCGCGCACCGCGGGGGCGACGGTCAGCGCCGCGAAATAGCCGTAGACCACGGTCGGGATTCCGGCGAGGATTTCGAGCAAGGGCTTCATCCACGCGCGCACGCGGGCATGGGCATATTGCGTCAGAAAGATCGCGCTCATCAACCCGAGAGGGATGGCGACGAGCATCGCGATGATCGCGCCGATGAACACCGTCCCCCAGAACAAGGGCACAGAGCCGAACGCCCCGGACGAGCCCGCCTGGTCGGCGCGGATCGCGGTCTGCGGGCTCCATTGGGTTCCGAACAGGAATTCGGTCGGGCTGACGAGGTTAAAGAAGCGCAGGCTTTCGAACAGGAGCGACAGAACGATACCGAGCGTAGTCAGGATCGCGATCAGCGATGCTCCGACGAACAAGCCCATGACCCAGCGTTCGACCTTGGTGCGGGCGCGATAATCGACCTTGATCTTGCGCAGGGCGAGCGCGGCGCCGGCGATTGCAAGAAAGATCGCAAGCATTCCGCCGATGCTGGAATAGCGATTCTCGGCGGCGCGGAAGCGCGGGACGAGCGCCGCCGATTCGGGATTGAACCCGGCCTCGCGCTTGCCCGCGGCGATTTCGCGCGCTTCGATCAGGATCGAATCGCGCTGCATCGCGAACGACGGAAGCGATTGCGCCTCCGGGCTTGTCAGCACCGCGCGCTGGACCAGCTCGCCCTGGATCGGGGTCCAGACCGCGAGGAACGCCAGCGCCGGAACCGCCGCCCACAGCGCCACATGGAGGCCGTGGTAGATCGGCAGCGAATTGAGCCGCCCGCCACCGCTGCGCAGGCCCAGAGCGCGCGAGCGCGCGAACCAGCCCGCGACAAAGGCAATGCCGAGGATGGCGACGAGCGCGATCATGAGCGACATCGCGCTCGCCGTTCCGCAGGCTTATTTGAGGCCGGCGGGATCGAGCGGGGCGAGCGTGCCCGCCTGCTCGGCGGCGCTTGCTGCGTCGGCTGCGGCGAACGGCACCAGTCCGCGCTTCTCAAGGCTTCCGCCCTTGCCCCAGGCCTTGGCGTAAGCCGCGACGAAATCCTTGATCGCGGGCTTGGCGGCGAGATGCTCGCCCTTGACGTAGACGAACAGCTTGCGCGCGCCGGGATAGCTCAGATCGCCGATGGTCGCTTCGGTGGGAGATACTCCGCCGATCTCGACCGCGCGGATTTTGTCGGCGTTTTCCTCGAGGAAGCTGTAGCCGAGAACCCCGATCGTGCCCGGGTCGGCCGCGACCTTCTGGACGAGCAGATTGTCGTTCTCGCCGGCCTCGACATAGACTCCGTCCTCGCGAAGCTTGGTGCACAAGTCCTTGTGCTTGTCCTTGTCGCTGTCTTTCAGCGCCTTCATCGCCGGATCGCTGTTGCAGCCTTTTTCGAGAATCAGTTCGGCGAGACTGTCGCGGGTGCCCGAGGTCGGCGGCGGACCGAGCACCCGGATCTTGCTCGGCGGAAGCGCCGGATTGACGTCCTTCCAGGTCTTGGCGGTGTTGGGCTTGCCGAACGGATTGGCGGCGATCGCGGCGTAGATGTCCTTGACCGTCAGCTTGAGCGGCGGGGCGTCCTTGGCTTCGATCAAGGTGAGGCCGTCGATCCCGATCGGGACCTCGATGACATTCTTCGCGCCCGATTTGGCGCAATCGGCATATTCGCTCGCCTTGATCGGGCGCGAGGCGTTGACCATGTCGGGGAAATCGGCGCCGACGCCCGAGCAGAATAATTTGATGCCCGCGCCGGTCCCGGTCGATTCGACGATCACGCTGGTCCCCGGGCGCGCGCGCTGGAATTCCTCGGCGACCGAGGTGGTAAATGGGTAGACGGTGGACGATCCGACCACCTTCAATTGCGCGCCTCGCGACCCGCTCGGGCCGCTTCCGCCGCAGGCAGCGACCAAGGCTAGCAGAGGCAGCGTGAAAATGACTTTATTCATTGCAAACTCCATCGTGGGCGCGCCGCCCGCCTGCTGAGCTACTAACGCCGAGTCCGCCGATCCCTGTGACGGTTGCGTTGCACTTTTATGACAGCAGGCGAGTCAAGCCACGAAAGCGAGGCGCACCGCGACCTCGGTGCCCTGCCCGGGGACGCTCTTGATCTCGAGCGTTCCGCGATGCCTCTCGACGATGTGCTTGACGATTGCGAGCCCGAGCCCGGTTCCGCCCGAATCGCGGCTGCGCGCGGCATCGATCCGGTAAAAGCGTTCGGTCAGCCGCGGCAGATGATCGGCGGCGATTCCGTCCCCGGTGTCGCGAACGCTGAGCAGCGCGCGCCCGCCTTCGATCCCCGCACAGATCCTCACCACGCAGCCCTTGGCGCCGCAGCCGTAGCGGATCGCATTGGCGACCAGATTGTCGACCAGCTGGAGCAATTGCGCGAAATCGCCCGGGACCGGCGCGAGGCCGGGAGCGATGTCGGTTTCGATCCGGCAGCCGCGCGACCCGGCAAGGGCTCGCGCGTTCTCGGCGGCGATTCGCACCACTTCGTCGAGCGCGATCGGATCTTCGGGGACGACAAAGCGGTCCGCCTCGATCCGCGACAGGCTCATCAGATCCTCGACGATTCGCAGCATGCGCCGGGCTTCGCCGTGGATCGTCGCACCGAACTGGGCGCGGATCGATTTATCGATCTCACCCTCCTCTTCGAGGGTTTCGGCATATCCGATGATCGTCGCCAAGGGAGTGCGCAATTCATGGCTTGCATTGGCGACAAAATCGACTCGCATGCGCTCTGCGGCCCTCGCCGCCGACCGGTCGGTCAGCCGGACGAGGATTGCGCCATCGTCGAGCGGCCTGATCGCAACCTCCCACGGGCGGTCGGCGCCGCCGAGCCCGACCAGCGCGATCTTGCCGGGCTTGGCCGCAAGAATGTGATCGAGGGCTTCGGGATGGCGAATGGCAAGGCGGATGTCGCTTCCTTCGATCCGCTCGCCAAGCAGGGCGCGCGCCGCTGAGTTGGCGAGTTGGATCCGCTGACCGGCGACGAGCAGCGCGCATTCGTCGAGTCCATCGAGCAAGGCGCGGATTTGGGGAGGGACGGTGGCCATTACGGCGGTCTAGCGCAGCCGGGGCCTGGGCGAAATGGAGCCGGTCAGACCGGCATCGGGGAATGCTTGTGCCGGGCTGCGCTGCGGTAGGTGCCGATCGCGAGGATGATCAGGATCGGATAACCCCAGAAGCGCCCCGCCGCGGCATAAGCGAGTGGAATCATGGACGAGTCTAGCGCCTTGAGAAGATGAGCGAGGCTGGTGGTGAGCTGGAAACCGCTGACCCACAATGGCCAGAAACGTTTTGAGCGCAATGCGACCGTTGCGAACACCAGGAACGTCGTGAAGTCGACCAAAAACACCCCGACTTCGAACGAGGAATAGCGCCTTGCCACCGGCGAGAGAAGTAGCGTGGTGCCGATCGTCGCGAACAGGCAGGTCCAGGCGACCCAGCGTTCGTCCGAACGGCCAAGCAGGATCGCATAGCTGCAAATCGCGACCAGCAAGGTGAGGAAGACGGGCGGGCTGAGCATAAGGTTGGTCAACCGGGTCGCAGATATCCCGCGACCCGGTCAATGTTTTCGTCAGGCAACCACTCGCAAATGATCGATGCTGCCGGTTTTGGGCGGGCATTCGTCGGCGTCGCCGAACGAGACCGTGCGAAGCCCCGGAACCTTTTGCTTTGCGTCGACCAGTGCCGCGTGGCAGCCGGCAATCCCGCCGCGGGCGGAAACCAGCCCCATCATCGCTCCGGCAAGCTGCTCGAGGGCGGCATGGCCAGTGCCGATACCGACCCCGCTGACCGCGCGGGTGTGGATCATCTTGCCCTGAAGTTCGGCGAGTTCGCTCAAGGCGTTTTCAATGCTGTCCTCGACCGCACGAACCTGGGTCGCGACGTCGAAAGCGGCGTTCTCTATCAATTGTTTGCGCATGACTCTTCCTTCCCGAAAACGCGCGAAGCGAGCCGGGTCAATGCGAAACGGAAGGAGTATGTCGGAAAATTAGCGGCTCAACAG
>JBKKAQ010000051.1:0-16776 GCA_046714555.1 Sphingomicrobium sp. | reverse complement strand
CCGAGATTTTCGTTGAAGATCGCGACCGAATGCCATTCGGTCTTTTCCTGGCGATTGCCGTCGCGGTCCTTCCACGTCTCGCTCGTCGCGATGCGCAAATTGACCACTTCGCCGCCATTGCTGAACGAGCGCGATTCGGGGTCGGCGCCGAGATTTCCAACCAGAATGACCTTGTTGACGCCCGCCATGACGCTTTCCCTTGAAATGATCCAGGCCGAGGTCCCTAAGCCATGGCGGCGGCCAATGCCATGGGCCAGGGCGAAGCTTATTCGGCGGGCAGCGGGTCGAGCTTGCGCCGGCCGGCCGAGCGGAAGCCGAATGCGACCGCGGCGAGGGTCGCAAGCTGGGCGCCGATCGCCTGTGCGGTCGGGAACAGGCCGAGCATGGCGATGCGCGGCACTCCGGCGAGCGGAGTGACGGGGATCATCCCCGCTTCCTGAAGAGCGCCGACGCCCTTTCCGGCGAGGACCACCGCGAGAATTCCGACGAGGATCGCGCTATAGGCCATGAAGCGTCCGATCGGCAGCGTGCGGCTGAAGCGGAGCATCGCCGCCGCGACCCCAACGAGCACCGCGATCGCCGCCGCCGCGCCGGCGAGGATCGTCGCGCCATTGTCGGCGGTCCACAGCGCGGCATAGAACAGGATCGTTTCGAACACTTCGCGATAGACGACGATGAAGGCGAGGCCGAACAGGAACCAGGCCGAGCCTCGCGACAACGCACCCTGCATTTTTTCGGCGATGTAGCGGCGCCATTCGTCGGCCTGGCTCTTGCCGTGCATCCAGATGCCGACCGACAGCAGGATGAGTGCGGCAAGCAGCGAGCCGAAGCCCTCGGTCAGCTCACGGCTCGCTCCGCTGATTCCGATCGCATAGGTCGCAATCGCCCAGGTCACTCCGCCAGCGGCGAGAGCGGCGACCCAGCCGCCATGAACGAAGGCCAGCGCTTCGGGCCTGTCAGCCTTGCGCAGGAAAGCGATCATCGCGATCACTACCAGCAGAGCTTCAAGCCCTTCGCGCAAGAGGATGGCAAAGGCACCGAGGAAGGTCGAGAGGCTGGTCGCCGCCTCGGGCGCGAGCGCGGCCTCGGCGCGGTCGAGCAAAGGGTCGATCGCGGCGAGGCGCCGGCCAAGCGCAGCGGCGGGCTCGCCACGCGCGATCGCGGTGCGAAAGCCCGCCATCGCCTGTTCGACCTCGATCATCAGAGAGCCGTCGCGGGTTGCAAGCACCGCTTCGACCGGTTCGAAGCCGTCGAGATAGGCCGACAGGGCAAGCTCGCGAGCGTAACGCGGGTCTCCGGCTGCGTAGGCGCGGTAACTTTGCGCCAGCTTGTCGCGGGCGAGCTGCAGAGAGCCGGGGCGCTCGGTCGTCAGCACGCCGGGATTGGCGCGAACAAACGCGATCACCGCGGCGGCCTGGTCGGCGCCGATCGACCGTTCGAGCTCGGCCGGGGTGATTGCCGCGAGCGCCGCCATGTCGGGGATCAGCCGCCGCACCGCGGGCTCGTCGCGCCAGATGCGCTCGCCGCGCTTGGCGTCGCCAAAAGCAAGGCCCCCGGCGTGGAAGGCGAGCGCCCAGCGGTCCTCCTCGGGAAAGGCGGCGAAGCTTTGCATCGCGGTGCCCTCGAGGCCTTGCGAGATGACCTGGTAGAGACCGAACAAACTACGCTCGCGGGCGCGTTCGCGGTCACGAAAGGCGATTGGCGGCGGGTCGAGCGTGGCGAAGGCGGCGCTTGGGCCCTCACCCTTGGCGCCGTGGCACGCCACGCAATTTTCCTTGTAGAGCGCTGCTCCGCGGGCGGGCTCGGGGGTTCGCGCCGGTGCGAGCGGGACCGGATATGCCGCCAGCAGGCCCGACGCGAGCGCCCGGGCGCGCCGGGCGATATCGGCGGGAGGGGCCTTCCAGGCAATTGCCGCCCGCAGCGCCGCGGACTCCTCGAGCAGACCAGCACGTTCGGGATTGGCCGGGAGCGCGGCGAGCCGGGAAGCGACCGAAGCGGAGAATTCGACCATCTCCTGATATTCGGCGGGGTTGACAATTCGGCCCCCGGCAACCGCCCCGCGATAATCGACCGCGACATAATCGAGCAGCCGCCAGCTGATCTGGACGTCGTCGGCGGTGGCGGCACGCACCGGGCTGATCGCGAACAGTGTCGCGATCAGCAAGGCGAAAAAAAGTTTAAGCGAGGGAATGCGCGAGGCTTGCATAGACGCGCCATAGCATAGTGCGAATGATTATCAATAGCGTGAGCTTGAAACGCGTTAGCGCGCCGGGTAGCGGAGCCGGCCGAGAAAGCGGCTGAGGCTTGGCCGATGGGTCAAGCGCGCTTGCGCCTTCCATTTTTCGAACCGCATGACATTGTCGATCCGGCGGTCGAGGAAAGCCGCGGTTTCGGCGAAGCCTTCGGAGGAATCGTCGAGCCAGACAAGCAGGGTCGAAGCATAGACCGCGCCAAGCGTCAGGCGCCTGGTATAGAAACTGAAGTCGCTCGAGCGGTCGCCCGCGAGCCGCCACATCGAATCGCTGCTTCGCCAGCCGACCCGAGCGCCAAGCGCGGCATTGTTGGGCATTGCGAGGATGGCCAGCGCCGAGCGCACCGCCTCGCGCGCCGGGGCCATGATTTCGAGGCGGAACCCGATCAGCGCGCGGATGCGTTCGCGGATCTTCATCGCCGCGATCCGGTCGGGGGGAAAGGCGCCGGCCATCGCCTGATCGACCGCAGCGAAATAGGCGTCGATCATCCCGGGGGCATCGCCGGGCATTGCGAGACGCGCCTGAGCGGGATCGATTCCGGCTTGTGCGGCGGCGCTTTCGACCGCCTTGGGGGTCCAGCGGTCGAACACGGCATTCTCGCCGACGGCGAGCGCGAGACGGGCGCGCAGGGCTTCGAGTGGACTAGGCATCGCCCGCCAATCTGGGCGTCCCCGGCCCGGCGCGCAACCCCGCGGGCAAGCGGATGAGAGCCAGTGCAAGCGCGATTCCGGCGGCGCCGAGCCAGTCGAGCGCGGTCAGCCGCTCGCCATAGCCGAGCCAGCCGATCAGCGCGGAAATCGCGGGCTGGGTAAGCAATGCGAAGCCGACCACCAGCGGCGGCAGGGTTCCGATCGAATAAACCAGAAGACCCTGGCCGACGACCTGGCTGCCGATCGCCAGCGCGAGCAGCGGGCCCCAGTCGGACGGCCAGATGTTTTCGCCAAGCGCAAGCGCGATCGGCAGAAGCATCGCCGCCCCGAAGATCGTCGCCAGAAGCAGCAACGGGAGCGGCTGGAGCGCTCCGCGGGCCCGCTCGACGATGATCAGATAGCCGACGTAAAGCAGCCCTGCGAGCAAAGAGAGGAGGTCGCCGCGCAAATATTTCGGGCTCAATTCATAGCTTCCCGACATCAGCAACGCGCAGCCCGCGGCGGCGAGCAGCAGCGCCAGCGCCTGCACCGGCGAAGGCCAGCGGCGGACCAGCCACAGCCCCCATGCGGCAAAGCCGAAGCTCGACAAATTGGCGAACAGAGCAGCGTTGCCGAGCTTGGTCAGCCGGATGCCGATGTGCCAGGCGGCTATGTCGAGCGAGAAGAACAAAGCGGCGAGGCCGAGCGCGAGGCCGAGCGCGGTCCCGGGCCAGGCGAGCGGCTGGCGTGCCGCGCGCGCGGCGAGCCAGAGCAAGGGGATGGCAAGCGCGAGCCGCCAGAAGCCCGCGGCGACCGGCCCGACATCGGCCAGCCGGACCAGCCACGGGCCGAAGGCGAGCACGACATTGCCGAAGATCAGCGCTGCGAAGGCCAGGCGGTGGGGCGTCTTGCCGGTCCGAAGATCGCTTGGGGTCACCCTGAGCTTGTTTCCGCATCCATAATCGTTACGTCCCGCGCTGAACGCAAATCGGCCCTGAAACAAGGGTCACGGAGACACCATGCCAAGCTTGTTCGACCCAATCAGAATCGGACCGCTGAGTCTTCCCAATCGCATCTTCATGGCCCCGCTGACGCGAGCGCGAGCGACCCGCGAGGCGGTTCCCACCGCGCTGATGGCGCAATATTATCGCCAGCGGAGCGGCGCCGGGCTGATCATCAGCGAAGCCACCGGGATCAGCCGCGAGGGCCTTGGCTGGCCGTTCGCTCCGGGATTGTGGAGCCCAGCGCAGGTCGAGGGATGGAAGCCGGTGACCGAGGCGGTGCACAAGGCGGGCGGGCATATCGTCGCGCAATTGTGGCACATGGGGCGGCTGGTCCATCCCGATCTGGGCGGGGGCCAGCCGGTGTCGGCGTCGGCGACCACCGCCCCCCACAGGGCGCATAGCTATGACGGCAGGAAGCTCTATGTCGAAGCGCGCGCGCTGAGCCGCGACGAGATCAAACGGGTGAGCGGGGATTATGTCCTCGCCGCGCGCAATGCGATTGCGGCGGGGTTCGACGGGGTTCAGATCCATGGCGCCAACGGCTATCTGGTCGACCAATTCCTTCGCGACGGGTCGAATTTCCGCGACGACGATTATGGTGGGACGGTCGCCCACCGGATCCGCTTCATGAGCGAGGTGACCAGAGCGGTCGCGGGCGAAGTCGGTGCCGGGCGCACCGGAATCCGGCTGTCCCCCAACGGCGATATGCAGGGCGTCGATGACAGCGAACCGCAAGGCCTGTTCACCGCCGCCGCGGCCGAGCTTGCGCGGATCGGGATCGCGTGGATCGAATTGCGCGAGCCGGGACCGCAATCGACCTTCCGGGCGACCGAAGTTGCGCCGGTGAGCCCTTCGATGCGAACGGTGTTTCCAGGCGCGATCGTTCTCAACAGCGATTATGACGCCGTCAGCGGGGCCGAGCGGATGGCGCAGGGGGTCGCCGACGCGATCAGTTTCGGGCGAGCGTTCATTGCCAATCCCGACCTTCCCGAGCGGCTTCGCGCCGGGGCCGAGCTCAACCGCGCCGAGGTTGCGACATTCTATTCGCAAGGGGGCGAGGGCTATACCGACTATCCGCGACTGGACGAGAAGACGACGGCGGGGACGGAACGGGTTTCGGGCTGACCGGTTGTCCTGCTTGAAGGATCGAGGAGAGGCGAGATGCGCAAGACTGTGATCGCCGGAGCAGCGGCGGCCGGAGCCGCTCTGGTCGGCGGAGCGGCGATTTATTATTTTCGCGAGAAAGCCACCGACGAGCCCGATTACCGAGTGCTTCGAAGCGAGGACGAGTTCGAAATTCGCGGCTATGATTCGGTGATTGTCGCCGAGGCGGTCGGCCATGGCCCGCGCAGCGAGGCGCTGACCGAGAGCTACCGGCTGCTTTCGGATTATCTCACCGCGCGGTCGCGGAGCGGCGAGGCCTTGCCGATGAGCGTTCCGGTGATCCAGGATTCGGGCGACCCGATGGCGTCCGATCCGCCCTTGTTCGACGATGACGTCGAGGGCGGCTGGCGAACCCGCTTCGTGATGCCCGAAGGCCGCGCGATCGGCGAGCTTCCCGACCCGCCCGAGGACGTCGAGCTGATCGAGATTCCGCCTCGGCGGGTCGCGGTGGTGAGTTTTTCGGGGCGTGCCGGCGACCGCCTGCTCGCCGAGCAGGAAGACCGGCTGCGCGGCTGGCTGGCGAGGAACGGCGACAAGGCCGAGGGCGAGCCCGAATATGCGTTCTACAATTCGCCGATGATCCCCGGGCCCTTGAGGCGCAACGAGGTGTGGCTGGCATTGGACTAGCGCGGGGCAAGGTCCGGCCATTCCCGTCTGCCACGCCGCTTCGCGTCGCGGTCCCCTCCCCTCGCTTCGCGCGGGAAGGAGCTTAGGTGGCGAAGCGACTTTTCAGGGCGAGCATCGCAAGCGCGGCCCGGGCGGCGTCGCCGCCCTTGTCGCCTTGCGCGGGGTCGGCGCGGACGATCGCCTGGGCTTCGTTCTCGACGGTGAGAATGCCGTTGCCGATCGCCATTCCGTCGAGGGTCAGCGCCATCAACGCGCGCGCGCTTTCGCCCGCGACGATTTCGAAATGATAGGTTTCGCCGCGGATCACCACGCCCAGAGCGACGAAGGCGTCGTAATGATCGGCGGCGAGCGCCAGAGCCGCGGGAAGCTCGAGCGCCCCAGGGACGGTGATCGTGTCGTAGCCATGGCCCGCGGCGTCGAGCGCGGCGCGCGCCCCGGCGAGGAGCATGTCGTTGAGATGCGCGTAGAAGCGCGCCTCGACAATCAGCAGCTGGGCCATTCAGCGATCAAGCTCGATGGGGCGTTCCTCGACGATCGCAAGCCCGTAGCCGGCGAGCGCGACCGGCGAGTGGCGGGTGTTGGAGAGGAGGATCATGTCATGGACTCCGAGCGCGGCGAGGATCTGCGCCCCGACCCCATAATCGCGAAGCCCGGCGCCGTCGCCCCCATCCTTGCCTGAGCGAAGGTCGGCCGAGCGCGACAGCGCACCCCGCTCGGCGGCATGGAGAGCGACGATCACTCCCGAACCCTCGGCCTCGATCATCGCCATCGCTCCGTCGAGCAGCCCGGTGCGCTCGCCGGGCTCGCCGAGCACGTCGGCGAACAGGTCGAGGCCGTGCATCCGCACCAGCACCGGCTTTGACGGATCGATCGGGCCCTTGATCAAGGCCAGCTGCTCGGCCCCGGTCGGCTTGTCGCGGAAGACCTGCGCCGCCCATTGAACGCCGCGGCGGCTGGTAAAGCGAGTCTCGGCGACCCGCTCGACCATATGGTCCTTCTTGAGGCGATAGGCGATGAGGTCGCGGATAGTTCCGATCTTGAGCCCGTGATCGCGCGCGAAAATCATCAGATCGTCGAGCCGGGCCATCGTCCCGTCTTCGCGCATGATCTCGCAGATCACTCCCGAGGGGTTCAACCCGGCGAGCCGGGCGACATCGACCGCGGCTTCGGTGTGACCGGCGCGGACCAGCACTCCGCCCGGGCGGGCGACCAAAGGAAAAATGTGCCCGGGGGAAACCAGGGCATCGGCGCCGTTGGCCGAATCGATCGCGACCGCGATCGTCCGGGCGCGGTCCGCGGCCGAGATTCCGGTGGTGATCCCCTCGCGCGCCTCGATCGAGACGGTGAAGGCGGTTTCGTGGCGGCTGCTGTTGAGCCGCGCCATCGGCTGAAGCGCGAGCGCATCGACGCGCTCCTTGCCGAGCGCGAGGCAGATCAGCCCGCGGCCGTGGCGCGCCATGAAATTGATCGCGTCGGGGGTCGCCATCTGCGCCGGGATGATCAGATCGCCCTCATTCTCACGATCGTCGTCGTCGACGAGGATGAACATCCGGCCGTTGCGAGCTTCGTCGATGATCGCTTCGGCGCCGACCAGCACCGAGACGGTTTCGCTGTCGAGCACGCGTTCGAGCCGGAGCAAGGTGTCGGCAGTCGGGTTCCAGTCGGGGGCCCCGAGCTTGCGCAGGCTGTTGGGGTGCAGCCCGGCGGCCCGGGCGAGACCCGAGCGGCTGGCTTCGCCCGAATCGACCAGAGTGGCGATTCTTTCGATCAGATTCGTGCTCATTGGGGAGACCGTATCACATTGTGATGTGATATTGAAAGAGGGCGAGTCACATTGTAGGCGTCGGCTCCATCCAGCATGACGGTCCTCCTGCCCTCGGAAGCGAAGGGAGGAGCGTCAGGGGCGCGCGGTCATGCGTTCGAGGTAGCGGGCGAGGATATCGATTTCGAGGTTGACCTGGTCGCCGACCTTGAGCGCGCCGAGGGTGGTGCGCTCGGCAGTATGGGGAATGAGGTTGACGGTGAAGCGAGTGTCCTCGCCGACGTCCTCGACCGAATTGACCGTCAGCGAAACCCCGTCGAGGGTGATCGAGCCCTTGGCGGCGATCGACTTGCCGACGGCTCCCGGCGCGGCGAGACGGAAGATCAGCGAGCCGCCGTCGGGGATCGCTTCGATCACGCCGGCAACCGCGTCGATATGCCCGGTGACGATATGCCCGCCAAGCTCGTCGCCGACCCGAAGCGAGCGTTCGAGGTTGATTCGGGCCCCCTGGTCCCAGCGGCCGGGGACGGTGCGGCTGAGAGTTTCGCCCGAGACGTCGACCGCGAACCAGCTTTTGCCCTTGTCGACGAGGGTCAGGCAGGCGCCCGAGCAGGCGATCGAGGCACCGAGGTCGACGTTCGACAGATCATAGTCGCAGTCGATCACCAGCCGGCGGTCGCCGCGCTGCTCGACGCTGCGGACGGTGCCGATGTCGGTGATGATCCCGGTAAACATTTCAGTCGCTAAGCCTCGCTGGTGCGATCGCGCTCGTAGGCTTCGAGCCGGTCGATGCCAAGCACCCGGCCGCTTACGGGGCGCCAGCGGCCGTGGGCGCCGGCGATCGCGTCGAGACCGATATAGCCGAGCGAGGACTTGCCCTCGCCCACCAGAATTGGCGCGCGGTAGATCAGGATAAGGTCGATGAGGTCGGCGGCGAGGAAGGCGGTCGCGGTGGCCGATCCGCCCTCGACAAGAAGATCATTGACCCCTTCAAGCGCGAACACGTCCGAAGGACTCGACAAGGTCTCCCAGCCGACGACCGCTGCGCCGCGGGTGAACAAAGCGCGGCGCGGCGAATGATCCTCGAGCCCGGGAAGACGGACGTCGAGCCGCGGCGCATCGGCGAGGTAGGTGCCGCGCCCGACGAGGATCATGTCCGAGCGAGCGCGTTCGAGATGGACATGGGCGCGGGCGTCCTCGCCGGTGATCCACTTGCTCTCGCCCGAGGGAAGCGCGATCTTGCCGTCGATCGACAGCGCAAGCTTGAGGGTGATCCGCGGACGGCCGAGGCGGAGGCGGGTGAGGTAGCCGGCGAGCGAGGCGCTTGCGGCTTCGGCGCCGGGGCCGACAATCACCTCGATACCCGCGCTGCGGAGCGACGCGATCCCCTGACCGCAGGTGCGCGGGTCGGGGTCGACCAATGCGGCGACCACGCGGCTAATTCCCGCCGAGGCGATCAGCGCCGCGCAGGTCGGGCCGCGCTCGCTCGCATGGGCACAGGGCTCGAGGCTGGTAAAAAGGGTCGCGCCGGCGGCTCGCTCGCCAGACTTGGCAAGCGCGACCGCTTCGGCGTGGGGTCGCCCGCCTGGCTGAGTCGAACCTCGGCCGACGATTTTGCCCTGACGCGAAGCGATGACGCATCCGACATTGGGGTTGGGAGCGGTCCGCCCGCGCGCGGCCTCCCCAAGCGCGATCGCTTCGACGATCAGCCGTTCGTCGGTGCTCGCCGCCCGCTTGCTCACATCCCCAGTTTTTTCTCGAGCCGCTTGAAATCTTCCTGCCTCGCCTTGGCGCGCGCCTCGATTTCCGCCTGGTCCTTTTTCTGCCGGGCGATGATTTCCTCGTCGGTCCGGTTGGCGTTCCAGATTTCGACATATTGGATGGTGCGCGGAGGGGCAGTGTTGATCGAGGAATCGATGAAGAAGATGATCAGGATGAGGATCGTGATGAGGATCGCGAGCGCAGCGGCGACGAGCTGATCGCGGCTCCGCCGGCGGAGGATCGCTGCGAGATCGGCGAGCGCGGCGCGGGGGCTCGAGGGGCGCGGAAGGATGGGCATCGCGGTCAAGATAGGACGGCGGGAGGTTCCTTGCCAGTCCCGAGCGCCGCGGCTTCGAGCCGCCGGGTGGCGAGTGACCGGCCGATTCGCCTGAGCAGCCCGGCCATTTCGGGGCCGCTGTCCTGGCCGGTGAGCGCGAGCCGCAACGGGTGGAACAGGCTTCGCCCCTTGCGCCCGGTCGACGCCTTGAGGCCATCGGCGAGCGCGTGCCACGGGTCGGCGCTCCAATCGATCCGCGAAGCGAACCCCGCCGCTTCGCCGCAAAAGGCGCGGTTGTCTTCGCTCATCGGCGGTGGATCGAGATCGCCTTCGAGCACCGCGCTCCATCGCTCGAAATCGGACAGCCGTTCGAGATTGCCGCGCAGCAGCAGCCAGTCGGCCTCGCTCGCGCCTTGAGGAAGGCGGGCCGCGACCGAGTCGAAGTCGAGCGCGTGGAGCAGACGGGCGTTGAGCAATTCGACGTCGTGGAGATCGAAATGCGCAGGGGCGCGGCCGAAATGCGAAAAATCGAAGTCTCGGGCGAGCTCGGCGAGCGAAGCGATCGGCTCGATCGGCTGCGAAGTACCGAGCCGGGCGAGAAGCGACAGCAAGGCGATCGGTTCGAGCCCGGCGTCGCGGACCGCCTCGACCCCGACCGCCCCCAGACGCTTGGACAATTTGCCCTCGGAGGCGACGAGCAGGGCTTCGTGGGCGAGGAGTGGCGGCTTGGCGTCAAGCGCTTCGAACATCTGCAACTGAGTCGCGCTGTTCGAGACATGATCCTCGCCGCGAACGATGTGGGTGACCCCCAGCGCCACATCGTCGATCACCGAGGGGAGCAGGTAAAGCCAGCTTCCGTCGGCGCGGCGGATCACCGGGTCGGAGAGGTTTTTCGCTTCGAAATGCTGATCGCCGCGGACGAGGTCGGTCCAGACAATCGGCTGGTCATGGTCGAGGCGAAAGCGCCAGTGGGGCGAGCGTCCTTCAGGAGCGGGTGAATCGCCATCAGGGCGCTCGTAGACCGGGGGAAGCCCGCGCCCGAGCAGGATCTTGCGGCGAAGATCGAGTTCTTCGGGGGTTTCGTAACAGGGATAGACATGCCCCGACGCGCGAAGCCGCTCGAACTCGGCCTCGTAGAGCGCGAAGCGGTCCGACTGGCGGACGATTTGCGCCGGGTGAAGCCCGAGCCAGTCGAGGTCGTCGCGGATCGCCTGATCGTGCTCGGCGGTTGAGCGTTCGCTATCGGTGTCGTCGATCCGCAGCAGGAAGCGGCCGTCGTGCTTCAGCGCGAAGAGGAAATTGTGGAGCCCGGTCCGGATATTGCCGACGTGCAGCCGCCCGGTCGGCGAGGGAGCGAAACGGGTGACGACGGTCATGATTTCGGGCGGGTGTGGAAGGCGTTGGTGATCGGGTAGCGGCGGTCTCGGCCGAAGTTGCGGCTTCCGATCTTGACCCCGGGGGGGGCCTGGCGGCGCTTATATTCGGCGCGGAGCAACTTGCCTTCGATGTCGGCGACCAAAGCGATCTCGGCGCCGGTCTGAGCGGCGACCTCGCCGACCGATTTCTCGTCCTCGACCAGACCCGCGAGGATACGGTCGAGCAGGCTGTAGGGCGGAAGGCTGTCCTCGTCCTTCTGGTTGGGACGAAGCTCGGCGCTCGGTGGCTTGTCGATCACTCGAACCGGCATCACCGGGCCCGCGGGGCCGAGCGCTCCGTCGGGGCGGACCCGGTTGCGCCAGCGCGACAGTGCGAACACCGTGGTCTTGTAGGCGTCCTTGAGCACCGAATAGCCCCCCGCCATGTCGCCGTTGAGAGTGGCATAGCCGACCGACATCTCGCTCTTGTTACCGGTGGTCAGGAGCATGTGCCCGAAGCGGTTGCTGAGCCCCATCAGCGTCACCATCCTGAGGCGCGCCTGGATAATCTCCTCGGCGAGCCCGGGCTGGGTTCCGGCGAAGGCCGGAGCGAGCATCTCGCCGAGCGCCTCAACTCCGGGGACGATCGGGATGACGTCATGGCGGCAGCCGAGCAGCCGGGCGCATTCGGCGGCATCGTCGAGGCTTTCGCCGCCGGTGAACTTGGACGGCATCATCACGCAGCGCACCCGGTCGGGGCCGAGCGCGTCGACCGCGACCGCCGCCGACAGCGCGCTGTCGATCCCGCCCGAAAGCCCGAGGATCACCCCGGGAAAGCCGTTGCTGTTCACATAATCGCCGAGCGCGACCATCATCGCGCGGTAAATGTCTTCGGGGTAGGGATCGAGTGCGTGAGCGGCGCGGGTCGAGCAGCGCCAGCCGTCGGCGGTGCGCGCCCAGCGGGTGAGCAGAAGCGCCTCGTCCCAGTCGGGCATCTGGACCACCAGCTCCCCGTCCGGATGGACGATGAATGACGAGCCGTCGAAGGCGAGCTCGTCCTGACCGCCGACCCGGTTGAGATAGACCAGGGGAAGCCCGGTCGCGGTCACCCGGGTGCGAACCAGCCGCTGGCGAAGATCGTCCTTGTCGAGCTCATAGGGGCTGCCGTTGGGAACCAGCAGCAATTCGGCGCCGGCGTCGACGAGGTGCGAACAGACCGGTTCGAGCCAGATATCCTCGCAAATCGGAACGCCGATCCTGATCCCGCGAAAGTCGAGCGGCTCGGGCAAGGGGCCGCTGGCGAAGACGCGTTTTTCGTCGAAGGTGCCGTAATTGGGAAGCTCGCGCTTGAGCGTCCGGCCGAGGATCCGGCCGTCGTCGGCGAGCAGCATCGCATTGTAGAGCGAGCCGCCTTCGGCGATCAAAGTCCCGAACAGCAAGGCCGGGCCGGGGGATGCGGTCGAATCGACCAGCCGCTCGGCCGCGGCCATCGTCCGGCGGACGAATTCGGGCTTGAGCACCAGATCCTCGGGCGGATAGCCGGTCAATTGAAGCTCCGGACAGAGCAGAAGATCGGCCTCCGCGGCCTGTTCACGAAGCGCGAGGATCGCGGCAGCATTGGCGTCGAGGTCGCCGACCCTTTGGTTGATCTGGGCGAGCGCGATGGTCAGGGTCTGGGGCGGTGCGGCGGTCACGGCTTTTGCTTTAGCGTTCGAGGCTGAAGCGGCAAGCTTGGCCTTGCGCCGAACCGGGGGCGGACTAAGAACCGTGAGGATCGCCAGGGGAAATTGAGAAAATGAAATTGCTCGCCGGGAACAGCAACCTGCCGCTGTCCAAGTCGATCGCGGACTATCTCGACATTCCGCTGACACAGGCGAGCGTTCGCCGCTTCGCCGACGAAGAGATTTTCGTCGAGATCAACGAGAATGTCCGCGGCGAGGATGTCTTCGTGGTCCAGTCGACCAGCTATCCGGTCAACGACAATCTGATGGAATTGCTGATCTGCATCGACGCGCTGAGGCGCGCCTCGGCCAAAAGGATCACGGCGGTGGTGCCCTATTTCGGCTATGCGCGGCAGGACCGCAAGCCGGGGCCGCGGACCCCGATCACCGCCAAGCTGGTCGCCAACCAGATCACCGTCGCGGGCGCCAACCGGGTGCTGTCGGTCGATCTCCATGCCGGGCAGATCCAGGGCTTCTTCGACATTCCGACCGACAATCTGTTCGCCGCACCGGTGGTCGCGGCCGATATCCAGGCGCGCTTCGGCGGGCGCAATCTGATGGTCGTTTCGCCCGACGTCGGCGGAGTGGTGCGCGCGCGCAGCCTCGCCAAAAGGCTCAACAACGCCCCGCTGGCGATCGTCGACAAGCGCCGCGAGCGCGCCGGCGAATCCGAAGTGATGAACATCATCGGCGACGTCGACGGGCGTTGCTGCATTTTGATCGACGACATCGTCGATTCGGCGGGAACGCTGTGCAACGCCGCCGCGGCGCTGAAGCAGCAGGGCGCCGAGGAGGTGTTCGCTTATTGCAGCCACGGGGTGCTGTCGGGGGGCGCGGCGGCGCGGGTCGCGGGGTCGGTGCTGAGCGAACTGGTGGTGACCGATTCAATCTATAGCGAGGAACCCGACATCAAGGGCGGAAAGATCCGCAGGCTGACGATCGCTCCGCTGGTCGCCGAAGCAATCCGCCGCATCGCCGACGAAGCGAGCGTGTCGAGCCTGTTCGATTAGTCTTCGGGCGCGCCGAGCGCTGCGCCGATCGACCAGGTGACGCCGCACGGGTCGGTGAGCTGGCCGTAGCGGTCGCCCCAGAACTGATCGGCGAGCGGGAATCTCTCCGTGGCGCCGGCCTCGAGCGCGCGGTTCCAGGCGGCGTCGGCATCCTCGACCTGGAGGTGGAGAGTGACGCTGCCGGGCGGGCTCGCGGAACCGCCGGCGAATTCCGGAAAATCGTCGTTGAGCATCAACGAGCCGCCATTGAGCCGGAGATGCGCGTGCATGATCCGCTGGCCGCCGTCGTCCAAATGACGGCCGATTTCCTCGGCGCCGAACGCCGTGCGATAGAAGGCGATCGCTTCGGCGGCGCGATTGTCGCGGATGGTGAGATGCGCGGTGATCCCGTCGCTCGGGCCTTGCTTGTCGTGGTCCATGCGACTCGCTCCCTTGCCTTCGTACCGAGCCGCCCTTATAGCGCCCGCGCTTTCCAGTTTGTTGGAAATCACGAATCGCCCGGCCAGTTAGGGCTGCCGTGGCGGTTTTGGACACGTCGCGCTCTCGAAGCGCCACAAGGAGACGAAAATGCCCAAGCTCAAGACCAAGAGCGGCGTCAAGAAACGCTTCAAGCTCACCGCTACCGGCAAGTTGAAGCATGGGGTCGCCGGAAAGCGCCACCGTCTCATCAGCCACAATTCCAAATATATCCGCCAGAACCGCGGCACCGAAGTTCTCGCCGTGGCCGATACCGCCCGGGTGAAGCTTTGGGCACCCTACGGCCTCAACTAGGAGTAGCGCGAGATGGCAAGAATCAAGCGCGGCGTCACCACGCGCGCCAAGCACAAGCGGATCCTCGATCAGGCGAAAGGCTATTACGGCCGTCGCAAGAATACTATCCGGATCGCTCGCCAAGCGGTCGAGAAGGCCGGGCAATATGCCTATCGCGACCGCAAGGTTAAGAAACGCAGCTTCCGCGCCCTGTGGATTCAGCGGATCAACGCCGCGGTGCGCGCCGAGGGGCTGACCTATGGCCAGTTCATCCACGCGCTGAAGCTTGCCGATATCGACCTCGACCGCAAAGTCCTCGCCGACATTGCGATGCACGAGTGCGAGGCGTTCAGCGCGATCATCGCGCAGGCCAAGGCCGCGCTTCCGCAAGAGGGCGACGCCCAAGCGGCGTAGCTCGTCATTGGAAAATTGAAAAAGGGCGCTGCGATCGTTGTCGCGGCGCCCTTTTTGCTGCCCGGTTGGTGGGAGGCGGTGGTTAGCCGCAGCATCCTCTCCGTGGGTGTTGACCCCCACCCCGGGCGATCAGCCTAGCAGGTCGAGCGCACCAAGCGTCAGAAATTCGGCGAATGCGTCATCGACCACCAGTTTTTCGAACAATTGCGCGGCATCGCCGAGTTGCGGGGTTCCGTCAAGCTTCGCCACTTCCTCTGCGAAAAGGCGGTCGAACAAGGCTCGGTCGAAGCTTCGGCCGTCGCTCAGCTTTGCCCCGAAATGGAGCCATTGCCACAGCATCGAGCGGCAGATTTCGGCGGTCGCGGCGTCTTCCATCAGATTGTTGATCGGCACCGCTCCGCGCCCGCCGATCCACGCAGCGAGATATTGCACAGCGACGCTGATCGCTTCGCGAGCGCCCTGCTCGGTCCGCTCGCCGTCGTGGAGTGCGAGCATTTCGTCGCGGCCCGGGACCCGATCGGGGCGGCGGTCAAGCTGATTGGGCCCGGCGTCGGCGAAGGCCTCCGCGGCGACCGCGACCAGAGCGGGATGAGCGACCCAGGTGCCGTCATGACCGTTGGCGACTTCGCGCTGCTTGTCGGCGCGGACCTTGGCGAGCGCGGCCGTATTGGCGGCCTCGTCTCCCTTGACCGGGATCTGCGCCGCCATTCCCCCCATCGCGAACGCCCCGCGGCGATGGCAGGTGTCGATCAGCCGAAGCGAGTAAGCCGCGAGGAAGGCGCGATCCATCGTCATTGCCGCTCGGTCGGGGGTGAGCCGGTCGGGGCTTCGACCGATCCGCTTGATGTACGAGAAAATATAGTCCCACCGGCCGCAGTTGAGAGCGACGATGTTGGCCTTCAGCGCGTGGAGGATTTCATCCATCGCGAAGGCGGCGGGGAGAGTCTCGATCAGCACGGTGACCTTGACCGTCCCGGGAGCGAGGTCGAGCCTTTGTTCGGCCAATGCGATGACGTCGGCCCACAAGGCGGCCTCCTGACGGCTTTCGAGCTTGGGAAGGTAGAAATAGGGTCCCGAGCCCGCCGCGATCGCGGCGGCGGCATTATGCCACAGATAGAGAGCGAAATCGGCGAACGCCCCGGCGACGGGAGCTCCGTCGAAAGTCATATGCCGCTCGTCGAGGTGAAGCCCGCGCGGGCGGACGATCAGCACTGCCGGATCGGCCCCGAGCGCATAAAGCTTGCCGGTCGAATCCTCGGTGAAGTCGAGCTTTCCCTGCCAGCGGTCCTTGAGCACCAGCTGGCCGTCGATCAGATTGTCCCATGACGGAGCGGTCGCGTCCTCGAAGTCGGCCATGAACACCTTCGCGCCCGAATTGAGCGCGTTGACCACCATCTTGCGGGTCGGCGGGCCGGTGATCTCGACCCGGCGGTCGGTCAGATCGGCGGGAATCGCGCCGACGCGCCAATCCGATTCGCGGATCGAGCGCGTGTCCTCGGCGAAGTCGGGAAGCTGCCCTGAATCATAGCGCCCCTGCTGTGCCACGCGATCTTCGAGCAGCGCCTTGCGGCGCTGGTCGAAGCGCTGGTGAAGCTCGGCGATGAGGCCGAGCGCTCCGGACGAGAGTATTTCTCCGGAGCGCTCGACGTTCGATTGGGCAGCGAGGATTTCGGGACGAACCAGCGTCGTCTGGTTCACGCCCGAAGATCCTCGACCGCGATGGTGTAGCGGGTCATCGCCCCGCAACGGTCGCGGAAGGTCAGCCGGGTCCATTCGGTCTTGGCGCGAGCCGCATCAGCGAACGGCCCCGAGACCTTCTGCGTCCCGGGAACGAGGCTGGCGAAACCCTGGTCGGCGAAATCTCCGCCGATCACCCAATAGCGTTGTGTCATGCCGGGATCCTTTCCTGTTGCGTATCGGCCTTCTTGAATTGTGCCGCCTCGGTCGATTCGGCGAGCGCGGTGGTCGAGGATTCGCCCGAGATCGCGGTCGCCACCCGGTCGAAATAGCCGGTGCCGACCTCGCGCTGGTGGCGAGTCGCGGTGTAGCC
>JBKKAQ010000050.1:0-5914 GCA_046714555.1 Sphingomicrobium sp. | reverse complement strand
ACATCGCGCTCGCCGAAGCGATCGACCGCCTCGCGCAAAACTAGCCGGCCGTCGAAGCTCGGGCGGGTATGACGCGGCCGATGGACAGGACGCTTCGCACCGCACCGGCAACGCATTCACGCCGCCGCCGGGGGAGCCTCGCGGGTCGAGGCGCGCGAGCGCCTGATCAGCCGAAGCAGGACAATGACCAGCGCACCCACGACCAGGCCGACGATCGACGCGCCGATCGCGTTGGCGAGCCATTCGGTCGCGCTTCCGAAGATACCAATTTGGGCGGAAATTTTCTCGGCTGAGTCATGAACGAAGTGGGGAAGGGCTTCGAAGCCCAGTTCCTCGAGGCCGTGGAGCAAAATTCCGCCGCCGACCCACAGCATCGCCGCGGTGCCGATGGTCGAAAGCGCCGACAATAATATGGGAACGCCGTTGACCATCGCCCGGCCGATCGAGCGCGTCGCGGAAAAGCTGCGCTCGGCGAGGTGAAGCCCGATGTCGTCGAGCTTCACGATGATCGCGACCACCCCATAAACCGCGGCGGTGATCGCGATCCCGACCAGCGCAAGCGCTCCGGCCTGGGTAGCAAGCGTCAGCTCATCGAGCTCGGCGCGCGCGATCGCCATGATTTCGGCCGAGAGGATGAAATCGGTGCGGATCGCCCCGGCGACTTGCCGTTTCTCGAGTTCGGCGGGCTCGTCGGCCTCGGCCAGGCTGTCGGCGTGGTGATGGTCACCGCTGATCACCTCGACGATCTTTTCGGTCGCCTCGAAGGCGAGATAGGCGCCGCCGAGCATCAGCAAGGGGGTCACCGCCCAAGGCGCGAAGGCGCTGAGCAGCATCGCCACAGGAAGCAGGATCAGCAATTTGTTCTTGAGGCTTCCGATCGCGATCTTGCCGATGATCGGAAGCTCGCGGTCGGGGGTCAGCCCTGTGACATAGCGCGGAGTGACCGCGGTGTCGTCGATCACCACCCCGGCGGCCTTGGTTCCCGCCTTGCCGACCGCTGCGCCGACATCGTCGATCGAAGCCGCGGCGAGCTTGGTCAGTGCAGCGACATCGTCGAGCAGTGCAATGAGGCCGGACGGCATGGAGGCTCCTGTGGTTGGGAAAGATCGCCTGTTAGGACAAGACGAACCGCGAGCCAATCGGCTCCGGCTTGCCTCGGACGGCGCTTTGTCGCACTTGGCCGGTGATGTTGAGCATGGACTTCATCCGCACCGAACAGGCCGCGGTCGAGCGGGCGATCGCGGCCAAGGGGGTCGATCTCGACCTGGCCGCGCTGCTCAGCCTCGACGCCGAGGTCCGCGCCGCGAAGAGCGGAATCGAGGCGCTTCGGGCGGAGCGCAACGCGATCAGCGCGGGGTTCCAGTCCGCCGCGCCCGAGGAACGCGCGGCGCTCGGCGCCCGGGCCAAGGCGGCTGGAGCGCGCGCGGGCGAGCTCGAGGCGGCGCTCGCCGACACGGAGGCCGCGCTCAAGGGGATGATGCTGAGGCTGCCCGCGATCCCGTGGGAGGGCGCTCCGGTCGGGCCCGATGAGGAAAGCAATGTCGTCATCCGCAGCGAAGGCGCGGTCCCGACCTTCGAGTTCGAGCCCTTGGACCATGTCGCGCTGATCGAGAGGAACGACTGGGGCGATCTCAGCCGGATCGTCCAGGTATCGGGATCGCGGACCTATTGCCTCAAAGGGCGGCTCGCGATCCTCGAGACGATGCTGATGGGCTGGGCGCTGACGAGGATCGCCGAGGCCGGGTTCACTCCGATCACCGTCCCGTCGCTGGCGCGCCCGGCGGCGTTCGTCGGCACCGGCCATTTCCCGGGCCATGAGGAGGAAGCCTATGCGGTCCCCGCCGACGGGCTCTATCTGGCCGGAACCGGCGAGATCGCGCTGACTTCGCTCCATTCGGGCGAAATCCTCGATGCGGCGCAATTGCCCATCCTCTACGCCGGGCTGTCGCCCTGCTTTCGCCGCGAGGCGGGCAGCGCGGGGCGCGACGTCCGCGGGCTGCTGAGAGTTCATCAATTCCTCAAGGTGGAGCAATATGTCCTGTGCGAGGCCGACGAGGCGGTTTCGGCCCAATGGCACGCGCAATTGCTCGCCCAGGCCGAAATGCTGCTCGGCGAATTGGAAATCCCCTATCAGGTGATCGAGACCTCGACCGGGGACATGGGGCTCGGCAAATTTCGGATGAACGACATCGAAAGCTGGGTGCCGAGCCTCGGCAAGTATCGCGAAACGCATAGCTGCTCGACCTTGCACGACTGGCAGGCGCGGCGCGCCATGCTTCGCTACCGCGACGGCGATGGCAAGGTGCGGTTCGTCCACACATTGAACAATACCGCGCTGGCGAGCCCGCGAATCCTCGTCCCCTTGCTCGAAAATCACCAGACCGGCGACGGCCGGGTGCGCCTGCCCAAGGCGCTTTGGGGACTGATGGGAGGCGATGAATATTTGTGAGGCCCGGCGATAGGCCTGACGGGGCGCCGCCACCGGGATGGAAGCGGCTGGCCGAGGGGGCGTGGCTGGCCCCGCGGGCGTGGCGCGGGTTCGGACATCTGGGGGCGCGCGGGCCGAGCGACGGACCGCCGGCGCTGGTCATCCCCGGGTTCATCGCCAATGACCGGACGACAATGGAATTGCGCCGCGCGCTCGCCGCGGGCGGGTGGCGGGTGCATCCGTGGGGGCTCGGCTGGAACCTCGGCGCTAGGCCCGACACGATCGAGCGGCTGGCCGAGCGGATCGAGGCGATCGACGATCCGCGCCCGCTGCTGCTGGTCGGATGGAGCCTGGGCGGGGTTTACGCGCGCGAGCTGGCCCGGGCGGCGCCGGCCAGGGTGCGCGCGGTGGTCACGCTCGGCTCGCCATTCTCGGGCGACCCCAAGGCGAATAATGTCTGGCGTTTGTATGAGTGGATCGCCGGGCACCCGGTCGATGCGCCGCCGATCCCACGCAATTGCGCCAAGCCGCCGGTGCCGACACTGGCGATCTGGTCGAGGCAGGACGGGATCGTCGCGCCGAACGCGGCGCGCGGATTGGCGCATGAAAGCGACGCCTCGGTCGAGCTCCGGTGCAGCCATATGGCGTTCGGAGTGTCGCGGCGGACCGCGAACCAGGTGGTGCGCGAAATCGACAGCTTCCTGGAAAATTACCGTTAAATGACGGGCTGTTATTGTTTCGGTAACGGAAAGAGCCCATTTTGGAGGCATGAAGTATGAGCGGATCGAAACTGCCGGAAGTGCCGGCGTGGTTCATCCCGATGACCTCGCGCCGTCGGGCTGGTGCCGCATAGGCGAGCTTGCCTGGCATCTCCCGCGCTGCCTTGCCGGGCTTGGACCGCTCGGCCCGCGCGGTCCCGAACATGGGCCGCCGGCGCTGGTGCTTCCCGGATTTCTTGCCGGCGACCGGACGACGATGGATCTTCGCCGGGCGCTCGCGCAGGGCGGCTGGCGGGTTTATCCATGGAACCTCGGGTTCAACCTTGGCGCGAGGCCCGATACTTTGGAGATGCTCGGCAAGCGGCTCGAGGCGATCTTCGACGGGCGCCCGGTGCTGCTGGTCGGCTGGAGCCTGGGGGGAATGTTCGCTCGCGAGCTGGCGCGGATCCATCCCGACAAGGTGCGCGCGGTGGTTACCTTGGGGTCGCCATTTTCGGGCGACCTCAAGACCAACACCAATGTCCGGGAATTTTATGAGAAAGTCGCCGGGCATGATGTCGACCATCCGCCGTTCGCGAGAAGCGCGGACAAGCCACCGGTCCCGACGCTGGCCTTGTGGTCGCGCAGGGACGGGATCGTCGCTCCGCGCGCGGCGCGCGGGCTCGATCATGAGGTCGACAAGTCGGTCGAGATCGACACCAACCATATCGGCTTCGCCTTGTGGCGCCCGGCGCTGAGCCGGATGGTCGCCGAGGTGCGGAGGTTCCTCGCCCAGGCCGAAGGCGGGCCGCCGTTCACCGCATGAGCTGTTGACTCCCCCGGGGGGACTCGCAGTAAAAGAACAAAAGTAGAACATGAGAATCGCGAGTCGTGTGGCTGGAAGTTTTTCCCTGCTTGACGGCGGCGAGCAGCGCTCGGGCGGTGAAGGTCCGGGCGTGCTGCTGCGGCTGGCCGAAACAGAGCGCGCTGGAGGAGCGGGGGAGGCGCTTGCGCGGCCGCTGCCCGGCCCGACCGTCGCATCCGGGCGCGATCCGGACGGGCGTTGCGAGCGCTTCATCCTTCCCGCGAGCCCGCGCCCGACTTTGGTCGAACTGTTCGCCGATCACCCGCGCGACGGCGGGACGATCGGGTTCCTGCTCGCCCGGATCGAGCCGGGAAAGCCGTTGCTGTGGGTGCAGGAGCGAATGGCGATCCTCGAGGCCGGAAGGCTCTATCCTCCCGGGCTTGGCGAGCCCGCGGGAATCGCCGGCGATATCGTTCACGTCGAGGCGCGCGATGCCCGCGCCGCGCTGTGGGCGATGGAGGAAGGGCTGAGATGCGCCGCGCTCGGGGCAGTGATCGGCGAATTGTGGGGCGACCCCAAGGCGGTCGACTTCACCGCGACGCGCAGGCTCGCGGTCGCCGCCGAGCGAAGCGGAGTCGAGGCATGGCTGGTGCGGCTTGGAGCGCGCCCCAATCTGAGCGGGGCGCGGATGCGCTGGCGAGTGGCGAGCGCGGCCTCGCGGGCCAATGCGTTCGACCCGCGCGCGCCCGGGGCGGCGGCGTGGGATGCCGAGCTGTTCCGCGCGCGCGGCTTCGCCCCCGGGCGCTGGACGGTGGCGCATGACCCGGGCGCCCGAACGGCGGATCGGTTCGATCTGGTTGCCGCGCCTCGCGATCGAGCGGTGGAAGCGGACGAGGGGGAGCGACGCTCCGCCTGACGCCGCGGTGGCGCTGGCGATTGAGGCGGCGCATGGCTTGGTCGTCACCGCCGCGACCGAGGCGGCGCTCGACGGCGGAGCGCGGATCGGCGGACGGCTGACCGATGCCCGGGCCTTGAGCCCGGGGCTGATGGCGGTGCCCGCCGACCCGGCGGGGGATCGGGCGCTGCTGGTGACGCTGGCGCGCTGGGCGGGACGCTGGTCGCCCCTGGTCGAGATCGACGGGGGCGACGGATTGCGGATCGATTCGACTGGGATGGCGCATCTGTTCGGGGGCGAGGCGGGGCTGGCCGAGGATATAAGGCGGCGCTTCGCCGGGCTTGGGCTGACCGCGCGAGTGGCGATCGCGCCGACCGCCGGGGCGGCATGGGCGCTGGCGCGCTATGGCCAAGCTCTGCCTTGCGGAAGGGGGAGGGATTTGGCTGCGCTGCTTGCTCCGTTGCCGGTTGCGGCGCTGCGCTTGCCCGCGGGTCCGACTCATACGCTCGAGCGGCTTGGACTGAAAAGCATCGGCGATCTGGCCGGGGTCCCGCGGCGCTCGCTGGCGCGGCGGTTTCGCGAGGCCGACAATCCGCTCGACGCGCTCGACCGCGCGCTTGGGCGAACCCCCGAGCCGCTGTCGGCGACCCCGGCTGAACCGCCGCCGCGAAGCCTGCTGCGGCTGGCCGAACCGGTCGCCGACCCGGCGATATTGGCCAATGCGCTCGCCCGGCTCGCGCCCTTGTTGTGCAGCGAGCTTGGCCGGCGCCGGCTTGGCGCTCGGCGGACCGCCTTCCTTGGCTATCGGATCGACGGCGAGGTCGGCGAGGTCGAGGCCGAAACCGCGCTTCCGACGCGCGATCCGGGGCATCTCGTCCGGCTGCTCGGCGAGCGCGCGGCGACCCTCGACCCGGGCTATGGCTTCGACGGATTCGCATTGGTCGCGCGCTGGTGCGAGCCATTGGATGCGGCGCAGGACATGCTGATCGGCGTGGCCCCGGTCGAGCGCGAGCTGGCGCTGCTGATCGATCGGCTGACGGTTCGGCTCGGGGCGAACCGGGTGCGGCGGCCGCTGCGCCACGCAAGCC
>JBKKAQ010000049.1:0-8272 GCA_046714555.1 Sphingomicrobium sp. | reverse complement strand
AATCCGGTGCTGATCAATGCGGGCACCACGACCAGCAGAGCCATCGCCGGCTATGCCCAGGGCACGCTCGACACCGGTCTCGCCGGTTTCAAGCTGACCGCCGGCCTCCGCTACACCTCCGAGCGGGTAAAGTTTGTCCGCGATAGTATCGACGTTTTTGACATCACAAATCCGTCCTTCGCGCCTTTCTACGCGGACGGGCGGTTCATCGCGCCGCAGGTGGACACGTTTAAAAAGCTCAGCTGGACGTTCGGCCTGCAGAATCAGGTTACCGACAGTCTGCTGCTATATGCCAACACGCGGCGCAGCTTCCGCAGCGGCGGGTTCAACTTCCACGCCCCGCCGACCCCCGGTTTCGCTAACGTCTCGGGCGGTGAATACCGGCCCGAAATTGCGACCGACGTGGAATTTGGCGCGAAATATCGCGGTCGTGCGGGCGAAATGCCGATGCGAATGAATCTCGCCCTGTACCATATGTGGGTCAAGGATGTGCAGCGGGCAAACTATGTCTCAATTTACGGAAATCTGGCCGCGGTAACCGTCAATGTCCCCAAAGCCAAGGTCAAGGGCTTTGAGCTGGACGGCACTATCGAGCCGGCGAAGTGGCTGAAGCTGGGCGGAAGCCTCAACTATACCGACGCCCGTTTCACTGACAACCGCGTGCCGGTGCTGGGAGTCGAGGGTGGGGTGAGCATCGCCACTTTCGACACCTATCCCGATACACCGAAATGGTCCGGCTCCTTTTACGCCGACGCGTCAATGCCGGTGAGCGGGCGGTTCGATGCGACGCTGCGCGGTGACATCTATGCCCAGACGTCCAACTATTACAGCTCGACCGGCAAGTCCTTGAACCCCAATACGAAAATTGCGGGCTATTCGCTTGCGAATTTCCGCGTCGGGCTCGAGGAACGCGATGGCGGCTTCTCGGTCGCCGCGATCGTCAAGAATGCGTTCGACAAGGAATATTATACCGGCGGCATCGGCTTTGCGAGCCTGTTCGGACTCAACATCGTCGTACCGGGCGAGCCGCGGACTTGGTTGTTTGAAGTGGGCTATAAATTCTGAACCAAGGCGGAAGGGCGCGCCGCTTTCGCCGAGAGGCGCGCCCCGTGCATCTGGAATTGACGTCTTTTCGAAGGACAGAAGTGTAATCAAGCCTCGAGCATCGTAAACGCGCCTGTGCGGCCGGTAGCGAACCCGCGCCGCATAGTTCGACCATCGCTGCGCCGTTGGGCGTCCTGGCGGCTTCACAGGCCCGCATTCGATCTTGACGCTTGCCCCGAACCTCACCAGGTCTGCCGCCCAGCGATGTGCTTTCGCCTTTGTGACCTTCAATTTCTTGCCGGTCGCGGCGTCCCATTTCGGTGCAAGCTCATCTGCCCCGTTTCAATTCGAACCCGTTTCAGTACCGTCATTGAATGGCAAGTATATCTGACTTCGAGCAGCGATGTGATCAAGAATTGGTCGCCGCCGACCGGTCCTCTTCAAAGGGCGAGCGCGTCGCACATCTGGAACGCGCCCTGCGCCTCGCTCAGCTTGCAGCCAAAGCGAGGGGAGTGGCTGTGAGCCAGATGGATAATTCCTTCGACCAACGGGCGAAGAAATAGATCCGCCCATCTGTTTTCACAAGACCGCGCAATGAGTGAAGGACTTCCGCCAGTCCGAAGCGCCGAGCGGCTCAACGCCGCTGTCGGCGCAAGCGGGATCAAGCCGGTGATCGACCGCAGCTTCGAACTCGACCAGGCGGTCGACGCCTACCGCTATCAGGCCTCGACTTCCTCGTTCGGCAAGGTCGTGATCAAGGTCTAAACGCAAGCGACATTTTGCCTTCCGCCGCCGCCGCTTTAGGGGACGGAACCCGCCCTGCCAGCGACCGCCAGTACCCAAGAGGAACAGATGATCGAACAGCCGCTCACCGCGAACATGGATAATTCGACCACGCGCGGATTCAATATCGAGTCGGTGGGGGTCTTCCTGATCCTCATCGCGCTCGACGCGAGCTGGCGGTGAGCGGGCGCTTCCTCGCGGTCGACTGGGGGACCACCAACCGGCGAGTGTTCCTGATCGAGGATGGAGCGGTCGTCGCCACCGAGCGCGACGACCGCGGAGCATCGCGAGTCGCGCCCGGCGGATATGAGGCCGAGGTCGCCGGAATCCGCGAGCGGGTCGGCGACCTGCCAATGCTGATGGCCGGGATGGTCGGGTCGAACATCGGCTGGCACACGGTGCCCTATGCCCCCGCTCCCGCCCGCCTGACCGACCTCGCCGCAGCGCTCCACCGGGTCGATCACCGCACCGCGATCGTCCCCGGCGTGAGCTGGAGCGACGGCCATCGCGGCGACGTCATGCGCGGCGAGGAGGTCCAGTTTCTCGGCGCCGCCGCCGCCGGGCTGGTCCCACAGAATGCGCTGCTGTGCCACCCTGGAACCCATTGCAAATGGACGGTGATCGAAGACGGCGCGATCCTCCGTTTCACCACCGCGATGAACGGCGAATTGTTCGCCCTCCTGCGCAACCACGGCCTGCTCGCGCGTCAGCTCGGCGGCGTTGCGGCGCCCGGCCCGGAGTTTCTTGCCGGGGTCGAGGAGGGCCGCAAGCGCGACCTCGCCGCAAGCCTGTTCGGAATCCGCGCGCGCGGGCTGCTCGGGCTTGCCGACGACAAGGACGCCGCCTCCTTCGCCAGCGGGCTGCTGATCGGCGCCGATGCCGCCGCCCGGGTCGGCGAGCATGACAGCGTCTACTTGCTCGCCGGGCCCGAGCTCGGCGCGCTCTATTTAGCGGCGATCGAAGCGCTTGGCGCCAAGGCCGAACTGGTCGACAGTCATTCGGCGTTCGTCGCCGGAATCACTCGATTGTGGGATCTTGCCCAATGACCGCCCGAACCGATTTCGATTCTGCTTTCGCGCGCTGCCCCTTGGTCGCAATCCTCCGCGAGGTTCGCCCCGACGAGGTCGAGGCAATTGGCGAGGCGCTGGTCGGCGCGGGCTTCGGAATCGTCGAGGTCCCGCTCAATTCGCCCGATCCGCTCGACAGCATTGCGCGATTGGCGCGGCGGCTCGAAGGACGAGCGGTGGTCGGCGCTGGAACGGTCTTGCAGGTCGACCAGGTCGAAGCGGTCGCCCGCGCCGGCGGAACGATCATCATTGCGCCCAACACCAACGCGCGGGTCATCGCGGCGGCGGTCGAGCGCGGACTGGTCGCGGTGCCGGGAATTGCGACTCCAAGCGAGGCCTTCGCCGCGCTCGACGCAGGCGCGGCGGCGCTCAAGCTGTTCCCGGCCGAGGCCGCCAGCCCGGCGGTGCTCAAAGCGATGCGCGCAATTCTTTCCCGCGACACTCGCGTTCTCCCGGTTGGCGGAATCGTCCCGCAAATGATCGCCCAATGGCGCAAGGCGGGGGCTTCGGGATTCGGCCTCGGCTCGGCACTCTACGCGCCGGGCATGACCGCCCCCCAAGTCGCAGCGAACGCCCGCGACTTCATCGCCGCCTGGGCGGACAGCGGCGCATGACCGCGACTCGAATCGCGCTGGTCGGGATCGGCAAGATCGCGCGCGACCAGCATGTCCCCCACATCGCCGCCAACCCCGACTTTGAACTGGTTGCAGCGGTCACCCGGCACAAGGCGCCTTCGGGTGTCCCGGCTTTCCCCAGCATTTCGCAAATGATCGCGGCGATGCCCGAAGTCGATGCGGTGTCGATCTGCACCCCCCCGATCGGCCGCCTCGCGGTGATCGACGAGGCGCTCGCCCACGGCCTCGACGTGATGATCGAAAAGCCTCCCGCCGCGACCCTCAGCGAGGCCGAGCAATTCGCCGGAGCCGCGGCCAGGGAAGGAAAGATTCTCTACGCCACCTGGCACTCGCGCGAAGCCGCGGCGGTCGAGCCCGCACGAAAGTGGCTGGCCGGAAGAAAACTTCGCCGGGTCACGGTCGATTGGCGCGAGGACGTCCGCGTCTGGCACCCCGGCCAGGCGTGGATCTGGGAGCCGGGAATCGGCGTGTTCGACCCGGGGATCAACGCCTTGTCGGTGATTACTCGCCTGCTCCCCGCGCCGCTGCTGCTCGACCGGGCCGAGCTGCGCTTCCCCGCGAACAAGCCCGCGCCGATCGCCGCGAGCCTCGCGCTGAACGATGCTTGCCAAACCCCGATCGCGGTCGAATTCGATTTCGACCAGCGTGGGCCCCAGCAATGGGACATCCTTGTCGAAACCGACAGCGGAACTCTCACGCTTGGCCAGGGCGCCGCGACAATGGCGGTCGACGGCGAGCCGGTGCTCGTAGGCGACGAGCCCGAATATGCGCGGCTCTACCGCCGCTTCGCTGCGCTCATCGCGAGCCGAACCAGCGACGTCGATCTCGCTCCCTTCCGCCTTGTCGCCGACGCGTTCCTGATCGGCCGGCGAGTCGAGGTCGCGCCGTTCCACGAATGATCGGGTCCCAAAAAGCGGGTTAGCGCGGCGGCGCAGGCAGCGTTCGGCCGCGCGTCTTGGGTGCTTCGGCTGGAAGCGGGAAAGCGGTGGTCCCCTTGACCTGCTCCATCGCAAAACGCGAAGTGACGTTCTTCATCGGCAACAGCGCGATCAGCTTGCGATAGAACAGATCGAACGCGGCCATGTCGGCGGCGGCGACCCGAAGCAGATAATCGACGTCTCCGGCCATTCGATGCACCTCCATCACTTCGGGCATGCCAAGCAGCGTATCGGCGAAGCGGTCGAGCCATTGCTTTGAATGGTCCCCGGTTTCGATCTCGACAAACACGGTCAATCCCAACCCGATCGCATGGGGGTCGAGCAATGCCACCCGCCGCCGGATCACCCCGCTGTCCTCAAGCCGCTGAATCCGCCTCCAGCACGGGGTTTGCGACAGGCCGACGCGTTTCGCGATCTCGCCAACCGACACGGTCGAATCCTCCTGGAGGATCGCGAGTATTTTGAGATCAACGGCATCCATTCTCACTTATTCCCTCAAATGAGTATGATCTTCTAATAAGCGTCCCCGCGGCGCAAGAATAGCGCCTTCTTCTGCACTGCCATTGAAATCGCGGTTTTGCGAGGATATCTAGGCCGTAGCCGCACCATGCAGCCCAGTTTCGATTGACCCTCGAACCTGCTGCATTGCTCACCGATTAGATTAATTGTCTAGTTTTCACGCCCTGGAGTTTTCATGCCCGGAGTTTTCATGCCCAAAGGGACGAACAAGGGAAATTTGGGGAGCGTGCCGCGCTCGACCTCCCCTTTTGCCTCGTCGTTCGGGGCATGACCGGCATGCTGGCCGAAACCCTCCCGGTCAATCCAGGTGAGCGCCTCGCCGCGTTGCGCTCGCGCGTGGCCGGGCGGATCGTCTTTACCACCAGCTTCGGGATCGAAGACCAGGCGATCACGCATTTCATCGCCGAGCGAAAGCTCGATATCGAGCTGGCGACGCTCGACACCGGCCGGATGTTTCCGTCGACCTACGCATTGTGGGAGGAAACCGAGCGCAAATATGGCCTTCGCATCGCCTCATTCCATCCCGAACAGGCCGCGCTCAACGCGATGATCGCTCAATCGGGGATCAACGGCTTCTATCATTCGAAGGACGCGCGCCTCGCCTGCTGCGGAGTGCGCAAGGTCGAGCCGCTCAATCGAGCGCTCGCGGGCGCCGAGGCATGGGTCACCGGGCTTCGCGCCGACCAGTCGGGCGGGCGCGGAGCGGTCGAACTGGAAAGCTGGGATGAATCGCGCGGCTTGCTCAAGTTCGCGCCCTTGTTCGACTGGAGCCGCGAACAGGTCGCCAATTTCTGCACGCTCGAGGGCGTTCCGGTCAATTCGCTTCATGCCGACGGATTCCTGTCGATCGGCTGCCAGCCGTGCACCCGAGCGGTCGCCCCCGGCGAGCCCGAGCGCGCCGGGCGCTGGTGGTGGGAAAATGACCAGAGCCCCGAATGCGGGCTCCACGTCGATGCCGACGGCAAGCTCGCCCGGATGAAAGCCGCGTGACCCGAGCATCCGCCAAGAGCCCGGCCGAGCGAATTCCCGCGCCCGCCCCTGCGCGCATCGCTCCGCTCGCCAACCTGCCCCTGTTTCACCGGATCGCGGGGCGCAAGGCGGTAGTCGCCGGAAGCTCGGACGGAGCGCTGTGGAAGGCCGAATTGCTTGCCGCGGCGGGCGCCGATGTGCTGGTCCTTGCCAGCGACGCCCCCGGGGCGGAGAAATTTGACGCGCTTGCCAGTCAACCGCCGGGCGGATCGGTCACGGTACTCGCGCGCTCCTGGCTTGCCGCCGACCTTACCGAGGCCGCGCTCGCCGTCGGCGCGCCCGCCGACCGCGAGGAAGGCCTGCGCTTCGTCGCCGCTGCCCGGGCGGCGGGAGCACCGGTCAACGTCATCGACCAGACCGATCTGTGCGACGTCCAGTTCCCGACGATCGTCAACCGCTCGCCTGTGGTGCTCGCGATCTCGACCGACGGCGCTGCGCCGATGCTCGGCCAGTCGATCCGAGCGCGGATCGAGAGCGTTCTTCCGCTCGGCCTGTCGGCCTGGGCTAAAGCGGCGCATCGATGGCGCCCACTGCTCAAGCAGAAAATTCACAGCTTCGAGGAACGGCGCCGGTTTTGGGAGCGGTTTGTCGAACGCGCCTGGGACGACCCCGAGCACACCCCCAACGACGCCGACCGCGACCGATTGTTCGAATCCGCCGATCCACAACAACGCCTGGGCCGGGTGACGCTGGTCGGCGCCGGTCCGGGCGATCCCGAGTTGCTGACGTTGAAAGCGGTGCGCGCGCTGCAATCGGCGACGGTAATCCTCTATGACGATCTGGTCGGGCCCGGCGTGCTCGAGCTTGCCCGTCGCGAGGCGCGCAGGGTGGCGGTCGGCAAGGCCGGGCGCGGCCCCTCGTGCCGGCAGGACGACATCAATGCGCAGATGGTCTCGCTCGCTCTCGCCGGGGACCATGTCGTCCGGCTGAAGGGCGGCGATCCGCTGGTGTTCGGCCGGGCGACCGAGGAAATCGACGCATGCAACGCCGCCGGGATCGCGGTCACGATCGTGCCGGGAATATCGGCGGCGCAAGGGGCGGCGGCGGCGCTCGGCTTCTCGCTGACCGAGCGCAAGCAGGCCCGGCGAATCCAGTTCGTCACCGGCCATGGCACCGACGGCAAATTGCCCGCCGACATCGACTGGCCGGCGATCGCCGATCGCGCCGTGACGACGATCGTCTACATGCCCCGCGCCACGCTTGCCTTGTTCGCGCAATCGGCGATCGCCGCCGGGCTTGATCCCGACACTCCGGCGGTCGCGGTCGCCTCGGCGACGCTTGCCACTCAGGCGCATGTCGGAGGCACCATCGCCGACATTGCCGGGCTGGCCGAAACCCTGCCCGAGGGTGCCCCGGTGACGGTGATCATCGGCAAGGTAGCTCGCGAGCGCGACCTCGCGGCCACCCTCGTCATTCCATTCAAGCTCGCGGGAGCCGATCAATGAACGCGCCGGCAAGCTTCACCGACACCGGGCTGACCCACCTCGAGCAACTCGAGGCCGAAAGCATCCACATCATCCGCGAAGTGGTCGCCGAGACCGAGCATCCGGTGATGCTCTATTCGATCGGCAAGGACAGCGCGGTGATGTTGCATCTCGCGAAGAAGGCCTTCTTCCCCGCCCCTCCGCCCTTTCCATTGCTCCACGTCGACACGACCTGGAAGTTCCGCGACATGTACGCGCTTCGTGATACCACGGCGCGCGACAGCGGGATGGAGTTGATCGTCCATCGCAATCCCGACGCCGAGGCGCGCGGGATCAACCCGTTTGATCATGGCAGCCTGCACACCGATCTGTGGAAGACCGAAGGACTTCGCCAGGCGCTCGACCAGCACGGCTTCGACGCCGCGTTCGGCGGCGCCCGCCGCGACGAGGAGAAAAGCCGAGCCAAGGAGCGCATCTTCAGCTTCCGCTCGGCGCATCACCGCTGGGACCCCAAGAACCAGCGCCCCGAACTCTGGTCGCTCTACAATGCGCTTAAGGCCAAGGGCGAAACCATCCGGGTGTTCCCCTTGTCCAATTGGACCGAGCTCGACATCTGGCAATATATCTATGCCCAGAACATCCAGATTGTCCCGCTCTATCTCGCCGCGCCGCGCCCGACGGTAGAGCGCGACGGGCTGATCCTGATGGTCGACGACGATCGCTTCCGGCTGCGCGAGGGCGAGGTTCCGGTCCAGCGCTCGGTGCGCTTCCGCACGCTCGGCTGCTACCCGCTGACCGGCGCGGTCGAAAGCGAGGCGCGGACGCTTCCCCAG
>JBKKAQ010000048.1:0-4802 GCA_046714555.1 Sphingomicrobium sp. | reverse complement strand
AGCGCCCATTTACCTCCCGACCAATTCTCAAGCTGGGTGCGGCTGACCTCCGCGGCGAGATCCATGCCTTCGAGCCCGGGCCAGTCGGCGGCGCTCTTGCGGAGCGCTTCGAGGTCGAAATTTCCTGACGCATCATGGGCGAAGGCGATCGTCGGAGGGCCTTCGCGGCGGACCAGGCGGGTCAAGGCACGGGTGTCGAGGCCGGAAATGCCGATCCGGCCATTGTTCGCCATCCAGGTCGGAAAATCGCTCGTCGAGCGGAAATTGGACGGCGAGGTCACCGCTTCGCGGACGAGGCAGCCCAAGGCGTGCGGGTCGGTCGCCTCGATGTCGTCGGGATTAGCGCCGACATTGCCGATGTGGGGGAAGGTGAAGGCGACGACCTGACGCGCGTAGCTCGGGTCGGTCATCACTTCCTGATAACCGGTCATCGCGGTGTTGAAGCAAAGCTCGCCGACCGCCTGGCCTTCCGCGCCGAAGCCGCGGCCCCATGCCACTCGGCCGTCGGCGAACACCACGACTCCGGTCGCCCCTTCGGGCTGGGGCGCAGGCGTGGGTCGAGCTTCGGCCATCGGCGGATGGGGCCTTTTCCGGGATTGAACGCAGCGATGTCGCTAAGCGATGGTCGCTAGGGACATGAGGGCATCAGGTCAACGCTGTAAAACCGCCCAGGCGCGGGCTACGGTGGGGTTTTCCGGACGAGAAGAAATGAGGGCGGGATGATTCGCGACGAATTGAAGGCGGCGCTGATCGCGGCGATGAAAGGCGGCGACAAGGCCGGCACCGCGACCATCCGGATGATCCAGTCGGCGGTCAAGAACCGCGATATCGAATTGCGCACCGCGACCGCTCCGGCGGACGACGATTTGCTGCTTACCGAAGTGATGCAGAAAATGGTCAAGCAGCGCTGCGAATCGGTCGCGCTGTACCGCCAGGGCGGGCGTCCCGAGCTTGCCGAGGCCGAGGAAGCCGAGATCGCGGTGATCGAGCGCTTCCTTCCGCAGCAGATGGGCGAGGACGAGGCCAAGGCCGCGATTGCCGCGATCATCGCCGAGGTGGGCGCGTCGAGCATGAAAGACATGGGAAAAGTGATGGCCGAAGTGAAATCACGCCACGCCACCTCGATCGAACCCGCCAAGGCCAGCGCGCTGGTGAAAGCCGCGCTGACCTGAGCGAGGTCCCTCGCGGCGGCTCAGGCCGACTTGGGCACCACCGAGCAATGTTCGTTGACGATCGACCAGTTGCCGTCGGTTTTCTGAAATACATCGGTGCAGCGCACGTCGCCATTGTTGGCGGGGATGGCCGTGCTGCTTCCGCGCCACGTCCCGCTAACGATGAAGGTGTCGGCATCGAGGATCTGGATTTGCCGTTCAAGTTGTTCTTCCTTGTCGATCTTGAACGCGGCGAATGCGTCCTGCCGCTTGTCGAATTCGACGCGATCGGCGGGCAGGCCTCCGATGGCGTAATCGAATGCCACCACGCCCGGTGCGTAAAGCGCCTTGATCTTCGCGGCGTCGGCGGATTCCCAGACGGCGACCATGCGGTCCGCAAGCGTGGCGGCTTCAGCTTCGGTGATGGGGGCAACCGCGTTCGCCTCGGCCGCTGGCGCGGCTGGTTTTTGGCAGGCGGTGGTGGTGGCGATCACGGCCAGTGCGATCAAGGTCGACAGGGTGTTCATGAGTCGGCTCCTGGCTGGTAGGAATTACGCTTTGAGCAACACGCGCGGGCGCGGTCGCACTCTAGGCATCCGGCAATCGCTGGCAAGTATGTCGTGGATCGATGGCTGTTGCCACCGTGCGCGCTTATCGGGCAAGGCATGATATAATGCGCAGGTGACCCTCTCCCCCACTTCACTTGAAAGGCTCACCCCGTGAGCCTGTCCGTTCAGTTCCTCGACGAGCTTCGTGCCCGCACCCTGCTTTCGGGGGTGATCGCACCGGCGGTGAAGCTGACGCGTGCCGGGCGCGAGTGGAAGGCGTGCTGCCCGTTCCACCAGGAAAAGACGCCGAGCTTCACGGTCAACGACGAGAAGGGCTTCTACCATTGCTTCGGCTGCGGGGCGCATGGCGATGCGATCCGCTTTCTCACCGACCAGCGCGGCCTGGCGTTCATCGATGCGGTCAAGGAGCTTGCCGGAAAGGCGGGGATGGAAGTTCCCGCGTCCGATCCGCGAGCGAGGGAACGCCTTGAACAGAACGCCGGGCTGATTGACGTCATGGCGGCGGCGCAGCGCTGGTTTGCCGAGCAGTTGCAGGGAACGGATGGCGGGGCGGCACGCGACTATCTGACGAAGCGCGGGATCGAACGCGGCGCGATCGAGCGGTTCGGGCTTGGCCTGGCGCCTGCCGGGCGATCGCGGTTGAAGGCGGCGCTTGCCGATTGGGGCGACGACCGGCTGGTCGAAACGGGAATGCTGATCCGGCCCGACGATGGCGGCGAGACCTATGACCGGTTTCGCGGGCGGCTGATGTTCCCGATCCGCGACGCGCGCGGCCGGGTAATCGCGTTCGGCGGGCGGATTTTGGGGGAAGGCGAGCCCAAATATCTCAATTCGCCCGAGACGTCCTTGTTCGACAAGGGACGGACGCTCTACAACCTCGACCGCGCGTCCCCGGCGAGCCGAAGCGCCCGGCGGGTGGTGGTGGTCGAGGGCTACATGGACGCGATCGCGCTCGAGGGCGCGGGAATCGGCGAAGTCGTCGCGCCGCTTGGTACAGCACTGACCGAAGGCCAATTGGAGGCGCTGTGGCGGCTCGATCCGGCGCCGATCCTCTGTTTCGACGGCGATGGCGCCGGGCAAAAGGCGGCGATTCGAGCGGCATTGCGGGCCTTGCCGGGGATCGGCGCCGAACGCACCTTGCGCTTCGTGGCCTTGCCCGAGGGACAGGACCCCGACGACGTAGCCCGCGCCGGGGGACGCGCCGCGCTTGAGACGCTGATTGCCAGTGCCGAACCGCTGGTCGAGCGATTGTGGCGCCATGAGCGCGAGGCGGCGCCGCTGACCACGCCCGAGGAGCGCGCTTCGCTGAAGGCGCGGCTGATGGCGCATGCCGGGACGATCGGCGACGGGTCGGTGCGCTCGCTTTATCGCGAGGAATGGCTTGCGCGGTTCGATGCCCTGGTGGCCCGCCCCCGGACAGCGCGGCGCGACTGGAAACCGGGCAAGTGGAAGCCCGGGAGCGGTGGCTACACCCCTCCCCCGTCGCCGATGGGCCAGGTCGCTCGAGCGATCGGCGCCGGCGGAATCGACCGGTCGACGGCTCGAGCGGTGATCGCCGGCTTTGCTTATTATCCGCAAGCGCTCAGCACCCATTCGGAGACCCTCGCCTGCCTGCCGATCGGTGACCCGCCGGCGGCGCTGCTGCGCGACCATATGGTCGACGCGGCGACGGCTGGCGCGCTTGATCGGGAGCGGCTCGACACCATATTGCAGGACGTTGGAGCGGCGCCCGCCTTGAAGGACGTGCGGCGCACTGGCCGAATCGGTTTTTCCTTTACCCGAAGCGACAGCGATCCGGACCGCGCAGTGCACGACCTGACCGTTGCGATCGAGGCGTTGGCGGCTGAGGGTGAAATCCAGGCGGCGCTTGCCGAGGCCACCGAGCGGCTCAAGGCGGGCGACGCGAGCGCGTTCGACGAGCAGCGGCGGCTGCATGCCGCGCGCGACGAGGCAACACAGAGGCTGGCGTCCCTGGCGACCAGCGACTAAGCGGCACGGCAACATGGCAAAAACCGAAGCACCTGAAACCGAAGTGGCCGATAGCGGCGATGCGCCGCTGATCGATCTCAACGAAGCCTCGATCAAGAAACTGCTCGCCCGTGCCAAGAAGCGCGGGGTGATCACTTATGACGAACTCAACGCCGCGCTTCCCCCCGACCAGATGTCGTCCGAGCAGATCGAGGACGTGATGTCGGCGATCAGTGAAATGGGGGTTAACATCGTCGAGAATGACGATAGCGACGACGAGGACGACGACAAGGACGTCGAGGACGAAGAGGTTGATCCGCTCGACGACGGCGGACCCCGCCCGGCGGCCGCGGTCAAGAAGGAAGCGGTCGACCGGACCGACGACCCGGTGCGGATGTACTTGCGCGAAATGGGCGCGGTCGAGCTTTTGAGCCGCGAGGGCGAAATCGCGATCGCCAAAAGAATCGAGGCCGGGCGCGACACGATGATCTGGGGATTGTGCGAAAGCCCGATTACCTTCAACGCGATCATCGGCTGGTCCAACGCGCTCAACGAAGGCACAATGCAGCTTCGCGAGATCCTCGACCTCGAAGCGATGCTGTCGAAGGGTCCGACACCCGAGCAGGTCACCGAGGGCGAAGAGGAGGGCGAAGGCGAAATCAGCGAGAAGAACGCCGGTCCTTCGTTCAAGCAAGAGGAAGAGCCGGAAGAGGCACCCGTCGCCGACGAGGACGAGGAAGGGCTGATCGAGCGGCGCACCGCTCCGCAGGCCGAGGACGAGGACGAGGATAATACGCTTTCGCTTGCCCAGATGGAGGAGCAGCTCAAGCCGACCGCGCTCGAGAAATTCGCCTCGATCACCGCGCTATACAAGAAGTTCGGGAAATTACAGGCGGCGCGGCTCGCGGCACTCAGCGTCGGCGACGATCACGGAGCGGCCGAGGAAAAGAAATATCAGAAGCTTCGGCAACAGCTCACCGCCGAAGTCGAAAGCGTCCAGTTCCACGCCGCCAAGATCGAATATCTGGTCGACCAGCTTTACGCCTACAACCGTCGGCTGACCGCGCTTGGCGGGCAGATGCTTCGGCTCGCCGAGCGCCACTAGGTTCCGCGC
>JBKKAQ010000047.1:0-10641 GCA_046714555.1 Sphingomicrobium sp. | reverse complement strand
TGTGCGCGCGAGTCTTCGGGCCACGACCGGTTGCGCGTCTTGAGCCCAGCGCCCTGGTTCTTCGACTATCGGGCACAGGGAAGTTTGGACGGGCATGGGTTTCGATCGAGGGCGTAAAGGCGAACGCGGAGGGCGTGGGCGCGACAAGCGCGATGGTGGTTTTGGCGAAGAGAGCTTCGCTCCGGAACGGAGCAGCTACGGTGATCGCGGCGGCTTTGGCGGCCCCCCGGGCGGCGGCGGCGGTTATCGCGGCGGCGGCGGGGGATACAATAGCGGCAGCGGCGGCAGCGGCGGCGGAGGGGGCGGCTACGGAGGCGGCGGCGGCGGCTTTCGCGGTCCTCCCGGCGGCGGCGGCGGCGGAATGCCTCCGCAAGTCGTCGGCGAAGGCAAGGGCGTGGTCAAATTCTTCAATCCGCAAAAGGGCTTTGGCTTCGTCGTTCGCGACGATGGCGGCGAGGATGTATTCGTTCACATCTCAGCAGTCGAGCAGGCCGGTCTGACCGACTTGGCCGACGGCCAGCCGCTCGAATTCACTTTGGTAGATCGTGGTGGGCGGGTTTCGGCGACCAACCTCAAGATCGAGGGCGAGCCGATGGAAATCAACCGCGCCGGCGGTGGCGGCGCTCCTCGCGAAGGAGGCCGTGAAGGCAGCTTCGGAGGCGGCGATCGTGGCCCGCAACGGCAGTTGACCGGCGAAAAAGCCAGCGGCACGGTCAAGTTCTTCAACGCGATGAAAGGCTTTGGATTCATCCAGCGCGATGATGGACAGCCTGATGCCTTTGTTCACATCTCGGCGGTCGAACGCGCCGGAATGCCGACTCTCAACGAGGGCGACCGGCTTGAATTCGAACTCGAGGTCGATCGCCGCGGCAAGCACGCCGCGGTTAATCTGACCCCGGTTCAATAGGATTACGCTCCGCGTTGCATGGCGCAAGGCGAGAATGAGCCGCGCGACGAAAAGACAACGCCCGTCCGGCCAGCTGCCGGACGGGCGTTGTCTTTGGGGCTTAGGTCGCCATGGCGAGCAAGGTGGCGATCCGGTCGGCTTCCCCGGCGGGCTTGTCGGTGCGAATCCGGCTGATCCGCGGAAAGCGCATCGCCAGCCCTGACTTGTGCCGCTTCGACGCGTGGATTGAATCGAACGCGACTTCGAGAACGAGCGTCTTTTCGACCTCGCGCACCGGGCCGAAACGGTTGAGCGTCTTCTGCCTGACGAAGCGATCGAGCCACTTCAATTCCTCGTCGGTAAAACCGAAATAGGCCTTGCCGACGGGGAGCAGTTCGCCGTCGTCGCCAAAGGCGCCGAAGGTGAAATCGCTGTAGAAGCTCGAGCGTTTGCCCGACCCGCGTTGGGCATACATCAATACGCAATCGGCGGTCAGCGGGTCGCGCTTCCATTTGTACCAGTGGCCGACCCGGCGTCCGGCGACATAGGGGCTGTCGCGGCGCTTGAGCATAATCCCTTCGATCGCCGCATCGCGCGAGCCGGCGCGGATTTCGCCGAGCTTGTCGAAGTCGGACGCCTCAATCAGCTGCGACAGGTCGAAGCGGTTGGGGTCGAGTCGGGAACTGAACGTTTCGAGACGCGCTCGCCGCTCGGTCCATCCCAGCTCGCGTAAATCCTCCTCGCCGTCGAACAATATGTCGTAAAGCCGCACGAACGCGGGAAACTCGCCTTGGACCTTGGCCGAGACGGCCTTACGGCCAAGCCGCTGCTGGAGCGCGTTGAAGCTCGCCGCAGCGCCGCCATGCTCGATGGCGCCTTGGGCGTTCCCCCTCACGAGCAGTTCGCCGTCCAGCACTCCGGGCGTGGCGAAGGCTGCGGCGACATCGGGAAAGCTCGCCGAAATATCGTCCCCGGTGCGGCTGTAAAGCCGGGTGTTGCCGCCCGCATGAACCAATTGAATCCGAATCCCGTCCCATTTCCATTCGGCGGCATATTCCCCGAGATCGAGCTTGAGCTCGTCCAATGCGGTGGCGAGCATGAACGGGCGAAACACCGGCACGTCGCGCATCAGCGGCTGGCCGGCGCGGCCCTCGCCCCATGCGAACAATTCGGCGAAGGGCGGCTTCAGGCCATGCCATACCTCTTCGACCTGCTCGACTTCGAGCGCGAAGGCGTCGGCTAGCGCCTTCTTTGCGAGACGCGCGGAAATTCCGACGCGCAATGCCCCGGTGGCGAGCTTGAGCAAGGCGAACCGACCCGAGGAGTCGAGATGATCGAGCATCCGCGCGACTTCGCGAGGGGCCTCGGCGCGGCTCGCGCTCCGCAACCGGTCGACCGCGTCGGCGATTCGGATCGTCCCGTCATCGACGTCGGGCGGCTCGCCTTCGGGCACCGGCCATAACAGCGACACGGTTTCAGCCATGTCGCCGACATAGTCGCGGCTCATCCGCAGCAGCACCGGATCGATCCGTTCCTCGGCCAGCACTCGTATTGCGCTCGGTTTGACCGTGGGTATGGCGAGCGTCCCAGTCAGCGCGGCGAGCGCGATTCCGCGATCCGGATCCGGGGTAGTTTTGAGATATTCGCCGATCAGTGAGAGCTTGGTATTGCGCGAGCGCGTGTAGACGAGGTTGTCGAGTAGTTGGGAGAATCCGCGCATTCTCCTTTAATGCGCGAAGCGGCCAGTGGATGCGTCCAGCTAATGCAACCGAACCGCGATCGCGGCGAGAATGGTGGTTCGATCGGCTGGCGAGGTGCTGGCGATCGCCTCGTCCATATGCTCGAGGCAACTGCGTGTCGCGATCCGGTGACCCGGGCGCATCGCCCGATGAGCCGAGCAGTCGGCGAGTCCCTCGAGAGCGACCAGTCCATGTTCGGCGGCAAGGGCTCGGATCGCGACCATCCGCTGGTGGATTGCCGGCCCGCTGAGCCGCGGCATCCGCGCCTGTAGCTCGGCGATCCGCTCGCCCAACTGGCTTTGCACTTCGTTCAGTCGGTCGTCCGCCATCGCCTGATGCTCCCTCGCCGAAACTGTGCGGCGAAAAGGGTTAACAGGCCGTCAAACTATCGGCTCTTCTTGACAAAATGCCGACTCAGGGTCATTGAGCGCGCCTCGGGTGGCGCTTTGTTGGGCCGCTCTTTTCCTTTTTTACAAATTCGGGATTCGCGCGATGGCCAAGCCGGCAACCATCAAGATCAAGCTTGTCAGCTCCGCCGACACCGGCTTTTTCTATGTCACCAAGAAGAATCCGCGCAATCAGACCGAAAAGATGTCGTTCCGCAAATATGATCCGGTCGTGCGCAAGCACGTCGAGTTCAAGGAAGCCAAGATTAAGTAACGGGGCAGCTAAGCCGGAGACGATTCGCCTCGCTCGGCTGGTCCCGCGCTGCCGCTAACTCCCGCGGATTCGAGTAATTCGGTCACCGATTCGACGAAGCGCGCGACCGAAATCGGTTTCGAGACATAGGCTTGGGCTCCGGCGGCGCGGAAACGTTCCTCGTCCCCGCTTGCGGCATAAGCGGTGACTGCCATAATCGGAACGTGGGCCAGTTCGGAATCTCCTTTCAGAAGCTCGATCAATTCTAGCCCGCTAATGTATGGCAACTGGATGTCGGTAATCACCAGATCGGGTTCGAACGCTCGCGCCGCGCCGACCGCCTCGCGGCTGTCGGTGATTGCTTGCGCGTCATGGCCGTGCGCCGACAACAGGTCGCAGAAAAGCTTGATGTTCAACGCATTGTCCTCGACAATCAGGATCTTGGCCAAATTCACTTGCTCCAATTCGCCACCGCGCGCTGATAGGCGATGAACCGCACAACGCCAAACATCGGCGATGCTCAGACAGTTGCACTGGCCGCGCTTGCCGCGACGCTTTCGCATCAGCACCGCGCGGAGCGACTGCTGGCGCTCACTGGAATCGGTCCCGCGGAGCTTCGCGAGCGTGTTGGGGATCCGGAGCTTCTCTCGGCGGTGCTTCGCTTCCTCGAGGATCACGAGCCCGACCTGGTCGCTGTCGCCGACGCCATTGGTGCCCGACCGGCCCAATTGGTCGACGCGCGAATCGCACTAGACCGCGGAGCAATCGAGCAATGAACCGGCCGCTGCTGATTTCTGATTGCGACGAGGTGTTGCTTCACATGATCGCGCACTTCGCCGACTGGCTCGACGAAGCGCACAACATATCATTCGACATTGAAGGCGGCGATTTCGCGAACGCGCTTACCCGCCGGAATGACGGCGCGACCGTTCCCGCCGATGAAGTCTGGCCGCTGCTCGACGGATTTTTTCGCGGCGAGATGCATCGGCAAACGCTGGTCCCCGGAGCGCTCGAGGCGCTCGGACGGATCGGTGAAGTGGCCGACATCGTTATCCTCACCAACCTCGGCGACGAGGCGCATCCGTGGCGGGTAGCGCAGCTTGCCGCTCACGGTATCGCGCATGAGGTGGTCTGCAACCGCGGCGGCAAGGGCGTCCCGGCGCGCTCAATTGTCGAGCGGCATGGCGCAACGGTCGCCGCTTTTGTCGATGACCTTGCGGTCCACCACAGCTCGGTCGCCAAGCATGCTCCGGAAATCTGGCGGCTGCATATGATCGCCGAGCCTCGCCTCGCTCGGACGGTGCCGAAGGCCGAGGATGCCCATGTGCGAATCGATCATTGGCGCCCGGCAAGCGATTGGATCTTCGATCGGCTGACCGCCCGGGCTTGATTCACCGCCCGCGGGGTGCTTGGGCTCGACCCGTGAACCAGACGATCGACTCCCGACTCGCAGAGCTCGGAATCACTCTTCCGAGCCCCGCCGCTCCGGTCGCGGCCTATGTCGCGGCGGTCGAAATCTGCGGACTGCTCCATGTCTCCGGCCAGATTAGTTTTGCGGAGGACGGATCGCTGATCAAAGGGCGGCTCGGCGAGGACCTCGACCTCGATGCCGGGATCGCCGCTGCTCGGCGCTGCGCGATCATGCTCCTGGCGCAAGTCAAGGCGGCATTGGGCACGCTCGACCGGGTGGCTCGCATCGTCAAGCTGGGGGTGTTCGTCAATTCGGCGGGTGACTTCACGGATCAGCCTAAGGTCGCCAATGGCGCTTCCGAATTGATGCAGGACGTCTTCGGTGACGCCGGGCGCCATGCCCGAAGCGCCGTCGGGGTTCCGGTTCTTCCGCTCGGGGTCGCGGTTGAAGTTGATGCGATCTTCGCGATCCGCGACTAGCAGTCGGGTCGTGCGTTAGTCATTTCATGGCCGACCGAGAACCCGAAATCCTCGCTCGAATCGTGCCGGGGATCGCCTCGCTCGACTCCGATCGATGGAATGCACTTGTCGGCGACGACGACCCGTTCCTGATTCATGCATTCCTAGCGGCGCTCGAAAAATCGCACAGTGTCGGGCGGGGGACCGGCTGGACCGCAGTCCCGATCCTCATCGATGGTCCCGACGGAAAGATCTCCGCGGCTGCTCCGGCCTACCTCAAGACCCACAGCCAGGGCGAATATGTCTTCGACCATGGCTGGGCCGACGGCTTCGAGCGCACCGGGGGCGCATATTACCCCAAGCTCCAGATCGCGGTGCCTTTCACCCCGGTTCCGGGAAGGCGGCTGCTTGGAAGCCAGCCCCGGCACCTCATCGCGGCAGTCGAAGCCGTGGTCGAACAGAATGGGCTGTCCTCAGCCCACGCCACCTTCATCGCCACCACGGAAGTCGGCAAATTTGAGCAAAGCGGCTGGCTGATCCGGACCGGAATCCAATATCATTGGCATAATCGCGGCTATGCGGGTTTTGATGACTTTCTCGCCGCTCTCGCCAGCCGCAAGCGCAAGGCGGTGCGCAAGGAACGCGAGACCGCGCGTGACGGGCTCGAATTTCTCGCGCTGCGCGGCGCCGAGATCGAGCCGAGTCACTGGGATTCAATGTGGAATTTCTACCAAGACACCGGGGCCCGCAAATGGGGCCGGCCGTACCTCACCCGCGCCTTCTTCGACGCCCTCGGCGAGACGATGGGCGACCGGGTCCTGCTGCTGCTCGCTCTAAGCGAAGGTAAGGCGATCGCCGGAGCACTCAACCTGCTTGGCGGCGAGACGCTCTATGGCCGCTATTGGGGAGCGATCGAGGAGCGTCCGTTCCTCCATTTCGAGCTTTGCTATTATCAGGCGATCGAGTGGGCGATCGCGAATGGCCTTTCTTCAGTTCAGGCAGGCGCGCAGGGTGAACATAAGCTCGCGCGCGGCTACGAGCCGGTCGTCACCCGCTCGGCTCATTATATCGCTGATCCGGGGTTTCGCCGAGCGGTCGCGCGGTTTCTCGATGGCGAGCGCGCGGCGGTAGACCAAGAACTGTCCCTCCTTCGCGGCGCCTTGCCCTATCATTCCGATGCTTCGTCGTAGATAGCGACAACGCGCTGCCCGGGGCCGATCAGCCCGCGATACATCCCCCGGGTGGTGAACCCCCATGCTGCTTCGCCGCTCGCAGCGATCGCGATCAGTCCGCCCTTGCCGCCCAACGCCGCGACATCGGCAAGCACCGCATCGAGCGCCGTCTGCAATCCCTCGCCGCCGAGGCGGATTCGGGCGCCGAGTTCGTGTGCGGCGGCGGCGCGAATGAAAAATTCCCCCGAGCCCGTCGCCGACACTGCCGCTGAGCGGTCGTCGGCGTAGGTTCCTGCTCCGATCAGCGGCGAATCGCCGATCCGTCCCCAGCGCTTGGCAGTTAGCCCGCCCGTCGAGGTCGCCGCGGCGACGTGGCCGCGCACGTCGACCGCGACCGCGCCGATCGTCCCATATTTGATTGCCGCGTCGAATGAATTATCTCCGCTGTCGAGTAGCTCGGAAAGCTGGCGGCGCCGTTCGTCGGTGACGAACCAGTCGTTGCAAACCTGCTCGAGGCCCTCAGCCAGAGCGAATTGATCGGCACCGTCGAACGACAGAAGAACGTGCGCGCTTCGTTCCATCACCGCCCGGGCGAGCCTAATCGGCGCTCGAGTGGTTCGGACCCCTGCGACCGCACCCGCGCGCCGATCGCGCCCGTCCATGATCGCCGCGTCGAGCTCGACGTGCCCGTCATGCGCGAGAACGCTTCCGCGTCCGGCGTTGAAGCACGGATCCTCTTCGAGCACCCGCGCCGCGGCCTCGACTGCATCCACTGCATCGCCGCCCGCCACAAGCACCGCTCCACCGGCGTCGAGCGAATTGCCGATCCCCTCCCGTACAGCGGTATCGACCTCGGGATTGAGCCTGTCCCGCCGCATCGCCCCCGAGCCGCCGTGGACCATCAATCGCCAGGTTTCGCTCATAATGTAGCGCCAGATCGAGCTGCTCGGCGTGGGTTTTGCGAGTTGGGGATTGGCTTAGCCGTCACGGCGCGCAAGAAACTCTCGGATGGTCGCAGCGAGGTCGGGGCGGTCAAGCGCGATCGCAAGGTTGGCGATGACGAACCCGGCTTTCTCGCCGCAGTCGTGGCGCACTGCGTCGACCTTCACAGCGTGGAACGGCTGCTCGCCGATCAATTTGGCCATTGCATCGGTCAGCTGAATCTCGCCTCCCGCGCCCGGTTCCTGTGACTTGAGAACCGTCATCACTTGCGGCTGAAGAATGTAGCGGCCGATCACTCCCAGCCGGGACGGGGCATCGGCCGGCCTCGGCTTTTCGACCAGCCCGAGGACTTGCGTGATCGCTCCGTCGGTCGATCCGGGGGCGATGATCCCATAGCTCGCGCTGCGCTCGGCGGCGACCTCCTCGGTGCAGACGAGGTTGCCGCCGAGGACTGCATAAGCGTCGATCATCTGGCGAAGCGCCCCGGGCTTGCCGATCATCAGATCGTCGGGAAGCAGCACCGCGAACGGCTCATCGCCGACGATGTGACGCGCGCACCAGATCGCGTGGCCAAGCCCCAGAGGCTGCTGCTGACGAACCGAGACGATTTCGCCGAATTGCGCGCGCGACGAGGACAAGGCGTCGAGGCTTTTGCCAGCGCCGCGCATCGTCGTCTCGAGCTCGAAGCCCATATCGAAATAATCGACCAGGCTCGACTTGCCGCGCCCGGTGACGAAGATCATCTGCTCGATACCCGCCTCACGCGCTTCGTCGACCGCATATTGGATCAGCGGCCGGTCGACCACGGTGAGCATTTCTTTCGGCATCGTCTTGGTCGCGGGGAGCAGCCGGGTGCCGAGCCCGGCGACCGGGAAGACGGCCTTGCGGATCGGACGGATCGGCGCGCTGCTCATTTGGGGGTCGCCGGGCCTACTTCCTCGGACGAGGTCGGGGCATCGGCTTCGGGAAGCGGGGCCGCGCCGCCGTCGGGGGGCGGAAGATCGAACCGGTCGAGTTTGCGCGGGACCGAACGGCGAACCAGCTCGTCGACCCTCTTGGGCCGCGCCTGCGGAGCGGGATCGAGCAATTGCTCGGCGGTCGGTGCGGCTCTGGCGAGCAGAGGCTTGGCCGGAAGCGGGGTTCCGGGAGCGGGCTGGAGCGGCGCGATCTTGCCGCACGCCGCGAGCAAGGCGGCGGCGACGAACGGTGCGAGGGGTCGAAGCGTCATGGGCTGTTCCGGGCAGAGCGGGCGGCGGCGATTGCCTCGATTACCCGCGCCGGGGCGGTCCCGCCAGCCGAGACGCGCGAGGCAACCGAGGCTTCGACCGACAGGCAGGGGAGCGCTCCGGCGGTGATCCGCGGGTCGATCGCCTTGAGTTCGTCGAGGCTTAGCGCGTCGAGCGCGGCGCCGCGCTCGTCGGCGGCGGCGACTGCGCGGCCGGCGATATGGTGCGCCTCGCGGAACGGGACGCCGGCCTCGCGCACCAGCCAGTCGGCAAGGTCGGTCGCGGTGGCGTGACCCGCGGCGGCGGCCGAGCGCATCGCTTGGGGAACGAAGGTTAGTTCGGCGAGCATCCCGGCGGTCGCGGCAAGGCTGACAACGAGCAAATCATGCGCGTCGAACATTGGCGGCTTGTCGTTCTGAAGGTCCTTGGCATAGGCCAAGGGGAGCGCTTTCAAGAGGACCAGAAGCGAGACCAGGTCGCCGATGATCCGCGCAGAATGACCGCGGACGAGCTCGGCTGCGTCGGGGTTGCGCTTGTTGGGCATGATCGACGAACCGGATGACCAGGCGTCGGGCAATTTGACGAAGCCGAACGGCTGCGACGCCCATAATATGACTTCCTCCGCGAGCCGGGACAGATGGACCGCCGCGAGCGCCGCCGCGGCGAGATAATCGACCACGAAGTCGCGGTCGCTGACCGCGTCGAGGCTGTTCGCGGTCGGCCGGTCAAAGCCCAATGCCGCCGCGGTCGATTCGCGGTCGATGGGAAAGCCGGTCCCGGCGAGCGCAGCCGAGCCCAAAGGGCACTGGTTCATCCGCGCCCGGGCATCGGCGAAGCGGCTTTTGTCGCGGACCAGCATTTCGCGATAGGCCATCAAATGATGGCCCAGCGTGACCGGCTGGCCAGACTGGAGATGGGTAAAGCCAGGCATGATGGTCGCGGCATGTTCTTCGGCGCGCGTAACGATGACGACTTCGAGCGCATCGATTGCTTCGAGGACTTGAGCGATGCTCGAGCGGACGAACATCTTGAAGTCGGTCGCGACTTGATCGTTGCGCGAGCGAGCCGTGTGCAGTCGTCCAGCCGCGGGGCCGATCAGTTCGCCGAGGCGATGCTCGACATGCATGTGGATGTCCTCGAGCGCGGGATCCTCGACCAGTTCGCCAGCCTCATATTCCTCGGCAATCGCGGCTAGCCCCCGGTCGATCGCTGCGGCGTCTTCGGACGTCAGGATTGCGGCCTCCCCAAGCATTGCGGCGTGGGCGCGGCTTGCGGCGAGGTCCTCGCGCCACAGGCGCTTGTCGATCGCGATCGAGGCATTTATCTCGCGCATCACCGCGGCCGGGCCGCCTTCGAACCGCCCGCCCCACATCTGATTGGAGTTGCCTGTGCGGGTGATGCTGCTGTTCCTTGCGCTGCTGGGCATGAGCGGATGCGATAGGCAAAACCCCAGCGCGCAGCAAGGCGAGGCGATCGGTCAGCGCCCGCCCGCGTCCAAAAGCGGGATCGACCGAAGCCGGGTAGGTCGCGAGATGCCCCCAGCGGTGTTCCGCGATCCGGACGGCGAGGAGGTCGCGCTGAGCGAGTTTGCCGGTCGGCCGCTGCTGGTCAATCTGTGGGCGAGCTGGTGCGTCCCGTGCGTCAGGGAATTGCCGATGCTCGATGCCTTGTCGGCGCAAGCGGGGGCGCCGCGCGTGCTTACGGTGTCGCAGGACATGGCGCCGCAAGGCTCGGTGGTGGCGTTCCTTCAACGCCACAAGCTCGGGCGGCTCGAGGCGTGGCACGACCCCGCGATGAAGCTTTCCGAAGAGCTTGGAGTCGCGATCCTTCCAACCACGGTCTTTTATGGCGCCGATGGGCGCGAGCGCTGGCGTTATGTCGGCGATGTCGACTGGAACAGCGCGAAAGCCAAAGCGCTGCTGGCCGATCGCGGCTAGTCGCGCAGCAGCTCATTGACGCTGGTCTTCGAGCGGGTGCGTTCGTCGACCTTTTTGACGATCACCGCGCAGGCGAGCGAAGGACCCCCGTCGCGCGCGGGCAAGGTTCCCGGGACGACCACCGAATAAGCTGGCACCCGGCCGTAAGTCACTTCGCCGGTCGCCCGGTCGACGATCTTGGTCGAAGCGCCGAGGAACACCCCCATCGAGATCACCGCGCCTTGTTCGACG
>JBKKAQ010000046.1:0-3915 GCA_046714555.1 Sphingomicrobium sp. | reverse complement strand
TGGAGCGGGCGAAGGGATTCGAACCCTCGACCCCGACCTTGGCAAGGTCGTGCTCTACCCCTGAGCTACGCCCGCTCGGCGTCGGGCCGGAAACGCTCCGGCCGGGTGGAGGCGGGCGCCTAGCATGGGGTCGCAAGGCCCGCAACCGCTAAGCGGCGCTTGTGGCGAAGCTCGGCGATGCGCATATGACGCTTTTTTGAGCTTTGGAGAAGCGGCACGTGGCTACCCTTGGAATGAGCGAGGCCGAGCGCGAGGCGATCGCCAAATTCGACCGCGACGTCGTCCAGCCGTCGATGACCAGCCTCGTGATCCTCGATTTCTGGGCCGACTGGTGCGCCCCCTGCAAGCAATTGGGCCCAATACTCGAACAGGTCGCGGCCGCCTATGCCGCCAAGGGCGTGGTGCTGGTCAAGATCGACGTCGAGCAGGACAAGTTCATCGCCAACCAGTTTCAGATCAAATCGCTACCGACGGTCTTCGCCTTTTTCCAGGGCCAGCCGGTTGCCGATCTAACCGCCTATCGCACCGCCGACACGATCAAGAAGGCGCTCGACCAGATCCTCGGTCAATTGCCGGTCAAGGGCGAGGCGCAGGCGCTCGAGGCCGAGATTGGCCCGCTGGTCGCGATGGGCGAGGAGGTTCTCGCCGAGGGCGATGCGGAGCGGGCGTTGTCGATCTTTCGCCAATTATTCGCAATGGCTCCCGCGAACCCCGAAGTCATCGGTGGGCTTGCCCGGGCGTTGATTGCTCGAGGCGAGACCGATGAGGCGCGCGGGCTCATCGAGGCCGCGCCCGCCGAAGCCGCCGGCCACGCCGCGGTGACCAGAGCCAAGGCCGCGCTCGGAGTCGCCGCGACCGCGCTCAGTCCGGTCGATACCAGTGCGATCGAAGCCCGGCTCGCCGCCGATCCCGAAGACCATCAGGCGCGGTTCGATCTCGCCAACGCGCGGATGGGCGCGGGCGACCGCGACTCAGCGGCCGATGCCTTGCTCGAGATTATCGCCCGCGACCGCGAGTGGAACGAGGGGGCGGCCCGATCCAAATTGCTCCAGCTGATCGAAGCCGCGGGGATCGCCGACCCCTGGGCCAGGGCGCAGCGGCGGCGGCTGTCGGCGGTGTTGTTTACATGACCGCCAAGCCCCCGGTGCGGGTGCCCTTGTTCCCGCTAGCCGGGGCGATCCTGTTCCCGCGCAGCCAATTGCCGCTGCACATTTTCGAGCCGCGCTATCGGGACATGGTGCGCGACGCCCTCGCCGGCGCCGGGCGGATCGCGATGATCCAGCCGCAATTGCTCGACCCGGCCGAGGCCGCGCTTCCGCCGCTCTACCGGATCGGCTGCATCGGCGAGCTGATCGGGGTCGAGGAGCTCGACGACGGCCGCTTCAACATCGTCCTCCAGGGCTCGAACCGCTTCCGGCTGATCGCCGAGCCCGACGTCTCGACCGATTATCGCCAGGGCGACGTCGAAATCGATTCGAACGACGACGCCGAGCCCGAGCCGCTCGGGCTCGCCCAGCGCTCCGAGGTCGAGCACGAGGCGCGGCGCTTCGGCGATGCGCTCGGGCTCGCGGTCGACTGGGACGCGGTCGGCCGGCTCGACGACGAGATGCTGGTCAATTCGATCGCCCAGGTCGCTCCGTTCGACATCGGTGCCAAGCAGGCCTTGCTCGAAGCCGTGTCGCTCGACGACCGCGCCGATCTGGTCATCCAGCTGATGCAGTTCCAGCGACTTGCCCCCGGCGGGGCCGATTCGGGCCAAACGTTGCAATAGTCTTCGAAGCTCGCTTCGCTCTTGCTAAACAAAGACCTTAAATCGGCAGGCCCCTGAGCAGGAGCGGCAAGTCCCCGCTGGTGCCGCGGGCTTCGGCCATCAGGCGCTGCTTGAGCGGGCCGATGCGGTCGATCATCCCCATTCCGAAGCGCCGCACCGCCGAAGCGGTCCGGCCGCGAACCGCGTAAATCCGGGTCAGCCCGTCGGTCGCCGCGCCGACCATCAAAGTGTCGAGGCTTCGCCAGCGCTGATAACGGTCGAGCAACGTCGCATCGCCGAGGTCGAGCCCCAGCCGAGCGCCTTCGACCAGCACCTGGGCAAGCGCCGCGCAATCGCGCATCCCGAGGTTGAGTCCCTGCCCGGCGATCGGATGGATGGCGTGGGCGGCATCCCCGACCAGCGCCAGCCGGCGGTCGGTGATCCGCGCGGCATGATGGAAGCCGAGCGGGTAGGACGAGCGCGGGGCGGCAAGCGAGACTGCGCCGAGGAAGCCCCCCATCGCCGCCTCCGCCTCGGCAGCGAAATCCGCGTCGCTCAGCGACAGAAACCCCGGCGCATCCTGCTTGCGCATCGACCAGACGATCGCCGAGCGGTGCCCGATCTCGTCATCGGTCATCGGCAGGAGCGCGAACGGCCCCGCAGGATAGAAAATCTCGTATGCGACATTGTCGTGGGGCGCCTCGTGGCGAAGCGTCGAGACGATCGCCGAATGGTCATACGTCCAGCGCGCGGTGCGGATCCCCGCAGCCGCACGGGTCGGCGAGTTGCGCCCGTCGGCGGCGACCAGCAAGGGCGCCGACAGCCGCCGCCCGTCGACAAGCGACACCATGACGCCATGTTCGCCGCGCTCGACTGAGCGGGTCGCGGCCTTCCACAGCAGCCACAGATGCTTGCCTCTCTCGGCGCGCGAGCGAAGCGCGGCCAGCAAATGGCGGTTTTCGTGCATCCAGCCGAGCGGCTCACCCTCGTCCCCCGTTTCGAAGGTCAATGCGCCCGGGGAAAGCCCGTCCGAAGCGCGGATCGAGGCGATCGGGTTGCCCGGCTCGGTAAATTCCACCCCGATCGTGTCGAGCATCCGCTTCGAACTTGACGAGACCGCGCTGGTGCGGCCGTCGAAGCTCACGCCCAGCCGCTTGTCAGGGTCGCCGGGATCGACCAGAATCGCGGTCAGCCCGCTCGAATCGAGCGCCGCTGCGATTGTCAGTCCGACGAGCCCGCCGCCCAGGATGATCACGTCAGCGCGGTCCATCGGCAAATCCTAGCCGCTTCGCCGCGGCAATGCGAGTGCGGCCCGATTGCCGCGCTCGACCGGCAATCAGGTCCGCGGTCGAAGTCGCGCTTGACCGCCGAGTCCGCGGCGAGGCATTGTCTGCGCCAAGAGGGCGGGGAACATATCATGGCGACCGCGGCCGGGCGGGCACAAAAACGCGATCTGGGACCCGATTGGCGCGACAAGCTGCGCGATTCGCTTCGCCTCGCACTGGTCCGGACGATCGGCGCCGCACTGATCGCGGCGAGCGTCGCGCTGGCGGTTGCTCTGATCACCCACAACAGCATCGATCCCTCGTACACCACCGCCGCGGGAGGGCCGCCGGTCAACTGGCTGGGAAGCCCCGGGGCCTATTCGAGCGACGCCTTGCTGTTGATGTTCGGACCCGCCGCCGCGCTGTTCCTTCCGATTGTCGCTTTGGCCGGATTGCGGCTGATGCGCGCCGAATCCGCCGGGCATACCGGCCGAGCGCTATTGGTCTGCGGGGCGGGAGTGGTGCTGTTGGGAATCGCTCTTGGAATGCTTCGCGGATCGGCGGTGTCGGGGCTTCCCGGGGGTTGGGGCGGCGCGCTCGGGCTTGCCGGTGCCAATGGAGTCGACGCGGGGATCGGCCGGATCGGCAATGGGTCGATCGAAGGGCCGCTTCGGCTGACCCTGCTCGCCTTGTTCGCCATCGCCGGTCTAACGCTCGCCTATTTCAGCCTTGCGCTTCGCGACGACGAGAAAGAGTGGATCTCCAACCGCTTCGCACGCGGCTCACGCCCGCTCGCCCCTGCGCCGCGCAAGACCCGCGAGGAGCGCGCCGGGGCCATTCCGCCGCGCTCGCGCCCGGCGGTCGCGGTCGCCGAACCGCCGCGCCCGCTCGCCGCCGCAT
>JBKKAQ010000045.1:0-7548 GCA_046714555.1 Sphingomicrobium sp. | reverse complement strand
CCGAATGCGTTCATGCCCAACCGTGCCCCGTTAAAAATCGGAAACTTCCGGATGGTGAATAACCGCCAAACTTTTAGAAAAGCCTAAACATCGGCGAAATGGACATAACGCCGTTTATCCGGCGCTTTCGGCAAGCACCGTCAGCCCCTTGTCGCTGACCTCGGCAAAGCCGCCGCTGACCGCGATCTTCTCGGGCGCGGCGCCCGCCGACGGATAGACCGCAAGCTCGCCGTCGCGGAGCGTGGTCATGAACGGCGCATGGCCTTCCATCACTCCGAACTCGCCCTCGGTCCCGGGGACCACCACCATGTGGACCTCGGCCGATCGGACGAGCTTTTCGGGCGTGACCAGTTCGAAACGGAGCATCTAGGCGTCCTGAGCCATTTTTTCGGCCTTGGCGACCGCTTCCTCGATCCCGCCGACCATGTAGAAGGCGCTTTCGGGAAGGTGGTCATATTCGCCGTCGACCACCGCCTTGAAGCTTCGCACCGTATCCTCGACCTGGACGAACTTGCCCGGAATTCCGGTGAACACCTCGGCGACATGGAACGGCTGCGACAGGAAGCGCTGGATCTTGCGCGCGCGGCTGACGGTCAATTTATCCTCTTCCGACAATTCGTCCATGCCGAGGATGGCGATGATGTCCTGAAGGCTCTTGTACTTCTGAAGCGTCTCCTGGACCTTGCGGGCGGTGTCGTAATGCTCCTGCCCGACGGTGCGCACGGTCAACATCCGGCTGGTCGAATCGAGCGGATCGACCGCGGGATAGATGCCCAGTTCCGAAATCGCGCGGTTGAGGTTGGTGGTCGCGTCGAGATGCGCGAACGAAGTCGCCGGCGCGGGATCGGTGAGATCGTCGGCGGGAACGTAGATCGCCTGAACAGAGGTGATCGACCCCTTGTTGGTCGACGTGATCCGCTCCTGCAACTGGCCCATGTCGGTCGCCAGCGTCGGCTGATAGCCCACCGCCGAGGGGATTCGCCCGAGCAGCGCCGACACTTCGGAGCCAGCTTGGGTAAAGCGGAAGATATTGTCGACGAAGAACAGGACGTCCTGGCCTTCCTCGTCGCGGAAATATTCGGCGATCGTCAGCCCCGACAAGGCGACGCGCGCGCGGGCGCCCGGGGGCTCGTTCATCTGGCCATAGACCAAAGCCACTTTCGATCCTTCGCTGATCGCTTCGCCAGCCTCGTTCTTGGCGATCACTCCGGCGTCGAGGAATTCGTGGTAAAGATCATTGCCTTCGCGGGTGCGCTCGCCGACCCCGGCGAACACCGATGTTCCGCCATGGCCCTTGGCGATATTGTTGATCAATTCCTGGATCAGCACGGTCTTACCCACCCCGGCGCCGCCGAACAGCCCGATCTTGCCGCCCTTGGCGTATGGCGCGAGCAGATCGATCACCTTGATCCCGGTCACCAGGATCGCGCTTTCGGTTGACTGGTCGACAAACAACGGCGCCTCGGCGTGGATCGGAGCGGTCTTCTTGTGGCCGATCGGGCCGCGTTCATCGATTGGCTCGCCGATTACGTTCATGATCCGGCCGAGCGTTTCGGGACCGACCGGCATCCGGATCTGCGAGCCCGTGTCGCGCACTTCCTGCCCGCGGGTCAGCCCCTCGGTGGCGTCCATCGCGATCGTCCTGACCATCGACTCGCCAAGATGCTGGGCGACCTCGAGCACCAGGCGGTTGCCATTATTGTCGGTCTCGAGCGCTCCGAGGATCGGTGGAAGCTCGCCCTCGAATGCGACGTCGACCACCGCGCCGATCACCTGAGCGACCCGCCCGACGATATTGCTTCCGATGGGAGCAGTGCTTTCGGGTGCGCCGGGCTTGGTCTTGCGGGCCGTGGTCGGGACTGCGGTGGCCATCTTCTCTTCCTTTTCGTTCCCCGCGAAGGCCGGGGTCCAACCGTTGATAGGGTCTGGCCTCGGCCTCACGCCGCGGTACAGAGACGTTACAGCGCTTCGGCGCCGGAAATGATTTCAACCAACTCGGTGGTGATCGCCGCCTGGCGCTGGCGGTTGTAGGCGACCGTCAATTTGTTGATCATCTCGCCGGCGTTGCGCGTGGCATTGTCCATCGCCGACATTTGCGAGCCATAGAAGCCCGCCTGATTCTCGAGCATCGCGCGATAGATCTGGATTGCGACATTGCGCGGCAAAAGCGCGGCGAGAATATCTTCCTCGTCGGGCTCATATTCGACAGCGGCGGAGGCGATCGGCGCACCCTTGGCTTCCTCGGCCGTCGCGGGGACCACCGGGAAGATCTGGTCGACCGCAGGCTCCTGAAGCAGAGTCGATCGGAAATTGGCGTAAGCGAGGTGAGCGACATCGAACTGGCCGGCGAGGAAGCGCTCGCTGATTTCCTTGGCGATCCCAAGCGCGTCGGCATAGCTCGGGGCCTTGATCGCGCTGGTGTCATACTGGCCGACGATCGCCTTGCCATAAAAGCGCGCGATCACCGGCCGGCCCTTGCGCCCGACGAGGTAGAAATGGACCGTCTTGCCTTCCTCGATCAGAGCGTCGGCCTTGCGCCGCGCGGCGCGGACGATGTTGGTGTTGAACGCCCCGGCCAGCCCCCGGTCGCCGGTGGCAAGCACGATCAGATGGGTCTGGTCCTTGCCCGTCCCGGCGATCAGCCGCGGGCTTTCGGGGCCGATGTTGACCCGCCCAGCGAGCGAAGCGACGACCGCGGCCAGCCGCTCCGAATAGGGCCGCGCGGCTTCGGCATTGGCCTGCGCACGGCGCAGCTTGGCCGCGGCGACCATCTTCATCGCCTTGGTGATCTTCTGCGTCGACTTGACCGAGCCGATGCGCATCTTGAGGGCTTTCAGACTTGCCATTGGGTCGTCACATTTTCCACTTCGTCATGCTGAACCTGTTTCAGCATCCATTTTCGAACCTCTCGTCGTAATCGACCCTGGAACGCGTTCAGGGCGATGGGACGGAACAATACAACCTACGCGAACTGCTTGCCGAACGCGCCCAGCGCGTCCTTCAACTTGGCTGCCGTGTCGTCGTCGAGCGCCTTGGTGTCGCGGATCGACTTGAGCACCTCGCCATGGTCCGAGCGCATGAAGCTGAGCATCGCGGCTTCATAGCGGGTGACGTCGGCGGTCGGGACCGCATCGACGAAGCCCTGAGTCCCGGCGAAGATTGACACCACCTGCTCTTCCACCGGCATCGGCGCGAACTGGCCCTGCTTGAGCAATTCGGTCAGCCGGGCGCCGCGCGCGAGCAATTTCTGGGTCGATGCGTCGAGGTCCGATCCGAACTGGGCGAAAGCCGCCATTTCGCGATATTGCGCGAGCTCGAGCTTGATCGATCCCGAGACTTTTTTCATCGCCTTGGTCTGCGCCGCCGATCCGACCCGGCTGACCGAAAGACCGACGTTGATTGCCGGACGCACCCCTTGGTAGAACAGTTCGGTCTCGAGGAAGATTTGGCCGTCGGTGATCGAAATCACGTTGGTCGGGATGTAGGCCGAAACGTCGCCCGCCTGGGTCTCGATGATCGGCAGAGCGGTCAGCGATCCGCTGCCATTGTCCTTGTTCATCTTGGCCGCGCGTTCGAGCAGGCGGCTGTGGAGATAGAAGACGTCGCCAGGATAGGCTTCGCGGCCCGGCGGGCGGCGCAGCAGAAGCGACATCTGCCGATAGGCCACCGCCTGCTTCGACAGATCGTCATAAACGATCACCGCATGCATTCCGTTGTCGCGGAAATATTCGCCCATCGCGCAGCCGGTGTAGGGCGCGAGGAACTGTAGCGGCGCGGGCTCGGAAGCGGTCGCCGCGACGACGATGGTATATTCCATCGCTCCGTTTTCCTCGAGCGCGCGGACGATCTGGGCGACGGTCGAGCGCTTCTGCCCGATCGCGACATAGATGCAGTAAAGCTTCTGGCTCTCGTCGTCGCCGGCGTTGGCGGCCTTCTGGTTGATGAAGGTGTCCAACGCCACCGCGGTCTTGCCGGTCTGGCGGTCGCCGATGATCAGTTCGCGCTGGCCGCGGCCGACCGGGACCAGTGCGTCGAGGGCCTTGAGCCCGGTCTGGACCGGCTCGTGGACCGATGTGCGCGGGATGATCCCGGGCGCCTTGACCTCGACCCGGCTGCGCTGGTCGCTGACGATCGGGCCCTTGCCGTCGATCGGGTCGCCAAGCGCGTCGACCACCCGGCCGAGCAGTCCCTTGCCGATCGGGACGTCGACGATCGTTCCGGTGCGCTTGACCGTGCTTCCTTCGCGGATCGCGGCGTCCGAACCGAAAATCACGACGCCGACATTGTCGGCCTCGAGGTTGAGCGCCATGCCCTTCACCCCGCCGTCGAACTCGACCATTTCGCCTGCCTGGACGTTGTCGAGCCCGTGGATCCGGGCAATTCCGTCGCCGACCGACAAGACGCTTCCGACTTCGGAGACTTCGGCCTCGGCGGCGAAATTGGCGATCTGGTCGCGGATCACTCGGGAAATTTCAGCGGCGCGGATGTCCATGGGTCAGCCTTTCATCGCTTGCGCGAGGGTGTTGAGTTTGGTTCGGATCGACGAATCGATCATCTGGCTTCCCAGCCGGACGATGATTCCGCCGAGAATCTGGGGATCGACGCAGGCCTCGATCATGACCTCGCGGCCGACCCGGCGGCCGAGCTGATTCTTGAGCTTTTCGACCTGCAAGTCGTTGAGAACATGGGCAGACGTCACCTGGGCCACGGTCTCGCCGCGATGCTCTCTTGAAAGCCGGCGCACTGTCCCGATGATTGCCTTCAACTCGCCCAACCGGCCATTCTTCGCCAACACCCCGACAAAGCTCGCGGTCAACGGATCGAGCCCGAGCGATTTGGTCAATCCCGCGAGCGCTTTGCCCGCCGCGGCGCGCCCGATCAGCGGGCTTGATACGAGTTGCGCTAGATCGGGCGATTCGGCGAGAGCACGCTCAAGCGAGTCGAGACTGCGCGAAACCGCATCGATCTGCTGTTCGTCGCGCGCAAGGCCGAACAAAGCGGTCGCGTAGCGCCCCGCTAAGCTGGCCTGAATGCCGCCGGATGTCTCCACGTGCCCAAAGCTCCAGACAAGGATATTGCCCCATCCGAAAAGGGGCGCTTCCGGCTAGAAAACGAACGTCCCAGACGGGTTGGCGCGCCCCTAGCAGCGGGGCGGCGTCGATGCAAGACGGGTCAGCACCGCGATCTGCCCTCGTGCGCCTGTTACGTCGGTCTCGAACGCACTATCGTCGGCCCATGGAGGGACGCAAGCTTATGGATTCGGGGAGCGTGTCAGCTTGGCGCGATGGGGGACGTGGTAAGATGATCCGCTGGACAGTGGCTCAGAGCCCGCTCGGCGTGATGCTCGTCGCGGCGACCGCCATGGGTATCTGCCGTCTGTCGTTCGACGAGGGCGAAGACGAGATGCAGCGGTGCTTTCCACACGCCGAAATCATCGCCGATGCGGCGGGCATTGCCGCGCTGGTCGAAGGAGCGCTCGCTGCAATTCGGAATCCGTCGGCGATGCCCGACCTGTCGCTCGATATTGCAGGAACCGCGTTCCAGCGGACGGTGTGGCAAGAACTGCGCCGCATCGCGCCGGGCGAGACTCGGAGCTATGCGCAGATCGCTTTGGCGGTGGGCAAGCCGGGAGCGGTTCGCGCCGTTGGATCGGCCAACGGCGCCAATGGCGTCGCGGTACTGATCCCCTGTCATCGGGTCATTCGCAGCGACGGAGGCCTTGGCGGCTATGCCTATGGGGTCGAGCGCAAACGTTGGCTGCTCGACGCCGAGAAAAATGGTTGCGGGGCGCAGCACGAACTGGGCGTCTAGAGGAAGCTGTACGGATCGAGGTCGACCGCGACCCGGACCCTGGCGCTCCATTCGAGCCCGCCGAGCCAGTCACGAATGACATCCTGGACATGGAGGCTTCGAGCGGCGTGGACCAGAAGGCGCTGACGATAACGCGCCCGGAGCATTGCGAGCGGAGCGGGGGCAGGGCCGAACACCGATATGCCGTCAACCCGCGGCGCGGCATGTCCGATCCGTCGGGCAACCGCTTCGGCCTCGGCGCTGTCTTCGGACGAGACGATGATCGCGGCGAGCCGGCCGAATGGCGGCATTGCCGCGTCGCGCCGCGCCTGGGTCTCGGCGGCGTAGAACCCCGCGGTGTCGCCGCCGACCAGCGCCGCGATGACCGGCGCCGAGGGGTCGTGGGTCTGGACCAGCACTCGCCCCGGCTTGTCGCCGCGCCCGGCGCGCCCGGCGACCTGCTGGATCTGCTGGAAGCTGCGCTCGGCGGCACGCAGATCGCCGCCTTGGAGACCGAGATCGGCATCGACCACTCCGACGAGGGTCAGATTGGGGAAATGATAGCCCTTGGTGACGAGCTGGGTGCCGATAACGATGTCGATCTCATGCGCTTCCATCGCGGCGACGAATTCGGCGACGCGCGCCGGCGACCAGATGGTGTCGGAGGTGACGATCGCGGTGCGGGCTTCGGGGAACAGCGCGGCGACCTCGTCGCCGATCCGCTCGACCCCGGGGCCGCAGGCAACGAGACTGTCCTCCTCGGCGCACTCGGGACATTTTCGCGGCGGGGGCATGACATGGCCGCAGTGGTGGCAGGCCAGGCGATGCATCAGGCGGTGCTCGACCATCCACGCGGTGCAATTGGGGCATTGGAACCGGGTGCCGCAGTTGCGGCAGAGGGTCAGCGGGGCGAAACCGCGGCGGTTGAGGAACAGCAAGGATTGCTCGCCCGCCGAAAGATTGGCCTCAAGCTCGGCAACGAGGGTCGGAGCGAGCCAGCGGCCGCGCGGGGGCGGGTCCCGGGTGAGGTCGATCGCGGCGATCGTCGGCATCGCCGCTCCGGCGAAACGGGTTGCAAGCCGGAGCTCGCGGTAACGGCCGAGCTCGACCATGTGACGGCTCTCGATCGCCGGGGTGGCGGACGAGAGTATCACCGGAATATCCTCGAACCGGGCGCGCATCACCGCGACGTCGCGGGCATGATATTGGACACCCTCTTCCTGCTTGAAGCTCGGCTCATGGGCTTCGTCGACGACGATCAGGCCGAGCCGGGCGTAGGGCAGGAACAGGGCCGAGCGAGCACCGACCACGACGCTCGCCTCGCCGCCGGCAACTGCCCGCCAGGCGCGGCGACGCTGCGACGAGCGGAGCCCCGAGTGCCAGGCGACCGGAGCCGAGCCGAAGCGGGCTTCGAAGCGCTTGAGGAAGGGTTCGGTAAGAGCGATTTCGGGGAGCAGGACGAGCGCCTGGCGATCCTGGCGGAGCGCTTCGGCGACGGCTTCGAAATAGACCTCGGTCTTGCCCGATCCGGTGACCCCGTCGAGCAGCACCGGGTCGAATCCACCGCCGATCGCCGCCGACAGGCTGGCAGCGGCGGCGGCTTGTTCGGGATCGAGGCGGGGCGGAGCGAAGTCGGGGTCGGGACGCGGGACAGCGGCGTCGGCATCGACCGCGACTGCCTCGAGCGCTCCGGCGGTGGCGAGCCCGCGGATCACCGCGTCGCTAACCTCGGCGAGCGCGGCGAGTTCGCGGACACTG
>JBKKAQ010000044.1:0-6741 GCA_046714555.1 Sphingomicrobium sp. | reverse complement strand
TCGATCCCGACTTCACCGCCCGATTGATGAGCGAAGCCAAAGATCTGGCTAAGCCCAAGCCCGGTGCCCTTGCCGACCGGCTTGGTGGTGAAAAAGGGCTCGAACGCGCGTTCGATCACTTCTGGAGCCATTCCGCAGCCGGTGTCGGTGACCGCGAAGCGGACATAGGCGCCGCCCTGGATGTCGCCGACCTCGCTGTTGGCGAGAGTGACGTTGGAGGTCGCGATCCGCATCGTGCCGATGCCGTCCATCGCATCGCGCGCATTGACCGCGAGGTTGACGATCGCGTTTTCAAGCTGGTGGGAGTCGACGAAGATCGGCCAGGCGTCGCGATCGATCGCCAGCTCGACCGTGATCCGCTCGCCGAGCGTGCGGTCGAGCAGGTCGGACATCGCCGCGACCAGCTCGCCGCTGTCGACCCGCTCGGGCAGCAGCGGCTCGGACCGCGCGAAGGACAAGAGTCGGCGGGTCAGGGCGGCGGCGCGGGTCGCGCCCTCCATCGCATTGGTGAGGTGGATCATGACCTCGCGGCGCGGGCCGTTGAGCCGCCGCCGCGCAAGATCGATCCCGCCGACCACCACCGCGAGCATATTGTTGAAATCGTGCGCGATCCCGCCGGTCAGCTGGCCGACCGCCTCCATCTTCTGGACTTGCCGAAGCTGAGCTTCGGCCGCCATCCGTTCTTCGGCCTCGGCCTTGAGCGCGGCATTGGCGGTGCGCAATTCGCTCGTCGCTTCGGTCACCGCGCGCTCGAGCGCCTGGGCGCGCTCGCCTTCGCTTTCGGCCTCGCGGCGGGCCGCGGCATTCTGGCGAAGCGCCTGGACCGCGAGCCAGCCGAAAAAGATTGCTCCGCATCCGACCAGAAGCCCGAGCCAGCTGAGATAATCGCTCAATCGGTCAGCCTGCGCCGAGAACAATTGGGTCTGCTCCATCCGCTTCTGAAGCGCGATTCGCTCGCCCGTGGCGATTTCGGCGAGCTTTTTGCGAAGGTCGGGGCCGGTCGGCGACAGCGCCGCGGCATAATAAAGTGTGGTTCCGCCCGACCCGCGCTTGGCGCCCGCGGCGCGCGCCGCCGCGGCAAGCTCTTCACCGCGCTTGTCATAGAGCGCCTCAAGCTCGTTGACCCGCTTGCGCTGCTCGGGATCGCGAGTGACCAGCTTGACGAGCTGGCGGATTTGATGTTCGGCGAGGCGCCACTGGCTGTAATAGATATTGCCGCTGGTCATGACCTTTTCGTCGAGAACGAAACGGCCGAGCGCCGCCTCTGAACGCGAGATGGTGGCATCGACCGTTCGGCTGAGCAGAGTCACGTCATAGGCGTGGCGTTCGTCTTCGAGCGCGCTGTCGCGGGCGTTGTTGGACAGTGCGACGAGGAACACCATTGCGAGCAGGACAAGGGTCGCGATCAGCGCGCCCGCCGCCGCCCCGCCGCCGCGCCAGTCGAAGCGCGCTGGTTCCCCGCCTGCAGTCATGGAATCAACTTACCCGAGCAATTCGCGCGATGAAAGCCCGCGATCAGCGAATGCAGCCGGTCGAGCGCCCGGCGGAGGAGAATTTGGCGAGGATTTCGGCGACCTGCGCGCTCGAATGCTCGGCGCACAAGGAGCAGCGCAGCAGGGTCATCCCCGCGGGCGTCGCCGGAGGGCGCGCGAGATTGACGTAAAGCCCTTCGTCGAGAAGCGCCTGCCACATCCGCGCGCCGGTTTCGAGATCGGGCATGATCACTGCGATGATCGCCGATTGCGGCTGGTCGGTGCCGAGCGTGAAACCGAGATCCTTGAGCCCGCGATGCAGCCGGGCGGAATTTTCGAGCAGATGGGCGCGCTTGGTGCCACCGGCCATCAGCTTGCGGATCGAGGTCGCGGCGGTCGCAACGACGCTGGGCGGAAGCGAGGCGGTGAAGACATAAGGCCGGCACACCAGCCGGAGGATTTCGAAATTGGGATGGTTGGAGACGCAAAAGCCGCCGACCGTCCCGACCGACTTGGAGAAAGTGCCGATGATGAAGTCAACATCCTCGATCACCCCCTGCGCTTCGGCGACCCCGCGGCCGTTGGCGCCGATGAAGCCCATCGAATGCGCCTCGTCGACCAGCACCATCGCGCCCGCCGCCTTCGACACCGCAACCATTTCCTTCAACGGAGCGACATCGCCAAGCATCGAATAAACCCCTTCGAGGACGACCAGTTTGCCGGTTTCGGGGGGCAGGCGCTGCAGCCTCTTTTCGAGCGCGGCGACGTCATTGTGGCGGAAGGCGACGATCTGGGCATTGCCGAGCGCGCAGCCGTCATAGATCGAGGCATGGCTGTCGATGTCAACGACGACATAATCCTCCTTGCCGGCGATGGTCGAGATGATCCCGAGATTGGCCTGGTAGCCGGTCGAGAAGACCATCGCATGGTCCATCGCGTAAAAGTCGCGGAGCGCCGCCTCGCAATCCTTGTGCCCCTGATAGGTGCCGTTGAGCACCCGGCTGCCGGTGGTCCCCGAGCCGAATTCGTCGAGCGCCTTCTTGCCCGCGGCGATGACGTCGGGATCGAAGGTCATTCCCATGTAATTATAGGTGCCGAGCAGGATCGTCCGCCGCCCGTTGCAGATCGCGACGGTGGGCGATTCGACGCGTTCCATGACCAGCCCGAAAGGGTCGGTCAGCCCGGTCGAGAGAAGCGCCTCGCGCTGCGCGAGGATCGGGTCGAACTTCGCCAGTAGGTCGTTCACCGCTCGGCGCTCAGGCTTTCGACACTGTCGACCAATTGCCCGACGGTTTCGATCTCGGCCTGCATGTTCATCGTGATCAGCACGTCGAATTCATCCTCGACCGAGGCGACGAAGTCGAGCACGGTGAGGCTGTCCCATTCGAGATCCTGGGCGAAACGGGTCGCCTCGGTGACCGCGACCCCTTTCTTGTTGAATGGCTTCACGAGCGCCAGCACGTTGGCAAGACATTGATCGCGGTCGGTCATGGTCGTTTCGTTTTCCTAGTGACGTCAGGCTGGCTGTGACAAGGCAATGGGGCGCAAAAACGGCGGTATCGCGGGTCGGGGCGCGGCGCTAGACCGTGATCGCTTCAGATGGAATCCATCTGATACGTGAATCACGGTCTAAACTTATGATGAGAGGCTGAATCACGCCCTCGGCGGAAGCGCGGAGCGCTTCCACCTCAGACGATCAGCCTCTAGAGCCAGCCTTCACGGCGGTACCAAGCGGCGGTCTCGGCGAGCCCGGCCGGGGTGTCGATCGAGGGTCGCCACAGACCAGGCGGGACCGATCGGGCGGGATCGGCGACCCAGTCGGGATGGCAGAAGTAAGCGACCCGGTCGGGGGTCAGCTTTGCTCCGCCGCGGCGGACGAAGCGGTCGAGCGCGGCACCGGCGCCGAGGATCGGCCTGGGGATGGCCAGGCCGACCGCCTTGCGCCCGACCGCCTGGCCGAGCAGGCGGGCGAATTCGCCATGAGCGTAGCCCAAGCGGTGGCCGTCGTCGGGCTCGACGATCAGCCCCGCCGGAGCGCCGCGACCGGCGAGCGCGAGGAGCAAGCCGGCGAGGTCGTCGGAGTGGATCAGCGACAGGCGGCCTACGGGTGGAAGCGGGACCAGGCCGCGCCGCGCCATCTTGAACAATTCGAGCATTTCGCGGTCGCCGGGACCGTAGATTGCGGGCGGGCGGGCGATCACGAAGTCGAGGGCGGATTGTTCGACCAGCGCCTCGGCGCGGGCTTTGGAGCCACCGTACAGCGACAGACCGGGCTCGCGCGCGGCGAGCGAGGAGACATGGACGAAGCGGCCGACCTTGGCCGAAGCCGCGGCGGCGAGAAGGTTCGCGGTTCCGGAGACATTGCCCGCCTCGAAGCCCGCGGCGTCGCGGGCGTTGATCACCCCGGCGACGTGGATCACCGCGTCGGCGCCGGCGGCGAGCGATGCGAGCGCGGGCTGATCCTCGAGCGAACCGGGGATCCACTCGACCCGGTCCCGCGCGGGCATAGGTCGGCGGGCGAGCGCCCGCACCGAATGGCCCGCGGCAAGCGCGGCATCGAGCAGCCGGGCGCCGACGAAGCCGGTCGCTCCGGTCAGCGCGAGCTTCATAGCGGCGACCAGGGATGCTCCTGCGAGGCTTCGGCAAGGCTCTCGTCGGCGGGAGTTCCGAGGCGCGCGACGATCGCGTCGAGCAAGGGTTCGACCCCGTCGCCGGTCGCCGCCGAGACGATCATCGGCGCCGATCCGCCGGCCTTTTCGAGCTTGGCGGAAAGCCTCGCGAGATCGCCGCCTTCGAGCAGGTCGGAGCGGCTCAGCGCGACCACTTCCTCCTTGTCCTCGAGCCCTGCTCCGTAGGCGTTGAGTTCGCCGCGGACCACTCGCCACGCCTCGACCGGATCGTCCCCCGCGGCGTCGACCAGGTGGAGCAGCACCCGGCAGCGTTCGACATGGCCGAGGAAGCGGTCGCCGATCCCGGCGCCTTCGGCGGCGCCCTCGATCAGACCGGGGATGTCGGCGAGGACGAACTCGCGGCCCTTGTGGCGGACCACCCCGAGTTGCGGGCGAAGCGTGGTGAAGGGATATTCGCCGACCTTGGCGACCGCGTTGGTGGTGCGGTTGAGGAAGGTCGACTTGCCCGCGTTGGGCAAGCCGACGAGCCCGCAATCGGCAAGCAGCTTCAGGCGCAGCCACACCCACATTTCCTCGGCGGGCCAGCCCGAGCCGTGCTGGCGCGGGGCGCGGTTGGTCGAGGTCTTGTAGCTGGCATTGCCGCGTCCCCCGTCGCCGCCCTTGAGGAAGTGCAGCCGCTGGCCGATGGTCGCGAGGTCGGCGAGAAGCGAGCGCTCCTCATCGTCGGCGAGGATCTGGGTTCCGACGGGGACCTTGATCACGAGGTCCTTGCCTCCGGCGCCGGTGCGGTTGCTTCCCGACCCGCCCTTGCCGCGCGGGGCGCGGAAATGCTGGGTGTAGCGAAAGTCGATCAAGGTGTTGAGGCCGGCGACCGCTTCGAACACGATATCGCCGCCCTTGCCGCCTTCACCCCCGTCGGGGCCGCCATATTCGATATATTTTTCGCGCCGGAAGCTGACCGCGCCGGGCCCGCCCGCGCCCGAGGAAACGAAGATCTTGGCCTGGTCGAGAAAATGCATCGGGCGGCTTTAGGCGTGGGAGCGGGCTTTGTCATTGGCGCAAGGGTGGGAGCGGTTCGAGCTCCGCTACACGAGCTCGCCTTACCGCTCCCCACCGCGGCGACCGGGCGTTGCAGCGATTCCGGGCTCACGCCGCCAATTGCGCTCCTTCGTCTGGGGCCAAGTTGCCGCCGCGCAGTTCGAGCCGGAACAGGCGGGTCGGGGCATCGCCGCCGCGCGCCGGGCTGAAGCGCGGGGCGCTGAGCCCGGTCGCCCTGAACCCGAGCTTTTCGAGCACTCGCCCCGAACTGGGATTGTCGACGAAGTGCGAAGCGTCGAGCCGAGCGAGCCCGAGCGTCCGGGCGATCGCGATCAGCGCGTCCCCGGCCTCGACCGCGAACCCGCGCCCCCGGAAAGAACGGGCGATCCAAAAGCCAAACTCGACCGCTCCCGATGGGCGTCGGTCGAGCCCGCACGAGCCGACCAGCTGCGGCGCAGAATCGCCGCGGGCGAAGATCAGCAGCGACGGCAGCGCCGGATCGCGCGGGGCGGCGAGCTGCGCCGCGGCGTCGGCAAGCGCGTAGGGCCACGGCGCGCCGGCAAGGTTGCGCGCCTCGTCGGCAATCGCCGCGAACAAGGCCGGAGCGTCTTCGACCCAGCCGGGTCTCAACAACAGGCGTTCGGTGCGTGCGAACATGTTTCTTCTCCTCAACCCCGCGTCGCCTAGCCGACGCTCGTGACAATTTCGGGAGAAGAAAAATAAAGGGAGGAGAGGGGGCTTCCCTCTTCTCCCTTGGAAGGTCCCTTGCGAGACCTGGTCCGGGCCGCCCCCTTTTGGGGAACGGCCTGTCGGTGACCGTTCCTATTCGGCTGCTTCGCCTTGGATCGCTTCGACGTGGACGTATTTGCGACCAAGCTTGCCGTCGCTGAATGCGACTCGTCCGGTGGCGAGCGCGAATAAAGTATGGTCCTTGCCACAGCCGACGTTCGACCCCGGGTACCAGCGGGTCCCGCGCTGGCGCACGATAATATTGCCCGCGAGCACCGCTTCGCCCCCGAACTTCTTGACGCCCAGCCGCCGGCCCGCGCTGTCGCGGCCGTTGCGGGAGGATCCACCTGCTTTTTTATGTGCCATCTGCTGTTACTTCGCTTTGTCTGTCTTGGTCTTGGCGGCGCGCTTAACAGGCGCGGCGTCCTTTGTCGACTTCGCCTTGCGCGCGGCGGGCTTTTCGGATGCCTTGGCCGGAGCGGCTTCCGCCAGAGGGGGGGCGGATTCGGCAGGCGCGGCGGCAGGAGCGGCTTCGGCCTTGGCGGGCTTGGCCTTCCTTTCCATTTGCTGGTCACCGATCGCGGTGATGCGGAGGATCGTGTGCTGCTGGCGATGCCCCGCCTTGCGGCGGTAATTGTGGCGGCGGCGCTTCTTGAACACCGTGACCTTGTCGGCCTTGGCCTGGGCGATGATCTCGGCGCCGACGGTCAGCCCCTTGACCGACTTCAGCTCCGAGCCTTCGCCAGCCAGCAGCACGTCGGTGATGTCGATCCGCTGACCGGCTTCGCCGGCGAGCTTCTCGACCACGATCTTGTCTCCCAGGGCAACGCGATATTGCTTGCCGCCGGTGCGCACGACTGCGAACATTGGCA
>JBKKAQ010000043.1:0-9210 GCA_046714555.1 Sphingomicrobium sp. | reverse complement strand
TGCCGCGGTGGAGCAGCCCGATATGCGGGTCGATCCGCTCGACGATCTCGCCGTCCAATTCCATGATTAGCCGAAGCACACCATGTGCCGCGGGATGCTGCGGGCCGAAGTTGATGGTGTAATTGTTGATCGCCTGGTCGCCGGGGGTCGGCTTGTCGCCCGCCTCTGGAATTGTCGCGATTTCGACGCGGGTGGTCATTGCTTGGGCGCCCTGGGCTTGCGTCCCGGCCTGGGTTCGGCGGTGGCGGTGGTCTTTCCGCCCGAATTGCCCGCCTTGGCGGCCGCGGGCTTGCGCGCTTCGGCTTTGGCGGCGGCGTTGGCGGGTTGGCCAGCGCCGGTTTGAGCGGTCGTGTCGGTGGTCTTGGGCTGGGCCGGCGGAGCTTTGGCCTCGACCTTGGGCGCGGTCGCGGCGGCAGGCGCCGGGGACGGAGCGCCCGGGGCCTGGCCCTCGGCCTTTTCGTCGCCCGGAAGGCGGTATTCGGCGCCTTCCCACGGCATCAGGAAATCGAAGGTGCGGAAGTCCTGGGGAAGGCTCACGGGCTCGTAGATCACCCGTTTCTCAGCTTCGGAGTAGCGCAATTCGACATGCCCGGTGAGCGGGAAGTCCTTGCGCAGCGGATGGCCTTCAAAGCCGTAATCGGTGAGGATCCGGCGAAGGTCGCGATTGCCGGCAAAGCCGACCCCGTACATATCGAACACCTCGCGCTCGAGCCAGCCGGCGACCGGCCATAGCGCGGTCACGCTCGGCAGCGCAGTGGCCTCGTCGGTCGACACCTTGACCCGAATGCGGCGGTTCAGGGTCAGCGAAAGAAGGTGATAATTGACCTCGAACCGCTCGAGGCGCTCGGGATAATCGACCCCGGCGATCTCCATCAATTGTTGATATTCCAGCCCCTTTGTGTCGCGAAGCGCGGTCAGCGCGTCGACCAGCCCTTCGCGGGTCACGGTCAGCGTAATCTCGCCGACATGGCTTTTGACGTCGGTCAGCGCGGCGCCTAGCGCGTCCTTCGCCGCGTCGATCACGCCATCATCGGGCGACATGGTCGGGGCGTGGCTTGCCATGTCAGCGCTCGATCGTTCCCGTGCGGCGAATTTTGCGCTGCAATTGCATGATCCCGTAGAGCAGCGCCTCGGCGGTCGGGGGGCAGCCGGGGACGTAGATGTCGACCGGAACGATGCGGTCGCAGCCGCGCACCACCGAATAGCTGTAATGATAATAGCCGCCGCCATTGGCGCAGCTGCCCATCGAGATGACGTAGCGCGGCTCGGCCATCTGGTCGTAGACCTTGCGCAGAGCGGGGGCCATCTTGTTGCACAATGTTCCGGCGACGATCATCACATCAGACTGGCGCGGGCTCGCTCGCGGTGCGACCCCGAAGCGCTCGAGATCGTAGCGCGGCATGTTGACGTGGATCATCTCCACCGCGCAGCACGCCAGCCCGAAGGTCATCCACCATAAGGATCCGGTGCGCGCCCAATTGAACAGATCCTCCGCCGAAGCGACGAGAAAGCCCTTTTCGTCGAGCTCCGAGCGCATTTCAGCGAAGCGCTGCATCTCCGGGCCGCCGGGGACCAGTCCGGCTGCACGGGCGAGATCGTCCTCGGTCGGGGCGGGGTTGAGAATTACTCCCATTCGAGCGCGCCCTTCTTCCATGCGTAAGCGAGGCCAAGGCCAAGCTCGGCGAGGAAGATCATCATCGCTCCCCAGCCCGCGACCCCGGTGCCGGCGAGCGACACCGCCCAGGGGAACAGGAAGGCGGCTTCGAGGTCGAACACGATGAACAGGATCGCGACCAGGTAGAAGCGGACGTCGAATTGCGCGCGGCTGTCCTCGAACGCCGGGAAACCGCATTCATATTCGGCAAGCTTGTCGGCATAGGGCCGGTTGACCCCGGTAAAGCGCGAGACGATCATCGGCAGGACAACGAACGCGCCCGACAGCGCCAGCGCAACCGCGAGAAACAGCAGGATCGGAAGATATCCGGCGGCGACACTGGCCAAGGGGGCACTCCACGGACGAGAAAGCTGGCGCGGCCTTAGCCCCGCCCGGCAAGCGCCGCAATGGTCTGGCGCATTGGTACCATGCCCGTTTCGCCTAGCGAAGCGAACCCGCGAGAAGCTTGTGGAGCTTCGAATGAAGATCGCCATTGGCGGCGAGATATTCGCGCCAGGCGAAGCTCTGGTCGCCGCCGCGGTAATCGGTGACGAACCCGGCAAAGCCAAGTCAATGCGGATACAGCGAATAAGCGATTGACCCCTAACAAGATACGCGCAAGATTGACGAAAAGGGGGGAGTCCCTAGTCAGGCCGTCCGGAAGGAGCGGCGGAAGGGCATGGCGGCGTTTCCGGCGGCGACTGGGCGTGCCTTCCGACGTGGAGTGGCGTCGCAATGGGGGCGATTTCGGCAGGGCAGGCAGGGCACCGCGTCAGGAATTGGCTTCGGATGGTCGCTGCGATGGGGGCTGTGATGCTGGGCGGATGCGGCAACTCTGCGTCCATCAACTACCGCTTCATCGTCGAGGTCGACGACAACGGAGTGACGCGCTCCGGATCGAGCGTGTGGCAGTTCAAGATCACCGAGAATCTAGACAGGACGAGCTATTCACCCGAATTTCACGGCGAGGCGGTGGCCGTCGATCTTCCGGGAAGGGGCACCTTGTTCGTCCTGGCGCGCGCGCTGGGCAGCGATATGCAGATTGTCGCCGAGAAACTCTTCAGGCCCGAAGCCGAGGCCGCGGCAGGGCGTTTGTCCCCCCGCCATGAGCTGAACCGGGCCATCGGCCGGCTGACCGGCGCAGCCAAGCCCGTACCCTGTTCCCAAGTGGCGGGTGCGGCGACACCGCTGTCGTGGGCCAGGGACTTCTGTCCCGGGATGGTGCGGTTTCGTGATCCCGACGATCCCGTGTCGGTCGAGGGCGTGAAGATCGGCAACCTTGAATCGGCGTTCGGACCAGGCGTTCGGATGAAGGGCTTCGTGGTTGAGATTACCGACGCGGACGTGACCATCGGGATAGAGCAACTGCTCAAGTGGTTGCCGGATTATGCCCGCCGCCGGGTTAACCTGTCGAACAAGCCAGGGGGGCCGGTAGGCTACGACACCCCGCTCGCCCAGCGTCTGGGAACCGGGTCGTTCAGCACGGAGATGAGAATAGATGTCCGATAACCAGCCGCGCGATCTGTTTCTCGCCATATTGGCGATGGACTCGTACGGCTGCGGGTTGCAACGCCCGGCTCGTCCTGGATTATCTGCCAACTGCGGGCAGCACCGGAGGGTGCACGGTCAGCATCGGAAAATCCTCTTTTGTTCAGCGATAGATAGCGACGAAGCTCATGCGTTGCGCAGCGCCGTCGCGACGAGCTTGTGCAGCTTGCTATGGAGATCGCCATTGGCGGCGAGATATTCGCGTCGGGCGAAGCTCTGGTCGCCGCCGCGGTAATCGGTGACGAACCCCCCGGCTTCCTTAACCAGCAGAATGCCCGCGGCCGAATCCCAGATGTCGAGATCGTCTTCCCAGAAGCCGTCGAAGCGCCCCGCGGCGACCCAGGCGAGGTCGAGCGCGGCCGAGCCCATCCGGCGGATCCCCGAGACCTGCGGTGCGACCGCATTGTAAATCTTGGTCCAGCCGACAGTGTCGCCCCGGCCGAGATGGGGAAAGCCGGTGCCGATCAAGGCTTCGGTCAAATCGCGCCGCGCCGAGACCCGCAGCCGGCGCTCATTGAGCCAGGCGCCGCGCCCCTTTTCGGCCCAATAAGTCTCGTCGGTCAGCGGCTGATAGACCAACCCCTGGCTGATTTCGGAGCGGCCGTCGGGTCGGCGCTCCTCGACCGCGATCGAGATTGCGAAATGGGGAACGCCGTGGAGGAAATTGGAGGTGCCGTCCAATGGATCGACGATCCAGCGCGGCTTGTCGGGGTTACCGGCGATCTCGCCGCCTTCCTCGAGCAGCATTCCCCAATCGGGTCGGGCGTTGCGAAGCTCTTCGACGAGAGTGGCTTCGGCACGCTTGTCGGCCATCGAGACGAAATCGGCAGGCCCCTTGCGGCTGACCTGCAATTGCTCGACCTCGCCGAAGTCGCGGCGCAGGCGCGGCGCGGCCTTGCGCACGGCGCGCTGCATGACAGTGATCAGGCCCGAGTGAGATATCACTGCGCCTAATCTGCCCGCTTGACGTAGGTCTGTTCGTAGACGTCGACGACGATCCGGGTACCCGCGCCGATGTGCGGCGGGACCATGACTCGGACCCCATTTTCGAGCACCGCGGGCTTGTATGATGACGAGGCTGTCTGACCCTTGACCACCGCGTCGGCCTCGACGATCGTCGCTTCGATCGTGTCTGGCAGCTGAACCGAAATTGGCCGCTCGTCATAAAGCTCCATGACTACGTCCATCCCGTCCTGGAGGAACGCCGCAGCGTCGCCGAGGAGGTCGCGCGGAAGCGTGATCTGGTCGTAATTTTCCTTGTCCATGAAGGTCAGCTCGGCACCGTCGGCGAACAGGAACTGGAAGTCCTTGGTGTCGAGGCGGACCCGCTCGACGGTCTCGGCGGAGCGGAAGCGGATATTGTTCTTGCGCCCGTCGATGAGGTTCTTGAGTTCGACTTGCATATAGGCGCCGCCCTTGCCCGGCTGGGTGTGCTGAATCTTGACCGCGCGCCAGATGCCGCCTTCATATTCGATGATGTTGCCGGGACGGATGTCCACGCCGCTGATCTTCATGACCTGCCTGCCGATACGGATAAGGGATTGAAAGAGCCGGGCGGGCCTTAGAGCCTGATCGCAGAAGTTGGAAGCATTTGATGCTTTGGGCCCTGGCGTGGATCAGGCTCTCGCCATCAGCGGCCGGCAAGCAGGGGATAGGGGTTGATCGGTGCGCCCTGATACCATTTCTCCCCCGGGCTCATCCGATTGATCGCGAAATGGAGGTGCGGGCCCGCAGGATTGGCATTGCCCGAAAAGCCGACGAAGCCTACCGGGGCGCCGCGCATTAGCCGCTGGCCCTCGTGCAGCCCGGGGGCGTAGGCGCTCAAATGCGCATAATAATAGGACCACAGTCCGTCGGGCGAGCGGACGTAGGCGCTGATCCCGCCCCCGCCCTTGCTGGAATAAAGCTTCTCGACCCGGCCCGGGGCGGCAGCGACCACCGGGCGGCCGACCGGAGCCACGATGTCGATCGCATCATGAACCCGCGCTCCGCCCTCACGCGCCTGGGTAAAGGTGTCGACCAGATCGTGGGTTTTGACCCCGACGACCGGGATAGCGAGCCCGGCGGGACCCACCGTGACTCCTTCGGCGATCGCCGACGGAGGAGCGCCCCGGCCGTCGGATCCACCAGTGCCGCTTCGGGTAATGTTGAAGGCGAAGATCCAGAATGCGCTGGTGAGCACGGCTGTGACGACCGAGGTTCCGATGATCGTCGCCGCGCGGCTCATTGCCGGGTCATGCCTGGAACACCGCCTTGAAGCCCGGCTTGAGAATTCGCGACAGTCGGAGCACGTCCCAATTGGTCATCCGGATGCAGCCATGGCTTTCGGCACGGCCGATCGTCTGCGGCTCTGGGGTGCCGTGGATCCCGTAGTGCTCCTTGGTCAAATCGAGCCATGCGACACCGACGGGTCCGTTGGGCCCTGGCGGAAGCTTCTGTTCCTGCTTGCCGTCGTCGACATCCCAGAACAGATCGGGCTGGTAATGGAACGGAGGAAGATAGGCATAGCTGGTCGCCTTCCACGTCCCGAGCGGGAGCGGGTCCTTCGACGAGCCCATGGTTACCGGGAATTGCGCGACCAGATTATCCTCGGCGTCGAGCACCTTGAGCACGCCTTCGCTCTTGTCGACCACCACCGACTTGCCTTCGACCTGGCGGCCGTCGACGTTAAGCTGGCTCATCCACAAGGCGTGCTCGGGCTTGGCCCCCTTATATTCGCGCGAGCTCGGCAGGACGTTGGGAAGCCTGAGAATTTGCCCGTCGCCGATCAGCGCCTCGCGGCCGTTCAATGCGACGATCGTCTGTGGAGTAGTATGAAACCGCTCGGACAGCTTCTCGAGTGCGTTACGATAGCTCAATTCCTTGAGCTTGGCCTGGTCCTCGGGCTTTTTCGGAAAGGGATAGACGAACGGTCCGGCAATATCGGACTGGGTTAGCCGGAGCATCCGGGTCGAAGGACGCCGGTCCTGAAGCAAGGCGCCGCGGGTCTCGGCGTCGAGCATACCGGTCACGTCGAGCCCGCGCGATTCCTGGAACCCCTCGATTGCCTTGGTCAGCGACATGCCCTTCTTGCCGTCAATCACCCCGGGCGAAAAGCCGAAGACGTCCAGCAACACCTGCGCATGGAAAATCTCGCCGATGATCGGCGATCCGCGAGTGCCGGGCGGCACGAAAGCGGGTTTTGTCGCAATCGCCGATGCGACCTGCGTCGGCTGGGCAATCGCGGCGCCCGCGGCGATCAGGCAAGCAAATGAAATGGACTGGAAAACACGGGTACGCAGCACTGGACGCTCCTTCAAAAACTTTGATGGTGTGGCCGGATGAACGCCGCAGTGCGGACTTCTTTCCATGGGCGTATCGATTGGGAAGCTAAACTGCGAACACCGGCTGGAACGCCGCGACCGCCGCTCCGGGGTCGTCCTTGCCCCACACTGCCTGGCATACCGCGATGAAATCGGCGCCGGCGGCGACCAAAGGTGGAGCGTTGGCGGGGGTAATCCCGCCAATCGCAACGCTGGGGATTTCGAACAGGGTCGCCCACCATGACAGGATCGAGGGCAAGGGCCGGAAATTACTCGGCTTGGTGGTGGTTTCGTAAAATGCGCCGAATGCGACATAGTCGGCCCCCGCCTCGCCCGCCTCCATCGCGAGATGGCGGCTGTCGTGGCAGGTCCGCCCGATCTGCGCGCCGGGCCCGAGCAAGGCTCGCGCTTCGCGGATATCGCCGTCCTTCTGACCAAGATGGACTCCGTCGGCGCCGATCCTTTTGGCGAGGCTCATGTCGTCGTTGACGATGAACGCGACGTCGCGATCTGAGCAGATAAGCTGAAGCGGCTCGGCGAGGCGAACCAAATCGTGCTGGTCGACGTCCTTTACGCGCAGCTGGAACGCGGCGACCGACCCGCCCCCGAGCGCGGCCCTGAGGCGATCGGGAAAGGCCCCGCCGACATCCTGTGGGGAAATCAGGTAAAGCTGGCACGGCGGGCGCTTCGACCGGTCGAAGCGCTCGGCAAAGCCCTCGACGCTCATTTCAATTTCATCGGCTTCCAACTCTATACTCCTTGTCGAACCTTAGTCCGGTGAAAGTCGCGGGCCTGGTCCCCTGGCCTTCGCGGCGCCTCGTCAGCGTGAGCCCCGCGCGCTCGGCCGCGGCGACGACCTCATCGCTCGGCCACAGATGAAATCCGTAGCGGTGCCCGGCCCAGTGGCGCAACTGTTCGGGTTCCTCGAACACCAGCACAAGCCGCCCGCCGGGGCGTAGCACACGCGCAAGCTCCGCCAGCGGAGCGCCGAGATCGGCCCAGAAATGAACCACCGACACCGAGGTCAGCCCATCGAACGACCGGTCGGCGAAAGGCAAAGCGGTAGCCGAGGCCTGGACGAGCTCGACCCGCTCGCCGAACCGGGCTCGCGCTCTTTCGACCATCGCCTGCGCGACGTCGACCCCGGCGAGCCGTTTCGCGCCTGTCGCGAGCAGGCGCTCGAGCAACGCCCCGCCCCCGAACCCGACATCGCAAAGCTGCTCATCGCGGCCGGGCTCGAGCAGCTCGATAGCCAACTGGGCGAGCGGGGCGCCGATCCGGTCAAGCCACGGTCCGACGATCAATCGGCCGATCAGCCCCGACGGCCGAGCGAACTGGTGGGCGATCCAGCGCCGGATCATCGCGCGCCCGGACGCACCCGCTCAGGCCTTGATCGTCGAAGCCCGCCGAATCTGATCGATCGCCCCCCTGAGCGAGCGGTCGAATTCCGAATCATCCATTTCATGGCGCAGATCCGAGAGCAAGGCGCGCGAGAAGCTCGCGATCATTCCGCGGTTGCGTTGAAGCTCGCGGCACGCCTCGTCGCGGGTGAAGCCGCCCGACAAGGCGACCACGCGCGCGACGCGCGGATGATCAACCAGCGGGGCGAACAGATTGGCCTCTGCCGGGATGCTGAGCTTCAGCATCACCTTGCGACCCTCGGGGAGCCCGTCGAGCCCCTTGATCAGCTCGACCAGCAGCAGTCGGTCGGCCGAATCGCGTTCGGGACTTTTGATCGATACTTCGGGCTCGAGGATCGGCATCAGCCCCCTGGCGGCGATCCGCTCGGCAAATTCGAACTGCTGGGCGACCACCGCCGCGATCCCGGCGGGGTTGGCGCGCTCGATCACCGAGCGCATCTTGGTTCCAAAGATCCCTTTTTCGATCGCTCGGTCAAGCAGCACTTCGAGATCGGGGATCGGCTTCATCAGCTTGACGCCGTCCTTCTCGTCCTCGAGCCCCTTGTCGACCTTGAGGAACGGAACGACGCCGCGTTCCCACAATAATCTGGGGACCGGCTTGCCGTCGGCATCTCCGTCCATCGTCCGCTCGAACAGGATCGCGCCGATAACCTTGTCGCCCGAAAAGCAGGGCGAGGTGATGATCCGCGAGCGCATGATGTGGATCGCCGAGAACATTTCATCGTCGGTCGAATAATGATCCTCACCGATCCCATAGGCTTTGAGCGCGCCGGGAGTCGAACCCCCGCTCTGGTCGAGGGCGGCGATGAAGCCCTGCCCCTTGGTGATCTGGTCCATCATTTTCGGGTCCTGCATCATCATCATCATCATCCTAGTTCATCAACGCGGCGACGCCGGGCAGCGCACGGCCTTCCATCCACTCGAGAAACGCTCCGCCCGCAGTCGAGACGAAACTGAAATCACTTGCAACTCCGGCGTGATTAAGCGCGGCGACGGTGTCCCCGCCTCCCGCGACCGAAACTAGGCTGCCGTCCTGGGTGAGCGCCGCGGCGATTTTCGCGAGCGCTACGATCGCGGCGTCGAACGGCGGGGTTTCGAACGCTCCCAACGGCCCGTTCCACACAAGAGTGCGGCAATTCTTGAGAACGTCGCCAAGCGCTTCCACCGCGGTCGGACCGACATCGAGGATCATTTCGTCGGGCGCGACTTCGTGGACGTTGCAGGTGCGGACGCTTGGTGGATTAGGAGCGAAGTCCTTGGCGACGACGACGTCGTAGGGCAAATG
>JBKKAQ010000042.1:0-6026 GCA_046714555.1 Sphingomicrobium sp. | reverse complement strand
GCCAGGACGGCGAGCCGGTGGTCTCGATCACCTTCAATTCGGCGGGCGCTCGCCGTTTCGGCCGGGTCACCCAGGAAAATGTCGGCAAGCCGTTCGCGATCATTCTCGACGACAAGGTGCTGTCGGCGCCCAACATCAACGAACCGATCCTCGGCGGCCAGGCGCAGATCAGCGGAAGCTTCACCATCGAAACCGCCAACGCGCTCGCGGTGTCGCTGGCTAGCGGCAAGCTTCCGGTCAAACTGAACGTGATCGAGGAACGCACCGTCGGTCCCGATCTCGGCAAGGATTCGATCCGCAAGGGCGCGATTGCGAGCATCGTGGCGACGGTGGCGGTGGTGCTGTTCATGCTGCTCACCTACGGCCGCTTCGGGGTCTATGCGACCGCCGCCTTATTGGTCAACGCGCTGATGATCCTCGGCATCATGGCGATCTTCAACGCCACTCTGACCCTTCCCGGGATCGCCGGGTTCGTTCTGACGATCGGCGCAGCGGTCGACGCCAATGTGCTGATCAACGAGCGAATCCGGGAGGAGCAGCGCCGCGGGCGCAAGATCCTCGACGCGATCGAAACCGGCTACAAGGAGGCCTCGACCGCGATCTTCGACGCCAATATCACCAACGTCATCGCCGCCGCCTTGATGTTCTACTTCGGTTCGGGGCCGATCCGCGGTTTCGCGGTGGTGTTGATGATCGGGATCATCACTTCGGTGTTCACCGCGGTCAATTTCACCCGGATGCTGGTCGCCTTGTGGGTCAAAAGATCGCGTCCGCGCGTGCTCAACATTTAAGGCGCCGCCATGCTTTTGAAACTCGTCCCCGACAACACCAACATCGACTTTATGCGCTGGCGCAATCTCGCGCTGGTGCTGTCGATCCTGATCACCGTCGCAAGCCTCGCGCTGGTTGCCGCTCGCGGCTTGAACCTCGGGGTCGATTTCGTCGGCGGGCAGATGATCCGCACGACCTTTGCCAAGCCGATCGATGTCGAGCAGTTGCGCGGCCGGGTCGGCTCGCTCGGGCTCGGCGAAGCGAGCATCCAGGAATTCGGCGGTCCGACTACCTATCAGGTCCGCCTGCCCAAGCCCGAAGGCGGCGAGGCCGCCGCGAACCGCGCCGCGAGCCGGGTCCGGGCGATGCTGTCGTCGCAATATCCCGGCGCGCGGATCGATTCGGTCGAAACCGTGTCGGGCAAGGTCAGCGAAGAGCTCGCGCGCGACGGCGCGCTGGCGATCGTCCTGGCGATGATCGGGATCGCGATTTATATCTGGTTTCGCTTCGAATGGCAGTTCGGGGTCGGCGCCCTGGTCACTTTGTTCCACGACGTCGCAATGACTCTCGGCTTCTTCTCGCTGACCCAGTTACAGGTCGATCTCAACGTCGTTGCCGCGATCCTGACGATCGTCGGCTATTCGCTCAACGACACCGTCGTGATCTATGACCGGATTCGCGAAAATCTGCGAAAATACCGCAAGATGGCGACCGTTCCGCTGCTCAACCTGTCGCTCAACGAAACCCTGTCGCGGACGATCGTCACCTCGACCTCGATCATGCTCGCCCTGCTCGTCCTGCTGCTGCTCGGGCCCGAGGTTATCTTCACCTTGACCATCGCGATCATGCTCGGGATCTTCATCGGCACTTATTCGTCGATCTATATCTCGTCGCCGATCCTCGTCTGGCTCGGGGTCAAGCCCGACAGTTTCTTGACGGTCGATGAATCCAAGACCGCGGGGGCACCGGCGGGCTGAAGCCGCGCCCCTCGGCTCATCGGAGGTTAACTGCCGCTTGGCCTATTGCCGGCGGGACGCTATTGAGGACGCCATGTCGAAACTGACCCGTATCGCGTCGCTGACGCTCGCTTGTGCCCTGATCCTCCCCGCCGGTGCCTGCTCGCGCAACAAGTCGAAGTCCGACACCGCTTATGTCGCGCGCGACGTCAACACGCTCTATGCGCTGGCCAAGGGTTGGCTCGACAAGGGCCGATATTCCGACGCCGCCAAGGCATTCGACGAAGTCGAGCGCCAGCATCCCTATTCGGTCTGGGCACGCCGCGCCCAGCTCATGAGCGCGTTCAGCCATTACATGGCGCGCGAATATACTGAATCGGTCAGCTCGGCGAACCGCTTCCTGACGATCCATCCGGGCAACAAGGACGCGGCCTACGCCAATTATCTCATCGCGATGAGCTATTACGAGCAGATCGAGGACGTCACGCGCGACCAGAAAATCACCCAGCAGGCCGCCGATTCGTTCGGCGAGCTCGTCCGCCGTTACCCCGAAAGCCGCTATGCCGCCGATGCGCGATTGAAGCTCGACCTGATCAACGACCATCTCGCGGGCAAGGAGATGGAGGTCGGGCGTTTTTACCAGCGGCAGGGCAATTGGCTCGCCGCTACCCAGCGCTTTCGCATCGTGATCGACAAATATCAGACCACCAGCCACACCCCCGAAGCGCTCGAGCGGCTGGTCGAATCCTATCTCGCGCTCGGCATCCCGTCGGAAGCAAAAAAGGCCGCGGCGGTGCTCGGGACCAATTATCCCGGAAGCAAGTGGTACAAGCGCAGCTTCGACCTGATCGCTCGACACGCGCCGCAAAGCTGATCCGGCGGGCGGGTGACCGCGCATGCTGAGGCAGCTCGTCATCCGCGATGTCGTCCTGATCGACACGCTCGAACTTGAATTCGAACCCGGGCTTGGCGTGCTGACCGGCGAAACCGGTGCAGGCAAGTCGATCCTGCTCGACGCGCTCGGGCTCGCGCTCGGCGCGCGCGGCGACACCGGACTGGTGCGCAGCGGGCAAGCCGCGGCAATGGTCTCGGCCGAAATCGAACTTGCCGCGGACCACCCCGCGCACGCCTTGCTCGAAGAACTGGGGATCGACAGCGATCCCGGCGAGCCGCTGGTGCTTCGCCGCTCGCTGAAAGCCGACGGCGGAAGCCGGGCGTTCATCGGCACGGTCGCGATTCCAGCCACCGCGCTTCGCGACTTCGCCTCGCTGACGGTCGAGTTTCACGGCCAGCACGACGACCGGGGACTGCTCAACCCAAGGGGTCACCGCGCCTTGCTCGACGCCTTCGGCCGGCTCGACACCGCCCCGGTGGCGCTGGTCTGGGCCGAGGTCGCGCGGCTCGAAAAAGCGCTCGAAGTCGCCCGCGCCACCGCCGAGAGCGAGGCCCGCGACCGCGACTGGCTGGTCCATGCCGCGACCGAGATCGAATTGCTCGCTCCCCAGACGGGCGAGGAAAGCGAACTCGCCGCCGAGCGCTCGGCGATGCAGGCGGGGGCCAAGGCCGAAGACGCGCTCGCCGGGATCGACGAATTGCTCGGCGGATCGGAAGGCGCGCTCGCCCAACTCCGCCAGGCTGCGCGCCGGATCGAGCGTGGAGCGCTCGACCATCCGCTGCTCGCCGAAGCGCTCGCCGCGCTCGACCGCTCGGTGATCGAAGCGAGCGAAGCCGTAGAACGGATCGCCCGGGCGAGCGAGGCGATGGCCTACAGCCCCGAAAGGCTCGAGCGGGTCGAAGCGCGGCTGTTCGACATCCGTGCCGCCGCGCGCAAGCACCGCTGCGAGCCCGACGCGCTCGCTGCTCTGGGCGACGAGATGCACGCGCGGCTTGCCGCGATTCACTCGGGCGCCGAGCGGATCGCCTCGCTCGAGCATGGCCTGACCGCCGCCCGAGCGAGCTTCGAGCACAAGGCCGACCATCTTTCCGAAGCGCGCCGCTCCGCCGCCGCCCGCCTCGACCATGCGGTCGCCGCCGAGCTTGCCCCGCTCAAGCTCGATTCGGCGCGTTTCCACACCGCCTTCGCCCACGCCGAGCCCGGCCCTTCGGGAAGCGACCGGATCGAATTCCAGGTCTCGACCAACCCCGGCGCACCGTTCGGCCCGTTGACGCGAATCGCCAGCGGAGGCGAATTGTCGCGCTTCATCCTCGCCTTGAAGGTCGCTCTCGCCGAGGCCGGGGGAGCCTCGACGATGATCTTCGACGAGGTAGACCGCGGGGTGGGCGGAGCGGTCGCAAGCGCGATCGGCGAGCGGCTTGCCCGGCTCGCAGCCCAAGCGCAATTGCTGGTCGTCACTCACAGCCCGCAAGTCGCGGCGCGGGCGACCCACCATTACCGCATTGAAAAGGCCAGCGACGGGCTGGTCACCCGCACCTCGGTGCGCAAGCTCGACCCCGCCGAACGCCGCGAGGAGATCGCCCGGATGCTGTCGGGCGCAGCGATCACCGACGAGGCGCGCGCCCAGGCAAGCCGGCTGATGAACGCCGCTTAGGAGAAAGCCATGAATAGTCGCGACATCATCACGCAATTCGAAGGCGAGACGCTCGGCAGCGTGCTCGCATATTCCGGCGACTCCGCCCCTCGTCCGGCGGTGATCATCTTTCCGACGGTGAGGGGGGTGACCGATCTCGAGCTCGGCTTTGCGGAGAAGCTCGTCATGGCGGGCCGAACCGTGTTCGTCGCCGATCTGTACGGAGCGCGCTTCACTCCCGCCGAGCGCGAGGCGGCGTTCGCGGCGATGGGCCGACTTCGTTCGGACCGCGGCTCGCTTCGCAAGCGGCTGACGACAATCCTCGCCGCCGCGCGCGCCGAGCCCGAGGTCGATCCGGCGAAAGTCGCGGCGATCGGCTATTGCTTCGGCGGACAGTGCGCGCTCGATCTTGCTCGGAGCGGTGCCGACCTGCTCGGAGTGGCCGCCTTTCACGGACTGTTCGATCCTCCCGGGCTCGATCCGCAGACGATCGCGGCCAAGGTCGTCGCCTATCACGGCTGGGAGGACCCGATGGTCCCGCCCGAGGACGTCGTCGCGCTCGCCAGGGAACTGACCGAGGCCGACGCCGACTGGCAGATCCATGCCTATGGCCATGTCGCCCACGGCTTCACCAACCCGCACGCTTCGGACATCGGAGTCCCCGGGGTTCGCTACAACGCCGTCGCGGCGCGCCGGTCCTGGGCCGCGCTCGAGGACTATCTCGCCGAGCTGTTCGACTAGACGTGACCGGCAAAAGCGCGAGCTTTGAGCCGGGCGAAGCCGAGGCCGCCAATCGGCTGATGCGGCTGGCGAAATCGATCGCTCGCCACAACCGGCTTTATCACGATTCGGACTCGCCCGAGATTTCGGACGCTGAGTTCGATGCGCTGGTGCGCGAGAATGCGGCGCTCGAGGCGCGCTTCCCGCATCTCGTTCGCGCCGATTCGCCATCGAAAGCGGTCGGTGCCGCGCCCTCCTCACCGCTCGCCAAGGTGCCGCACGCACGGCCGATGCTCAGCCTCGAGAACGCCTTTTCGGACGTAGAGGTTCGCGAATTCCTTGCCCGAATCCGCCGTTTCCTGTCGCTTTCCGCCGAGGCCGAGATTGCGCTTACCGCCGAGCCCAAGATCGACGGCCTGTCCTGCTCGCTTCGCTACGAAAATGGAGATCTGGTGCTCGCGGCAACCCGCGGCGACGGGAGCGTCGGTGAGGACGTCACCGCCAATGTCAGGACGATCGAGGACATTCCGCAGGTGCTGAGCGACGCTCCCGAAGTCCTCGAAGTGCGCGGCGAAATCTATATGGCGAAGGCCGACTTCGCCGCGCTCAACGCGCGCCAGCAGGACAGTGGCGGAAAGATCTTCGCCAATCCGCGCAACGCCGCCGCCGGCTCGCTGCGCCAGAAGGACGCCGCGGTGACCGCCGCTCGTCCGCTCGGATTTCTTGCCCACGGCTGGGGCGAGATCAGCCAAAGCCTCGGCGACACGCAAGCCGAGGCGATGGCGCGCATCGCGGATTTCGGCTTCCCGGTCAGCGATCTGCTCGCCCGCTTCGACACGCTCGAAACCGCGCTCGACCATTATGCCGCGATCGAGCGCCGGCGCGCGAAACTTCCCTACGACATCGACGGAGTGGTCTACAAAATCGACCGCTTCGACTGGCAACAAAGGCTCGGCCAGGTCGGGCGCGCCCCGCGCTGGGCGCTCGCTCACAAATTTGCGGCCGAGCAGGCCGAAACCATAATCGAGGCGATCGACATCCAGGTCGGCCG
>JBKKAQ010000041.1:0-7086 GCA_046714555.1 Sphingomicrobium sp. | reverse complement strand
CGATGCCGAGGGCACTCCGGTGATCAACGCCCAGTAGACCTTGCGCGCGGTTCGCCCGGCGAACGCCTTGGCGAAATGCGCCGCCGAGCGAGCGGTGCGCGCGACCAGCACCACGCCGCTGGTGTCCTTGTCGAGCCGGTGGACCAGCTTGGGCCTATTGCCCTCGGCGTCGGCAAGCCCGTCGAGCAAGCGGTCGAGATGCTGGTAGGTATTGGTCCCGCCCTGAGTTGCCAGCCCCGGCGGCTTGTCGAGCACGAATGCGTCGGGATCCTCATGGATCACCATCTCGCGGATCATCGCCGCTTCGTCATCGTTGAGCGGGACGATCTGGCGCTTGGGACGAACTTCGCGCTCGGCAACCGCCTCCGCCGGCGGCACCCGAAGCATTTGCCCCGCCTCGACCCGGTCCCCCGGGGCCGAGCGCTTGCCGTCGATCCGCAATTGCCCGGTCCGCGCCCAACGCGACACCTGGTTGAAGCTGATTTCGGGCAGATGACGCTTGAACCAGCGGTCCAGCCGAATGCCGTTGTCATCCTCGCTCACCGTAAAGCTGCGCCCGTCACTCACATTGTCGTTCATGGCGCGCGCCCTAGCGCATGGCGCGCCTTATGTCCCTCATGATCCTCCTTGGCCCCGCTGGGGAGGGGGACCGCAACCGAAGCTCGTGGTATATGGGCATGGCGCGGCTTTACCTGGCACCCCAGAACATAAACGCCTCGTGCTGCAACCGCTCGACCAGCCTGCGCGCCTCCGCGCCTTCCCACGACCCCGAATGACGGTGCTTTTCGGCCGCCCCCGCGACCCACCAGCCTTGCCCGGGAAGCCCGTCCGACTGGCGCACGACCAGCACCGCAAGCTCGGGCTCGCCGAGCGCCTCGGCCTCCTCGTCAACGCTGCCAAGTACCACGCACAGCGCCCGCATCTTGGGCCGCGAGAATCCATAGCCGAGTTTCTCGAGCAATTCGGAATAGGTCAGCGAATGCCCCGCCGCGGCCGCCGCGACCAGGTGCGCCCGAACCTCCGCCGGATCGGCCAGCGGCTCGCTCAGTGCGGCTGCTCGCTCACCGGGGTCAGCTCGAACAGATCAAGCTTGGAAGTCCCGCGCGGCCAGGGGATCACCAGCCGCCAGCGGAACGGAGCGACCCGCTCGAGCACGCCCGCCATGTCGCGGCTCTTGTCCTCGCCATAAGCGCGCGGCGACTCCTCGTCGCCAAGCGCGAGGCTGCCGAGATAGATCAGCCGTCGCGGATTTTCGTCGGTCCACAATCGCCCGGCGGGACGCTGGCTTCCGGTCTGCTTGACGATAGTCAGCAAATCGCCCTCTACCTCGACATAGCAGAAGAACGGCTTGAACTTTTCGAACGCAGGACCACGGCGACCGCTCCGGCCGAGCTTGATCATCCGGCAGCTATAGCTTCCCGGGGTCGGTGCCGGCCGCGCCAGCGCGGCATTGGGCTTGAGCAATTCCTTTTCGCTAGCAATCTCGTCCTTGTGGCCCGCGGCCTTGGCCTGGGCGAGCGCCGCCGCCCATGCCAGACCAGTGCGGCGAATGGCATCGGCGTCGGCCGCGCTGGCGACCCTTCGCCACTCCTGAAGAGGAGACACCTGGGCAACCGGAAGCGAAACCGCGACCGGTCGCTTGACCGGAGCGGCGCACCCGCTCGCGGCCAGAGCGATCGCACAGACAAGGCGCAGACGACGCAATACACTACCCTTCAAGCCAATCCGGTCCCGCCAACTGACAGCGATACAAGTCGGTTTCAACCAACGCGGCGCTTACCATGGCGACTCACCACGCGCTATCGTTCGGTTGGCAAATCGGCGATGAATGCGCACCGTCTCTCGATTGACACTCGTCCGCCGATCTAAGCGTCCACCGCGTGGGAACCCGCCATCCCCTCCGGCATTGAACCCAGACGATGATCCGACCATTTCTTGCCTGCGCGCTGCTTCTTGCCGCCTGCCAGCCCGCCGGGCGTGAGAGCGTGGCCGTGCGGCCCGCTGATGATGCGCGCCCAATCTCGCCGTCTCCGATCGCGACCGCGGGCGAGAATCCCGATTCACCGGTTTCAAGCGACGTGCCGGCGCAACTTCCCGCCGCTCAAACCGAGCGACCGCCACCAACCCCGGAGGCCGACTGCCCGCTCGTCGGACCGAGCAAGTGGACCGCTTTCATCGATGCCATGCCCGGCCCGGGCAAGACACCGCGGCTGATCGTCACCGGCGAGATCGGGGTCAAGCCCGCCTATCGGACGAGGCTCCGGCTTGATCCGGCAACGCTCGAGAGCAATCCTCCGCAACGCACCGTGATCCTCGACGTGACCCAGCCGAGCGAGCCGACGATCGACCTGCTCACCCGCCGCGAGGTTCGTGGCGAATGGCCGGTGACGCCCCCGCTCGGCGCGGTCCATATTCGCTGCGGCAGGCAACGGCTTGCGGTCATCGCCAATATCGAGGTGGCGCATTAGCTGATATCAGCGTCACTCTCTGCCAAGGGGACCGCCATGCTCAATATCATTTCACTCGTCATCGGCGTGGTCGCTCTGCTGTGCGCGGCGGTCGCCTTCCTCCCACTGCTCGGCTGGGCCAATTGGCTGATCATCCCGCTCGCACTGATCGGCGCGGGGGTCGGCGCCGCGAGCCAGGGTAAGTCCGGCCGCAACTTGAACCTGTTCGTGATCGTCGTCGGCGTGCTCCGCCTGATGCTCGGCGGCGGGATCCTCTGACCCCAAGATCCTCCCCTCGATTTCGAGGGGAGGGGGACCGCGACGCGAAGCGGCGTGGTGGAGGCGCCCCGCCCAGCCTAATTGCTCCGCTCAACCCAAGCCCTACCGCTCCTTCACATATCGCCCCGGCGCGTCCTCGATCGCCTTATATTTGCCCTTGCCCGGCACCCGCGCGCCTTTCGCAGCGACTTTTCCGGGAGCGCGCGCCTTGAGCCATTCGATCCAGTCGGGCCACCAGCTTCCCTGATGCTCGGTCGCGCCGTCGATGAATTCGGTCAGGCTCGCCGGCTTCCCCTCGTTGATCCAATATTGATATTTGCCTCCCGCGGGCGGGTTGACCACGCCCGCGATATGCCCCGACCCGGCAAGCACGAAGCGCATTTCGCCGGTAAAATGATCGAGAACCTTCCACACGCTCTCGGGCGGAGCGATATGGTCCTCGCGTCCCGCCTGAATATAGCTCGGGGTCTTGACCGTGCCGAGGTCGATCGGCACCCCGGCGACGGTGATCCCGCCTTTCTCGACCAGTTTATTGCCCTTGTAGAGCGTCTCGAGATAATCGCGGTGCCAGCGCGCGGGCAGATTGGTGGTGTCGCCGTTCCAGTGGAGCATGTCGAACGGGGTCGGCTCCTGCCCGAGCAGATAATTATTGACGACATAGCTCCAGATCAGGTCGCGCCCGCGGAGCAGATTGAAGGTCGCCGCCATGTATCGCCCGTCGAGATAGCCCTTGCCCTCGGTCGCCTGGCCGAGCAGCCCCATCGATTCGTCCCCGAGGAACAGGGTGAGGTCGCCCGCGTCGGCAAAATCGACCTGCGCGGTAAAGAAGGTCGCCGACTTGACCTTGGCCGCCTCGCCCCGCGCTTTGAGCAAGGCAAGCGTCGCGGCGAGGGTCGTCCCGGCGACGCAATAGCCGATGACATGGCTGCTCTCGACATCGAGCAGGTCGCGGACCGTGTCGACCGCGTCGATCTGCGCCGCGACATAATCATCCAGAGTGATCTCGGCGAGGCTCTCGTCGGCCGATTTCCAGCTGACCATGAACAGGCTCAGGCCCTGGTCGACCGCCCATTTGACGAAGCTTTTTTCGGGGTTGAGGTCGAGAATGTAGAAGCGGTTAATCCACGGCGGAAACACCACCACGGGGATCTCGAACACCTGTTCGGTGGTCGGGGCATAATGGATCAACTGGTACAAGGGGGTCTCGTGGATCACTTTGCCCGGGGTCATCGCAAGGTTGCGCCCGATCTCGAACGCTCCGGGCTTGCTCTGCGTCATCTGCCCCTGGCCGATGTCGCGAAGCATGTTCTTGAGCCCGACGAGCAGATTGTCGCCCTTGGTCTCGATTGTCCGGGCAATCACCTGCGGATTGGTCAGCGCGAAGTTCGACGGGCTCATCGCATCGACGAAGCTCTTCGTCGCGAACTTCAATTTCTGGCGAGTTGCGGGATCGAGTCCCTCGACCTCGTCGACGCTCCCGAGCAATCGGTCCGAAATCGCCAGATACGACTGGCGGATCATATCGAACAACGGGTTCTCGCTCCATTCGGCGGCGGCGAAGCGCTTGTCCTTGACCTGCCCCGCAACGGTGGTCGCTCGGAGCATCTTGCCCCACGCATCGAGCCCCTTGGCCCAGGCATCGGCCCCCGCGGTCATCAGCGCCATCGCGTCGCTCGGCGGCGCGCTCCCGAACCCGGCGACGGGCGAGGCCATCGGCGGGAACGGCTTGTCCTTGTCCAGGCCCGAAGCCCAGGCTTCCATCAGCATCTGCTGCGTTCGCCCCATCACCAGCGTCCAATGCTGCCAATCCTCGAGGCTCGGCATCGGTCCCGTGCTTGCGCCCGCCTGCTTCTCGTCCGTCGCCATCCTGACTCCTTCCAGGTTTGAGGCCGCACTATAGCCCGTCCTTGCAAGCGAAGCGACGCAATCCGTCAACCCGAGCTGATCGCCTGCTCACGCTCCCCGCCTATAGCGGCTGAATGCGTTCGAGCTCGGGTTCACGCACTCGGCTCTTTCGCACTGCAACATAATCGGTAGAAGGACCCCCATGAACGACGATTTCTACCGAATCCGCCGATTGCCACCTTATGTCTTCGCCGAAGTCAATGCGATGAAGGCCGCCGCGCGCGCGCGCGGAGAAGATATCGTCGACCTTGGAATGGGCAATCCCGACGGAGCGCCTCCCGCCCACGTCATCGCCAAGCTCGCCGAGGTTGCCGCAAAGCCGACCGCCCACCGCTATTCGGCGTCAAAGGGGATACCCGGCTTGAGGAAGGCCCAGGCGGCCTATTACCAGCGCCGCTTCAACGTCGCGCTCGATCCCGACCGCGAAGTCATCGTCACCTTGGGCTCGAAGGAAGGCCTCGCCAACCTCGCCCAGGCGATCACCGCTCCGGGCGATGTCGTGCTCGCCCCCAATCCGTCATACCCGATCCACAGCTTCGGCTTCATCATCGCCGGCGCGGCGATCCGCTCGATTCCAGCCGCCCCGGGACCCGACTTCTTCGATCGTCTCGAGAACGCGATGCGCTTCACCGTCCCGCGCCCGCGCGTGCTGGTGATCGGCTATCCTTCGAACCCGACCGCTTATGTCGCCGACAAGCCCTTCTATGAAAAGCTCGTCGCCTTCGCTCGCGAAGCCGGACTGTGGATCATCTCCGACCTCGCTTATGCCGAAATCTACTTTGGCGGCGTACCGACCCCTTCGATTCTCGAGGTCGACGGAGCCAGGGACGTCGCGGTGGAATTCACCTCGATGTCCAAGACCTATTCGATGGCCGGCTGGCGGATCGGCTTCGCGGTCGGCAACGCCCGGCTGATCGATGCGCTGGCGCGGGTCAAATCCTACCTCGACTATGGCGCGTTCACCCCGATCCAGGCCGCCGCGACCGCCGCCCTCAATGGCCCGCAGGACATCATCGACTTCAACCGCAAGCTCTACAAGAAGCGCCGCGACGTGCTGGTCGAATGCTTCGGCCGCGCCGGATGGGAGATTCCGGTGCCTCAAGCGAGCATGTTCGCCTGGGCCCCGATTCCCGAACCCTTCCGCGCGATGGGCGCGCTGGAATTTTCCAAGCGCTTGCTCAGCGAGGCCCAGCTCGCGGTCGCCCCCGGGGTCGGTTTCGGCGAGGAAGGCGAAGGCTATGTCCGGATCGCACTGGTCGAAAACGAACAGCGCCTGCGCCAGGCCGCCCGCGGAGTGAAGAAGTTCCTCGCCAGCGGCTGATCTTCCTCCCTCTCCGTCACCCGCATGGTTGGCGGCGCGGAACTTTGCTAGAAGCGGGCCGTGGAACAAGCGGCCGATTCAAATTCCAGCCTGACGCGCGCGCGGCGGATCGCCGTTGCCGGATGGATCATCATCCTGTTGAGCGCCGGCTCCGCGCTGCTGCCCGCCGCCGATCCGGCCGCCGGATCGAGCCTGATCGGCGCGCTGCTGCTCGCCGCCGGAATCACCGAGATACTTGCTGGCACCCAGCGCCATGAAACCCGCGTCCTGGCGATGTCCGCGGGGGCGGTCACGACCGTCGCCGGCATTCTTTTCCTGCTCGATCTTGCCGTGCAATTCTTCCCCACCGTGATCATCGTCATCGGCTGGCTGCTGATGCGCAGCGCTATCCTGCTGGTCACCAGCCGCCGCGCCCATGGGGCCGTCCGCCGGTGGCTCGGTCTGTCGGCCGCGACCGATCTCGTGCTTGGCGTGCTGCTCTTCGCCGGCCTGTCGATCGCGACCTTGGTGGTGACTTTGTTCGGACCGACCGCGATCCTCGTTGCAAGCTTCGCCTGGGTGTTCGCCTTGAGCTTCGTCGTCACCGGAATGCTGCTGCTCGAGGTTGCCAGCTGCGAACGCGGGTCGGCGGACTTCTCGAACGCCGCCTGATGTTCCCGACCATCGCCTTGCTGTTTATTGCCTCGATGGTCGCGATCGGCGCGGGCTTTTCGATCTTCCTGGTCGAAACCCGCCTCGGCAGCCGTTCGGTCCGGGTCCGCACCTCCATCCTCGACCATGAAGCCGAACCCCGCGGCAAGGGTCCGCCGGCCTAGCTCGCCGCGCTCGACAAGCCCTCGGCCGCAACCTAGGGCAAGGTCCCCTATCCGCCGGAGCCTGCCCCCGAATGACCCCCGCTACGCCGAACAGTCCCATTGGCGTCAAAGCCTCGAGCGTCCTCGACCGGGTGCTCGTCCTCGAAATGGTCCGGGTGACCGAGGCCGCGGCGATCGCCGCCTCCTCGCTGATCGGCCGCGGCGATGAAAGGGCCGCCGATGCCGCCGCGGTCGAAGCAATGCGCGCCGCCCTGAACGAGCTTCCGATGGACGGAACCGTGGTCATCGGCGAGGGCGAGCGTGACGAGGCGCCGATGCT
>JBKKAQ010000040.1:0-6493 GCA_046714555.1 Sphingomicrobium sp. | reverse complement strand
GCCGTGAGGATTGAGATGTCCTCGAGCATCGCCTTGCGGCGATCGCCGAAGCCCGGAGCCTTGACCGCGGCGACCTTGAGGCCACCGCGAAGCTTGTTGACCACCAGGGTCGCAAGGGCCTCGCCCTCGATGTCCTCGGCGATGATCAGCAACGGGCGCGCCGACTGGACAACCGCTTCCAGGATCGGAAGCATCGCCTGAAGGTTCGACAGCTTCTTCTCATGGATCAGGATGTACGGATCGGTAAGCTCGACCTCCATCTTTTCAGGATTGGTGATGAAGTAAGGCGACAAATAGCCGCGATCGAACTGCATGCCTTCGACGACATCGAGCTCGAACTCGAGTCCCTTGGCTTCCTCGACGGTGATCACGCCTTCCTTGCCGACCTTGTCCATCGCCTCGGCAATCTTCTCGCCGACCACGGTGTCGCCATTGGCGGCGATGCTTCCGACCTGGGCGATTTCGGTCGAACCGGCGACCGGCTTCGAGCGCGCCTTGAGATCCTCGACCACCTTGGCGACCGCCAGATCGATCCCGCGCTTCAAATCCATCGGGTTCATTCCGGCCGAAACCGACTTCATCCCTTCGCGAACGATCGCCTGGGCGAGAACGGTCGCGGTGGTCGTACCGTCGCCGGCGAAGTCGTGGGTCTTCGATGCGACCTCGCGGAGCATCTGAGCGCCCATGTTCTCGAACTTGTCCTTGAGCTCGATTTCCTTGGCGACGGTCACTCCGTCCTTGGTGATCCGCGGAGCACCATAGCTCTTGTCGATGACCACGTTGCGGCCCTTGGGGCCCAGGGTCACCTTGACCGCGTCGGCGAGGATATCCACGCCCCTGAGAATCCGCTCGCGCGCGTCGCGCGAAAATTTGACGTCCTTGGCTGCCATTTGGAGCAATCCCTTTTGAGTGCCCCGGCGAAGGCCGGGGTCCGGCTAAACAATAAGATGGGCCCGGGCCTGCGCCCGAACCCGAAACGTCACGAAATCAGGCGACCACCCCGAGGATGTCGCTTTCCTTCATGATGATGAGGTCTTCGCCATCGACCTTGACCTCGGTGCCCGACCATTTGCCGAACAGGACCCGGTCGCCCGACTTGACATCGAGCGGGGTCACCTTGCCGTCGTCGGCGCGAGTGCCCGATCCGACCGAGATGACTTCGCCTTCCTGCGGCTTTTCCTTGGCGGTGTCGGGAATGATGATCCCGCCGGTGGTTTTTTCATCGGCCTCGATCCTGCGGACGAGGACTCGGTCGTGAAGCGGCCTGAAACCCATGTGCTATAGCCCCTATGTGCTGGTTGCTTGATTAAACCTTGTTACGTCGAACAAAGCCGCTGGCACTCACCCATGGCGAGTGCCAGCGAAGACCCGCATATGGGATCAATGGTTCGATAGGTCAACCGCCGGGCGGTGGGGAATTTGATAAGGGGCACCGGGTCAGCCCCAATGCGCCACGCCTCGTCCAGCGCCATAGCATCAGCGCCGCGACCACCGCCAGCCCGATGGCGAGCCCGATCCAGATCCCGACCCCCTGCCAGCCGCGTCCGAACGCCAGCCATACTCCGACCCCGATCCCGATCCCCCAATAACCGGCCAGCGCGAAGATCATCGGTACTCGCGTGTCGTGCAGACCGCGAAGCACCCCGGCTCCGACCACCTGCGCTCCATCGACGATCTGGAAGATCGCCGCGACCCCGAGGAACGCCACCGCAAGCTCGATCACCCGCGCATTGGCCGCGATCGGCTCGAGGAACAGTCCGACCAGCGCATCGGGGACCGCCCAGATGGTCAGCGCCATCATCCCCATGAACCCCACTCCAAGCGCATAAGCGGTCCATCCCGCCCGGGCGATTCCCCTGGGGTCGCCGCGGCCGAGCGCGAGCCCGACCCGCACCGTCGCCGCCTGGCCGAACCCCAAGGGGACCATGAAGGTCAGCATCGCGACCTGAAGCGCGACCGCGTGCGCGGCGAGCGATTGGGGGTCGATCAGCCCCATCAGATAGGCCGCCGCTCCGAACACCGCGCCCTCGAAGCCCATCGCCAGCCCGATCGGAAGCCCGAGCTTCCACAGCCTGGCGTAGCGCGGCCAGTCGGGGCGCCACCAGCGCCCGAACAGATGGAAACGCCGGAAATTGCGGTCGGTGGCGATGACGATGGCGAGCCCGACGGCGAGACCCGCCCAGACGATCGAGCTCGCCAGCCCGGCTCCGAACAGCCCCAATGCGGGCAAACCCAGATGACCGAAGATCAGCGCCCAGCCGAGCACCATATTGGCCAGGATTCCGGCCGCGCTGATGATCAGAATCCACCCCGGCCGCTCGAGCGCCGAAAGGAAGTTCCGCATCGCCTGAAACAGCAGAAAGGGAAGGATACTCCATTGATATCCATGGAGAAATTGCTCTGCATCACGCGCCAGCGCGGGGTCCTGCCCAAGCCCCTCGATGATCCACCTTGGAAACCACAGCACTGTCCATATCGGCACCGTCACGCTGACCGAAATCCACAAAGATTGCCGAAACGTCCGCCGCACATCGCGCACCGCATTGCGCCTTGCGCCAAGCGCCGACGCCATCATCGGCGATGAAGCGGTGATGATCCCGATGCAGATCAGGCTGAAGGTGAAGGTCAGGTTGAGCCCCAGCGCCGCCGCCGCAAGCTCACGCGCGCCGAGCCAGCCGAGCAGAACGACATCGGTCGCCTGGATCAGCGCCATCGTCAGGTTGGACAGGATCAGCGGCCAGGCGAGCCCCACCGTCGCTCGCAATTCGGCGCGCCACGACCGCTGGTCAGCTTGATCACCGATATTCTGGCTGGCGGGCATCGCTGCCGCCTAGCATGGCCGGTAGCGACTTCCAGCCGCTTGCCGTCCGGAATTCTTTGGCTTCGACCCGTCCGCTCGGCTAGCGCGAAGCCACGTCATTCGAAGGTCATTGGCAATGCGGTTCGTTCGCGGAATCTGGAAATTGCTGGTCGGGGTCAAGGACGCGCTCGTCCTGATCGTCCTGCTGATGTTTTTCGGTTTGCTTTATACCGCTCTCTCGGCGCGACCCGAGCCGGTCGGCGAGGGCGTCTTGCTGGTCGATCTCGACGGAACATTGGTCGAGCAGCCGTCGAAGGCCAGTGCCGCCGAACTGCTTTCGGGCCAAGGCGGGCGGCTGCGCGAATATCGCCTGCGCGACCTCGTCGCGGCGCTCGATGCGGCAAGCGACGACGACCGGGTCAAGGCGGTCGCGCTCGATCTTGATGGCTTCCTTGGCGGCGGCCAGTCGGCGATCGGCGAGCTCGGCGCCGCGGTCCGCCGGGTTCGCAAGGCAGGCAAGCCGGTCGCGGCTTATGCCACCGGCTATGGCGACGACGGCTATCAGCTTGCTGCCAACGCTTCCGAAATCTGGCTCAGTCCGCTCGGCGCGGTCGCGCTGACCGGTCCCGGAGGCAAGTCTCTGTACTTCAAGGGCTTGCTCGACAAGCTCGGAGTGACCGCCAACGTCTACCGCGTCGGCACTTTCAAGTCGGCCGTCGAACCGTTCACCCGCAACGACATGTCGCCCGAAGCAAGGGCCGCCGCGCGATCGCTCGCCGAAGCGCTGCTCGAGAACTGGCGTGAAGATGTCGAACGGGCGCGTCCGCAGGCGGACGTCATACGCTACGCGCGCGACACCGTTGGCGCGGTGGCGGCGGCGGGCGGCGATCTTCCGCGCGCGGCGCTTGCGGCCAGACTGGTCGACAAGGTCGCCGATCGCCGCGAATTTCATTCGCGCCTCGCCACGCTCGGCGGCTCCGACCAGGAAGCCAAGGGGGGATTCAAGCGTATCCGGCTCGACTCCTACGTCGCCGATGTAATCGATCCCGACCCCGGCGGCCCGATCGGGGTGATCACCATCGCGGGAACGATTGTCGATGGAAAAGCCCCCGCGGGGACCGCTGGCGGAGACAGCATCGCCGAGGCGATCGAGCGGGGGCTTCGCGGGGACCGGTTGAAGGCGCTGGTCGTGCGCGTCGACAGCCCCGGGGGGTCGGTGATGGCCTCCGAGCGCATCCGCCAGGCGATCCTCGCCGCCAAGGAACGCAAGTTGCCGGTCGTGGTCTCGATGGGCAGCGTCGCCGCCTCGGGTGGCTATTGGGTCGCGACTCCGGCCGACTTCATTCTTGCCGAGCCCTCGACCATCACGGGTTCGATCGGCGTGTTCGGGATTCTCCCCAGTTTCCAAGGCACGCTCGCCAAGCTCGGGCTTGGCGCCGACGGCATCAAGACCACCCCGCTGTCGGGGGAACCCGACCTGCTCGGCGGCCCGTCGCCTGAAAGCAACCTGCTGATCCAGGCCGGCGTCGAAAATATTTACGCCAAGTTCCTTGGACTCGTCGCGGCCTCGCGGCACAAGGCTCCGGCCGAAATCGACCGGATCGCCCAGGGACGCGTCTGGAACGGCGGCACCGCGCATCAACTCGGGTTGATCGACGGATTTGGCGGTCTCGACGCAGCGGTTGCCAAGGCGGCCGGGCTCGCCAAACTGGGCGACGAGCGCGGGGTCACCTACCTCGAACGCCCCGACAGCTTGCGCGATTCCGTTCTGGCGATGATTGCCGGCAACGATGAGGGAAGCACTCCGCCCGACGCTTTCGCAATGCTCAAAGCTTCGCCGGAAAATCTTCTGCGCATAACCATAAGCGAGCTTCGATCGATCCTCGAGGGGCCGTCGATTCAGGCGCGCTGCCTCGAATGTCCCCCGGTCGCTTCGCCGCGCATCGACAAGGCGGACGCCGGCCTGATCGCCAGGCTTGTCGAGCGGATCGCGGGCTGATTTAGATCAAGCCGGATCGCGATACCGCTTATGCGCTGCACTCTGGCGACGAACCGATATGGTCGTATAAAGTGGGTCATTGTGGCCTTATACTAACCGAATAGGATAAAAGTTGATTGACATGAGCTGCTTGGTTTGCTAGGAGCCCGAAGCTCACGGGGATGACCATCGCGAAGCACAAAAGCGCGCCTGCGGGGCGGCCAAGGCAACCGTCTTCGGCAAGGACCCGGCCTGGCTGGGAGGCCCCGTTCCTCGACGCGCTGGCGCGGACGGGGAATGTGCGGGTTTCGAGCGTGGCGGCGGGGGTCGATTTCACCGGCGTTTATGCGCGGCGGCAGCGCGATGCGGAATTTGCCTGCGCATGGGCACGGGTGCTGCGCGAGCGCGAACTGGAAGGGGCCCCGCGACCATGTTCGACATGGCCCCCCTTCTGTTCGAGTGCAGGGGAGGAACTGGTGGTGCGATCATCGGCGGACGGCTCGGCCAAGCTGGTGCGGGCGGGAGCTGGGCGCTGGTCGGCGGCGCGCGAAACGCGCTTCTTTCTCGCCTTGGCCGAATGCGCCAATGTCCGGCGATCGGCCGCGGCGGCGGGGGTCTCGACCCAGGCGATCTATGCCCGGCGGTTGAAGGACCGCGGGTTTCGCGCCCGCTGGGACGCCGCGATCGACGCCGGCAAGGCGCGGCTCGAGGCCTATCTGATCGAGGCCGCCGACCGCAGCTTCGACCCCGCGGGGGCGGCCGAGGCGGGCGACGAGCTGCCCAGGGTGACCGTCGCCGAAGCGATCGCGATCCTGCGGCTCAAGGGGTCGCGGGCCCAGGCCGCCACCGCCGCCGACCAGGACGAGGAGGAGGGCGGCGCGCAAGAGTATCAAGAGGCGTGCGAGCGGGTCGCCGCTCGGCTCAGGCGAATGGCCGCGCGCCAACGCACGGACTGGCTCGAAGCGGGCTGGCGCGAGTTCGACGGCGAAATGGTCCCGCCGGGATTTGTCCGCATCGGCGATTCCAGCGCCGGGTCCGCCGACGACCAGGCGGGCTCTTGACTTTCGGCGAAGGTTCGGGTTGAGCGCAGCGCGTGAAGGCGGGCCGCTTGGTCCGCCGTTTGTTTTCCCGCGAAGGCGATTTGTCCAGGCCGGCCCCGGCCTGCGCCGGGGGAACGGGAAGGGAAAAGGGGCGGCTCCCGACAAGCCCGCCTGGCTGGCAGTACCTGACACGGCTGCCCGACGAACGGAGATTATCAATGCGTCATCGCAACGGCCATCGCAAGCTTCAGCGGACCTCGAGCCACCGCGCGGCCTTGTTCCGCAACATGGCGGCGGCGCTGATCAAGCATGAGCAGATCACCACCACCGTCGCCAAGGCGAAGGAGCTTCGCCCCTATGTCGAGAAACTGGTCACTCTGGCCAAGAAGGGCGGGCTGTCGAACCGCCGGCTGGCGCATTCGCGGCTGCTCGACGATGCGCAACTGGTCAAATTGTTCGACGTCATCGCCCCGCGCTACGCGACGCGCGACGGCGGCTACACCCGCGTCGTCAAGGCCGGCATCCGCGCGTCGGACGCCGCGGCGATCGCGATCATCGAATTCGTCGACCGCGACGTCTCGGCCAAGGGTCAGGACTCGGGTCCGGTGATGACCGAGGAAATGGAAGACGCGTAAAAAATCGCGTTGCCCAAGTTAAAATCGCCAAGGGGCGCGG
>JBKKAQ010000039.1:0-8295 GCA_046714555.1 Sphingomicrobium sp. | reverse complement strand
GGACCTGTTCCACTTCCAGGAGGAAGCGGCCGGATCGATCTTCTGGCACGCGCCGGGCTGGACGCTCTACCAGGCGCTCGAACAATATATGCGCCGCCGCCTCGGCGAGGCGGGCTATGACGAGGTGCGCACGCCGCAGCTGTTCCGCAACGATTTCTGGGTGACCAGTGGCCATTGGGGCAAGTTTCGCGAGAACATGTTCGTCGTCCCCGACGAGATCCCCCATGTCGGCGAAGAAGGGAGCGAGGACGACGGCCCGGTGCTGTCAGGCAAGGCCAATCTGCTCGCGCTGAAGCCGATGAACTGCCCGGCCCATGTGCAGGTGTTCAGGCAAGGCATCACTTCATACCGCGACCTGCCGCTGCGCCTCGCCGAGTTCGGCTGCTGCCACCGCAACGAGCCGCACGGCGCGCTCCACGGAATCATGCGGGTGCGCCAGTTCACTCAGGACGACGCGCACATTTTCGCCCGCGAAGACCAGTTGATCGGCGAGATCAGGGATTTTTGCGACCTGCTCGACAGCGTCTATCGCGACCTCGGGTTCGACAGTTATGCGATCAAGCTCGCGCTTCGCCCCGATCAGCGCTTCGGCTCGGATGCGATGTGGGACAAGGCCGAGCAGATTCTGCGCGACGCGGTCGGTGCGGCGGGCCGCGATACGCCCGAGTTCGGCTGGGCGGAATTGCCCGGCGAAGGCGCCTTTTACGCCCCCAAGCTCGAATTTCACTTGACCGACGCGATCGGGCGGACCTGGCAGGTCGGAACGATCCAGGCCGACAGCGTGCTTCCCGAGCGGCTCGACGCGTCCTACGTCGGCGAGGACGGCGCGCGGCATCGCCCGGTGATGCTCCACCGGGCGATCCTCGGCACCTTCGAGCGTTTCATCGGCATCCTGATCGAGCATCACGCGGGGCGCTTCCCCTTGTGGCTCTCACCGGTCCAGGCGGTGGTGACGACGATCGTCAATGACGTCGACGATTATGCAAGGGCGGTCGCGGCCAGGCTCGGCGCGGAGGGGCTGAGGGTCGAGACCGACCTCAGGAACGAGAAGATCAATTACAAGGTGCGCGAGCACAGCCTCGCCAAAGTCCCGCTGTTGCTGGTGATCGGCAAGCGCGAGGCCGAGGAGGGGACCGTCGCCTTGCGCCGGCTCGGCAGCGAGGATCGGCAACAGGTCATCGCGCTTGACGAGGCGGTTGCGATAATCGCCGCCGAGGCGGTCCCGCCCGATCTCAGCCCGGACAACTGACGCCGCACCGCCACAGCCTTTCTGAAAAAATGCGCCTGACCTGGGCCGGGCTTTCAAATTGGCACGGATAGGCCTAACTCGCTGGGCCCAAGCCACAACGATTTACTGGAGACTCCGCTATACCACCGCCCAATTCGCGTCGATCGATGACGCCGCCGGTCATGTCCGGCCCCCGTTTCAACGAGTTCATCAACGTCCCCAAGGTGCGGGTGATCGACGAGAACGGCGAAAATCTGGGCGTGATGTATACCAGGGAGGCGATCGAGCAGGCCGCTGGAGTTGGCCTCGACCTGGTCGAGATTTCCCCCGGCGCCGATCCGCCGGTCGCCAAGTTCCTCGACATCGGCCGCTTCAAATATGAAGCGCAGAAAAAGGCCAATGAACAGCGCAAGAAGCAGAAGACGCAGGAGATCAAGGAGATCAAGATGCGTCCGAACATCGACGACCATGATTATGACGTGAAGATGAAGAAGGTCGTCAGCTTCATCGGCGAAGGCGACAAGGTCAAGGTCACGCTTCGCTTCCGCGGGCGCGAGCTTGCGCACGGCCAATTGGGAATGATCCTGCTCCAGCGGGTACAGGCCGACGTCGCCGACATCGCCAAGGTCGAACAGCATCCGCGAATGGAAGGCCGCCAGATGCTGATGGTGATCGCTCCCAAATAAGCAGATTGCGCGGCTAATGCCGGTTGTTGCATTCTTGCCGCAAGGTCGGGGAATCGGGCCGCGGCGGTCGGCGGTTCGCTTTCCCTCGCGCGGGCACTGTCTTAACCGTCGATCAAAATACGTCGGTTCCAGGGAGATGAGGATGCGCAAGTCGGTATGGCTGGTCTCGACCGGCATGCTCGCAATCGCGACTCCGGCGCTCGCCCAGCGGACCGACACCAACCAGGCGGCCGCAATACCGACCGACGGCGCCACCGCAGAAGCCGCGGCGGTCAACGACCAGGCGGTCGAAACCCAAACCGCGGTCGGCGACATCATCGTCACCGCCACCCGCCGCAACGAAGCCCTGTCCGACATTCCGCTCGCGGTCAGCGCAGTCACCGCCGAGACCCTCCAGAACACCGGAGCGAGCGACATCCGCCAGATGCAGCAGGTCTCACCCTCGCTGCTGGTCACCTCGACCCAGTCCGAGGCTGGAGCGAGCACCGCGCGAATCCGCGGCATCGGCACCGTCGGCGACAATCCGGGTCTCGAAAGCTCGGTCGGTATTTTCATCGACGGGGTTTATCGCTCGCGTACCGGGGCGGGGCTCACCGAACTGGGCCCGGTCGACCGGATCGAAGTACTTCGCGGCCCGCAGGGGACCTTGTTCGGACGCAACACTTCGGCCGGGCTGATCTCGATCATCACCGCCAAGCCGCGCTTCAAGACCGAAGCCTATGGCGAGTTGACGGTTGGCAATTACGACCTTCGCCGGGTCGAATTGGGGGCGACCGGCCCGGTCAGCAGCATCCTCGCGGCGCGGATCGACGGAGTTTATCTGACGCGCGACGGCTTTCTTGAAGATATCGTCTCGGGCCGCGACGTCAACGACCGCAACCGCTGGCTTCTTCGCGGACAATTGTTCTATCAGCCCCACGACGATCTGTCGGTGCGGCTGTCCGCCGATTATTCGAGGCGCGACGAGGAATGCTGCGCCGCGCCCTACCTCCCGACATCCGACGCGGTTCGTGGACCCACCGGGGTCAGCCGTGGCCCGTCGAGCTTCGAGCCGTTCGTGAACGCGCTCGCCGGCCGCGCGGACGCGGTCCCCGACGATCCGTTCAAACGCGAAGTCACGATTTCCGATGGTCGAAGCTATCGCGGCGACGTCAAGGACTGGGGACTTTCGGGCGAAGCAATTTATGATCTCGGCGGGACCGAGCTGACCTCGATCACCGCCTATCGCGACAATGATCTGATCCGCGGCACCGACACCGACTATTCGATTCTCGACCTCATCTATCGCCCGTCCGACGGCCGGGTGTTCAATCGTTTCAAGACCTTCACCCAGGAATTGCGGGTTCAGGGCGAGGCGTTCGGCGGCAAGCTCGACTGGCTGGTCGGCGGCTATTACGCCAATGAAAAGCTGCGCTCGCAGGACAGCCTGCTGTACGGCCGCGATTATGACCGCCTCGCCAATTGCCTCGTTGCGAATAGCTTCGCCAACGCCATCAGGCCGCTCAACCCCGGCGCAGCCGCTGCGCTGGTCACTCCAGGAAGCGCGACTTGCTTCAACCCGGCGGTCGCGGGGCTGGTGTTCCCCGCAATTCCGCCATCGCGGCAAACTGCGTTCGCGGCGTTCGCCCGGCTGGGGGTGTTTGCGACCCCCGGTTTCACTAACAGCGGGTTCGAAAACCTTGCGCTGGCAAGCCCGGCGCTCCCCGATTTCACGCTCAACGGCAGCGGCTATTTCGACGATTACCGCCAGACGAGCAATAATTTCGCGCTGTTCACCCACAACATCTTTTCGATCACCGACCGGCTTAAGCTGACGATCGGCGCGCGTTACACCAGCGAGACCAAGAAGCTCGACGCCGATTTGACCGACAATAATCTCGCCTGCACGGGGTTCAGCGGAACCTCGCTTGCGACGTTCCCCTGCATTGTCCCGAGCATTCCCGGGGCAAGCCTCCAGCTCAATGGCAAGAAACGCGAAAACAAGCCTTCGGGAACGATCGTCCTGAGCTACAAGGTCAATGAGGAATTGCTGACCTATGCGACCTATTCGCGCGGCTACAAGGCGGGCGGGTTCAACCTCGACCGCACCGCGCTGACCCGTCAGACCGTCGGCGGGGTTGCGGGAGCGGTGTGCGTTTCCGCGGCGACCCCGGGCTGTGCCCGCGCGGCAACCGCCGAGGATTTCGAGTTTCGGCCGGAAATCAACGACGCGATCGAACTCGGCCTCAAATATAATGGCCGCGGAATCGACATCAACGTTGCCGCTTTCCACCAATTGTTCCGCGACTTCCAGCTCAACACCTTCAACGGTATCAATTTCATCGTCGAGAACATCAACAGCTGCAGCAAGGTCCTTGGCGGCGCCGATACCGACAATAATCCCGCGACCGGGGCATGCACCGGCAAGAAGCGCGCCGGGGTGCGAAGCATGGGGGTCGAATTCGAAATGTTCACCCGGCCAATTCCTGACGTCTATTTCAACTTCGGAGCGACCTTTGCCGACACCGCTTATCGCCGCAACCTCGTCGGTGCGGGCGGGCGCGCGCTGACCAACGCTCTGTTCCAGCTGCCGGGACAGACGCTGTCGAACTCGGCCGAATGGACCGTGACCTCGTCGCTCGCCTGGACTCCGCCGATCGGCGGCAGCGGGCTTCGCGGGCTGTTTTATATCGACATGCGTCACCAGAACGCGTTCAACACCGGGTCGGACCTCGATATCGAAAAGGTCGAAAACGGCTATATCCTGTTCAACGGGCGGGTCGGGATCAACGGCTCGAACCGCGCCTGGGCGGTCGAACTATGGGCGCAAAACCTGTTCGACGAGGAATATAAGCAGATCGCGTTTGACGCGTTCCTGCAGGGTTCGGGGACCCAGCGCGGGGTCGAAAAAAGCTTCTACGGGAGTTCGAATCAGCTTTACGGAGTGTTCCTCGGCGAGCCGCGGACTTACGGCCTGACTTTGCGCGGCAAATTTTAGGCGGGTCACGCCTCGCCGGCGGCGGCTAGAAGTTCTTCGCGAAGCGCCTCGGTGTCGTGAGCGCCGAGCTTCTTGCCGTCGGCTCCCGTCAGATAGAAGACGTCGACCGCGCGCTCGCCGTAAGTCGCGATGTGCGCTGAATGAATCTGGTGGCCCGCCTCATAGATTGTCTCGGCGAGCCGCGCGAGCAAGGCGGGGCGATCGCGGGCGTTGATCTCGACCACGGTGGTTCGGTTCGATGCGCGCTCGGCGACCAGCACCGAAGGCGCCACCGCGAAGGTCGCCCGGCGCGGCGCGAGCGGCTCGGCGGCGGGCAAGGCGAACGCCCGGTCATCCTCCAGCGCGGTTTCGACCGCCCGAGCGAGGCGGGCGCGCAGTCTTTTATCGGTATAGGCGCGTCCCTGGGCATCCTGAACCAGCAGATTGTCGAGCGCGAGCCCGTCGCGGGTGGTGTGGATTCGCGCATCGATGATGCTCGCTCCGGCGACCGCCAGCGCGGCGCAGATGCGGTAGAATAATCCCGGCCGGTCAGGGGCGAAGACACTTACCCTTGTCGCTCCGCGCGCGGCGTCGGGCTCGGCGACGACGCTGGGCGCGGCTTCTCCGCCGCGCGCCTCGGCGGCGGCGATCTGTTGGGCATTGGCGAGCTGCCAGTCGATCGGCTCGGCGAGCCAATAGCTGTCGTGCAGCCGCTCGAAATGCGCCCGTGCCGACGTCGCGCTCCAGCCGAGCGCGGTCTCGAGCTCGCGGTGGCGCGCGGTGACCTGTTCGGTCCGGCCGCGCTCCTTGTGGCCGAGCCGAAGACGCTCTTCGGCGATGTCGAACAAGCCTTGGAGGAGCTGGCGTTTCCAGTCGTTCCACACCCCCGGACCGACCGCTCGGATGTCGACCACGGTCAGCACCAGCAGCAGCCGGAGCCGCTCGGGGCCTTGCACGGCGGTGACGAAATCCTCGATCGTCTTGGGGTCGGCGAGGTCGCGCTTGAACGCCGTCGCCGACATCAGGAGATGATGGCGGACGAGCCAGGCGACCGTCTCGGTCTCGCCCGGGTCAAGCCCGAAGCGCGGGCACAATGCCATCGCGATGTCGGCGCCGAGAACGCTATGGTCGCCGCCGCGGCCCTTGGCGATGTCGTGGAGCAGCACCGCGACATAGAGCGTCCGGCGCGAGGCAATCTGGCGGAACAAGGCGGTCGACAGCGGATGGTCGTCGGCGAGCTCGCCGCGCTCGATTGCCGCGAGCAGGCCGATCGCCCGGATCGAATGCTCGTCGACGGTATAATGATGGTACATGTCGAACTGCATCTGCGCGACGACCCGACCGAAGTCGGGGACGAAGCGGCCGAACACCCCCGCCTCGTTCATCCAGCGGAGCACCAGATCGGGGGCTTTGACGTCGGTCAGCACATCGAGGAACAAGGCGTTGGCGCGCGGGTCGCTGCGTACCCGATCGATCAGCCGGGCGTCGCGCGCCGCGACCCGCATCGCCTGCGGATGGATTTCCAGTCCTTCGCGCGCCGCCAGCGCGAACAATTCGATCAGCCGAACGGGGTCGCTCGCAAAGAAATCGTCGCTCGGGATCGTTAGCCGGCCGCGGTCGAGCTCGAACTCGTTGAGGTTCGCGCGCTTGCGCCGAAGCAGATTGGGCAAGGTGAAGCGCCGGCCCTTGCGAGCGAGCTGCTCGTCGAGCTGGGCGAGGAACACCCCGGTCAGGTCGCCGACGATCTTGGCCTGGAGGTAATAGAATTGCATGAAGCGTTCGACCGCCGACTTGCCCGGGCGGTCGGCGTAGCGCATCGCCGCCGCAATGCTTCGCTGATGATCGAATCCCAGCCGGTCCTCGGCGCGCCCCGCGGCGAGGTGGAGGTGGCAGCGGACCGACCAGAAGAAGCGCTCGGCGCGCTCGAACCGGCGAAACTCGGTGGCGGTCAGAAGCCCGGCGGGGACCAAATCGGCGGGACGCGCGACTCCGTGGACATATTTGCCGATCCAGTAGAGCGTGTGGAGATCGCGCAGCCCGCCCTTGCCGTCCTTGACGTTGGGCTCGACCACGTACCGGCTGTCGCCGAGCCGCAAGTGGCGCTCGTCGCGCTCGGCGAGCTTGGCGGCGACGAATTGCGCGGTCGTCCCGGCGACGACCTTGGCGCGGAACCGGGCGACGGTCTCGTCGAACAAAGCTTCGTCGCCCCACAGCCAGCGCGCCTCGAGCATCGCGGTTCGCACCGTCATGTCGCTCCGGGTCAGAGCGATCAGCTCGTCGGGCGAGCGGCTCGACTGCCCGACCTTCAATTTGAGGTCCCACAACAGATAGAGGATCGCCTCGATCACCTGCTCGCACCACGGGGTCCGTGATGCAGGGGTCAGGAACATCAGGTCGACGTCGCTGAACGGCGCCATCTCGCCGCGCCCAGATCCGCCGAGCGCGACCAGCGACAGCCGCTCGCCCGAGGTCGGATTGCCCAGCGAATAGAGTCGGGTGACGACGAAATCATGCGTCAGGCGGATGATCTGATCGGTAAGGAAGGCGATCGAGGCGGCGGTGATCCGCCCGCGCCCGGGCTCGGCGGCAAGCCGGCGAGCGATTTCGGCGCGGCCCGTGTCGAGCGCCGCCGCGAGCAGCCGCCCGACCTCGCGGCCGAGATCGGCGCCCTCGGGAAGCTCGGCGATCGCTTCGGCAATCGCGCGTCGGTCGATGATCGCACGCTTGTCGTCGATCAGATCGTAGCGGTGAGCGGGCATGGACGATGCGGTAAAGGAAGCGCGCGGCCCGCGGTAGGGCTTTGAATCATTGCTCGCCGGTCGCGATCCGCTTGAGCGCATAAAGCGCATCGAGCGCCTCGCGCGGGGAGAGCCTGTCGGGGTCGAGCCCATCAAGCGCGGCGGCGAGCGGGTCGGGTGCAGTTTCGGGCGGCGGCGCGGCGGCGAACAAGGGCAGATCGTCGAACCCCGCGGCGATCCCGCCGGTCGCATCGCGCCCCGCCTCGAGCCGGGCGAGCACCGATTTCGCGCGCGCGAGCACCGCTGGCGAAATTCCGGCGAGCTTGGCCACCGCGATTCCATAGCTGCGGTCGGCGGGACCGGGGGCGACCTGGTGGAGTAGCACGAGGTCGCCCTTATATTCGCGCGCCCGGACATGATGCAGCGACAGCGAATCGAGCCGCGCGGACAGCCGGGTCAGCTCGTGATAATGGGTCGCGAACAAGGTCCGGCAACGGACCGCATCGTGCATCGCCTCGACCACCGCCCAGGCGATCGCCAGCCCGTCATAGGTCGAGGTGCCGCGCCCGATCTCGTCGAGGATGACGAGGCTCGCAGGAGTCGCCTGGGCAAGGATCGCGGCCGTTTCGACCATTTCGACCATGAAGGTCGATCGCCCGCGCGCCAGATTGTCGGCCGCTCCGACCC
>JBKKAQ010000038.1:0-8133 GCA_046714555.1 Sphingomicrobium sp. | reverse complement strand
AGGATACGCTTGACGACACGCTTGGCCTTGCTGAACAGCATCGTCGCTCCTCAAGGAAACTAACCTGTGCCCCCGCAACGAACAAAGCGCGATCCGGTGCCGCAAGGCAAGCGCTTATCCCGACCCTTGCCGCGCGAAGACGGCGAACAGCGAATCGCCAAGCTGCTCGCGCGCGCCGGAGTCGCCTCGCGCCGCGATGTCGAACGGATGATCGCCGACGGCAGGATCGCGCTCGACGGCAAGCTGCTGACCACCCCGGCGACCCTGCTCGCCGACCTCGGTCGAGTCACTGTCGACGGCAAGCCGGTCCAGCCGCCGAGCGCGCCTCGGCTGTTCCGCTATTACAAGCCGCAGGCGAGCCTGACCGCGGCGCGCGATCCCAGGGGGCGCCCGACGATCTACGACAAGCTTCCGGCGGGGCTGCCGCGGCTAATCCCGGTCGGCCGGCTCGACTTCATGACCGAGGGTCTCCTGCTCCTGACCAACGACGGCGAATTGAAGCGCAAGCTCGAACTCCCGAGCACCGGGGTGGTCCGCCAGTACCGCGCTCGCGCATTCGGCGACGTCAGCCAGGCCGCGCTCGAGGAGCTGATCGAGGGCGTCACCATTGAAGGCGTCCGCTACGGAGCGATCGACGCCAATCTCGAACGCCGCACCGGGCGAAATTGCTGGATCGAAATGAGCCTTGCCGAGGGCAAGAACCGCGAGGTGCGCAACGTCCTCGCTTATCTCGGGCTTCAGGTGTCGCGGCTGATCCGCACCGCTTATGGGCCGTTCACCCTCGAAGGGCTCGGAATCAACGCAATCGCCGAAGTCGACGGTTCGGATGTCGGCGCTTTTCGCCGATCGCTCAAATGAGGGTGATCGCGGGCAAGTGGCGCGGGCGTCCGCTGGTCGCTCCGCATGGGACGACCACGCGCCCGACCGGCGATCGCACTCGTGGCACGCTCTTCTCGATGCTCTACAGCCGCTTCGGCGACTTCGACGGATTGCGGGTTGCCGACCTTTACGCCGGAAGCGGAGCGCTCGGCCTCGAAGCCTTGTCGCGCGGCGCGGCGTCGGCGACCTTCGTCGAAACCGACCGCGAGGCGATCGAAGCGATCGAAACCAATCTCGCCACCTTCGGAGCGCGCGGCCAGGCGATCATCCGGGCGACTTCGGCGGCCGCGCTTCCCAAGGATCGGCCGTTCGACCTGATCTTCGCCGATCCCCCCTACGCTTGCGGATCGGGCAGCGCGGTGGTCGGCGCGGTGACCAGGGCCGACTGGCTCGCCAGGGGGGGCTGGCTGGCGATCGAGACAGGACGCGGCGACCCGGTCGATCCGGGCGAGTGGATCATCGAAGCCGAACGCGACAGTTCGCGCGCCCGGCTCACCCTGATCCGCCGGCCCGCCTAGGCTTTCTTGCCCGGCTTGCGGCCACTGCTGAACTCGTCGAGCAGCCGCTTGCCGATTGCCGCTGCGGCGGCCGAGCCCGCGGCCTTGACCGATTTGCTGGTGGTTCGAGCCGCCGCTCCGACCTTTCCGTTCTTGTCCCCGGCGATCGCTGCGACCGCAGCCATTGCCCCGACCGCGAGCAGATCCGCGACCAACGGATGATCGGCGAGCTTGGCCAAGGCCTCATAGCCCTTGGCTCCGGCCTTGCGCGCCTTGCTGCGCGCCTTGGCCCCGGCCTGGGAACCGCCGGACTTTTCGGCCTTGTCCGCCTTGTCAGTCTTGGGCGGGTCCTTTTTGGTCGTTTTCGCCTTGGCCATTGTCATTCTCCCTTGTTTGGCTTCGCGCCGATAACCCGTCAGTCGGTATGTTCGATCCGCCGCATGTCCTCGTCACTGTAGGGCTGGGCAAGCGAACAGGCGTCGAGCCGCTCGCTGTCAAGCCAGCGCGGGACGTCGGCTGCGCGAAGCATCACCGGCATCGCCTTGGGATGAACCGCGCCGACGGTCGCATTGGCATCGCAGGTGAGGAACGCCATGAACGGCGCCGGCTCGCCCGGACGCCACAGCCCGGCAAAGGCGAACAAGGGCGCGGACTCGTCGCGCAGCCCGAACCACACTTTCGACTTGCGCCGGGTCAGCGGGTCGGGCTCGGCGGTCCATTCGCAAAAACCGGTCACCGGGACGACGCACCGCCGGCCCGGGTTGGACAAGGCCGATCGCCAGAACGGGCTGCCGAGATTGCGCACATTGGTCACCGGGCGAGCCCGCGCACTGGCCGGACCAGGAAAGCCCCATTGCATCATCTCGAGCCTGAGCGCGCCGCCATCGCCGCGGCGAAGCACCGGAGCGGACTTTCCCGGATAAATCTCGTCGAATGGCGGAAGATTGGTCGAGCTTCCCTCAAATTCTCCGAACAATCGCCGCATTTCGTCGACGGTCGCGGTCATGGTGTAAAGATTGCACAAATTATTCGCTCCGTCCGACGCAGCATCCTCATCAACCCGTCGTTAACATGCTTAACGCTTGGTAACCGCCGATGCTTGTTGTTTTAGGTTCATGCAACTCCGCCCACCACTGCAGTGTTTCCTGTTTCGAACGACTTCATGGAGAATTTTCGGATGCGCAGCATCATTCTGGCGCTCGCCGCCACCTCGCTCACCGTCCCGATCGCAATGCCCGCTCCGGCCTTCGCTCATGAGAGCAGCTATCAAGGCCGCACCTGGCGCGATTCGCAGGGGCGGCTTCGCTGCCGCCGCTCGAACGGCACCACCGGGCTGATCGTCGGCGCCGCCGGCGGAGCCTTGATCGGCCGGGCGATCGACACCCACGGCTCGCGCGCCGCCGGAACGATCATCGGCGCCGCGGGCGGTGCGTTGCTCGGCCGCGAGGTCGAACGCAGCCGAAGCTATCGCCGCTGTCGCTAGACAAGAATTTCCTTACGGTCGGCGTCCGCTTGCCCCCTGTGCGAACGCCGGCCGTAACCTGTTTACCGCAAATCGATCGGGACTAGTTCCCAACCAGCCGCATCAGCCTCCGCTCGAGCGGGGCGAGTACCCCGCCAAGCTCATGTCCACGCTTGAGCACTGCGCCATGTTCGGTGATCAAGGCGAACGGCCCCTGACGCATTCGCAGCGAGGGGCGCTTTTCGATCCGCACCTCGGGGCGCTCGGCGGTGCGCCGAAACGCGGCGAAGGACGCGACTTCGGGATCGAAGCTCAAAGCATAATCGCGCCAATGCCCTGCCGAAACCATTCGTCCGTAAAGATCGAGAATCTGCGCAAGCTCGGCTCGATCGAAGCTGGCCACAGCGCGCCGGTCCCGATTGAGCGGGAACGGCGCGATCACGCTCAAGCGCGCTTGCTCCGCGCCGGCTGGGCGTTGGTACGGAGCTCGGCAATTTCGGCGCGAAGCTCGGCAATTTCGCTTTCAAGCTGATCGATCCGCGGCGCCGCTGGCTCGCAAATCTCGCCGCAGACGGTTCCATAAGGGACGAAGCCGGGGCCATATTGGTCGGCATCGCCGATTACCGGCCTGGCGGGGATTCCGACCATCGTCGCGCCCGGCGGAACATCCTTCGTCACCACCGCATTAGCGCCGATCCGGGCGCCCTCACCGACCTCGATCGGGCCGAGCACCTGGGCCCCCGAACCGATCACCACCCCGGTCCGAAGCGTCGGGTGGCGCTTGCCCGGGACTCCGCCCGACGGGTTGGTACCGCCCAGCGTGACGTTCTGGTAGATCGTGACATCGTCGCCGATCTCGGCGGTTTCGCCGATCACGGTAAAGCCGTGATCGATAAAGAAATTGCGTCCGATTACTGCTCCGGGATGAATGTCGATCGCGGTCAGCCCGCGCGCAATGTGATTGACCAGACGGGCGAGGAAATAGAGTCGCCCGCCAAACAGCCAGTGTGCCACCCGGTGAAAGGCGAGCGCCCAGACCCCCGGATAGAGCAGAATCTCGACACGCGACCGCGCAGCCGGATCGCGCGACTTGAGCGAGTCGAGATAATCGATAAGTGCCGCTTTCAAGACGCGCTCCACCGCTTGCCTGACTCCCCATGTAGGTCGTCGGCGTTTCGATTGCCAGCCGGAATGCCTTTTACAAGCGGTAAAGCCGCTTGCCGCGCGGCGCGGTGCGCGGCACAGGGCGGCACCGAACAGGGTTGGAGCAACGCCATTCTTACGACGATCCTTGCCGACCCCAGTGCGCTGATCATCTTCGCCCTGATCGGTTTTGCCGCTCAGTTGGTCGACGGCGCGCTTGGAATGGCGTTCGGGACGATCAGTTCGACCCTTCTGGTCAGCATGGGGATTCCGCCGGCAACCGCCTCGGCCGGGGTCCACACCGTCGAAAGCTTCACCACCGCGGTGTCGGCGATCAGCCATGTCGCTCACCGCAACGTCAACTGGCGGCTGTTCGCGCGAATCGTCATCCCCGGAATCATTGGCGGGATCCTCGGCGCCTATGTCCTGACCGAGGTCAGCGCCGACACGGCTCGTCCACTAGTGCTGTTCTATCTGCTGTCGATCGGCCTCTACCTCCTCTATCGCGGCGCGATGCACCGCCATACCGAGCGCGAGCCGCGGATCGTCGAGCCTCTCGGGCTGGTCGGCGGTTTTCTCGACGCGGCCGGTGGTGGCGGATGGGGACCGATCGTGACCTCGAACCTGATTGTCCAGGGCGCAACTCCGCGGACCACGATCGGCACCGTCAACACCGCCGAATTCTTCCTTACCGTGACCATCTCGGCGACCTTCATCTTCCAGCTCGGGTTCGAAGCCTTCACCATCGCAACGGTTGGGCTGCTGATCGGCGGAGTGCTCGCCGCGCCGATCGGAGCGCTGGTCGCCAAGCGGGTCGCCGCCGACAAGATCCTCGTTATGGTCGGAATCGTGCTCAGCGCGACCAGCGGCTTTGGGCTTTGGAAACTGTTCGGCTAGGCGAATCAGCATAGCGCGCAGCGGTTCGCCCATTGCGCCGGCGCACTGGCTTAGATCGCTCAAACCGGTTACAAAGCTCGGATTGATCGAGAAAGCCAATGACAGTCTATCTTCCCTCCATTAAGCAGCTGCAATATCTCGTCGCGCTCCAGCAGCATGGCCATTTCGGCAAGGCGGCCGAAAGCTGTTTCGTCACCCAATCGACGCTTTCGGCCAGCCTGCGCGAGCTCGAATCGCTGATCGGGACGATCCTCGTCGAGCGGACCCGCCGAGTGGTCCGCTTCACCCCGCTCGGCTCGAGGATCGCGGACAAGGCGCGCAAGGTGCTTCGCGAAGCCGAGGAGCTCGCCGACATGGCGCGCGCCGCCGGCCTGCCGTTGACCGGCGAATTGCGGATGGGGGTGATCCCGACGATCGCACCCTTCCTGCTGCCGGCGATGCTCCCGCGGCTGCGCACCGACTGGCCCGATCTCAAGCTCTACCTTCGCGAAGAAAGCAGCCAGGCGGCGTGCGAAGCTCTCCAGCGCGGTCAGCTCGATTGCATCTTGCTGGCGCTCCCCTACGGCTGTGGCGATATCGAGTCGGCGCCGTTATTCGATGATCGCCTGTTTGTCGCCTTTCCACGCGGCGAGGCCCCGGCCGGAACCAGCGTCGAAGTCGAAGCGATCGACGAGAATCGCCTGCTCCTGCTTGAGGACGGACACTGCCTCAAGGACCATGCCCTGGCGGCATGCAACCGGCCCGATCTTCGTGCCCATTCGTCGACCATGGGCACTTCGCTCCACACCTTGGTGCAGATGGTCGACAATGGCTTGGGAGTGACGTTCGTGCCGGCGATCGCGATTAGGGCCGGGATTCTCGATGGAACGCGAGTCGAGGCACTGCCGCTGAAATCCGATCACGGCTTTCGGCGCATCGCCCTGATCTGGCGCCGCTCGAGCCCGCGCGAGGAGGAGTTCAAGCTGCTTGCGGATACTCTGCGGGGTATCGCCCGCGACTTGAACCCCGAGCTCGGGGCGGCGAAGCCAGGATAGGCGCCGCAGCGTCAGCCGGCCGCGGCGCCCGGCCTCTGCGCTACTTGGCCACGGCGGGCTCGGCGATGCCGATCGGCTCGACGCTGTCCGGGTTCTGCGGCAGGTCGAAGCGGTCGGCGTTCATCACCTTGGTCCAAGCGTTGACGAAGTCGCGGACGAACTTCTCTTCATGGCCTTTCTCGGCATAGACTTCGGCGACCGCGCGGAGCTGACTGTTCGAACCAAAGATCAGATCGGTCCGGGTCGCGCGCCACTTCTGCTGCTTGCCGCCGCGGTCATAGCCGATGAACTCCTCATCAGCGCTCTCGTCGACCACCTGCCAAAAAGTGTCGTTGGCGAGCAAATTGACGAAGAAGTCGTTGGTCAGCTGGCCCTTGCGGTCGGTGAACACGCCCTCCGGCGCGTCCTTGTAGTTCGCGCCGAGCACGCGCAGCCCGCCTAGCAGCACGGTCATTTCCGGCACCGACAGTCCGAGCAGCGAAGCGCGGTCGAGGAGCAGTTCCTCGGTCTTTACCGAATGCTTGGTCTTCAAATAATTGCGAAAGCCATCCGCCGCCGGCTCCATTACCGCGAAGCTTTCGGCGTCGGTCCAGTCCTGCGCCGCATCGCCGCGACCGCCGGTGAACGGCACGTCGATGTCGAAGCCGGCGTCCCTCGCCGCCTTTTCAACCGCTGCCGTGCCGGCGAGAATGATCGCATCGGCGAGCGACATCGAGCCGCGCAGCGCGTCAATCCTGGCAAGCACGTTGGCGAGCTCTTGCGGCTCATTGACCGCCCAGTTGCGCTGCGGGTCCAGCCGCAGGCGCGCGCCGTTAGCGCCGCCGCGATGGTCCGACCTGCGATAGGTGGACGCCGACGCCCAGGCGGTCTTGACCAGCTGCCCGATGCTGAAACCGGCGCCCAGGATCTTCTCCTTGAACGCAGCCACGTCGGCATCCGATGGCATCATGCCCTGTGGCACCGGGTCCTGCCAGATCAGATCCTCCTCCGGGACCTCCGGGCCGAGGTATCGAACCTTGGGGCCCATGTCGCGGTGAGTCAGCTTGAACCAGGCGCGGGCGAATGCGTCCTTGAACGCCCGGTGGTCCTCGCGGAACTTCTCCGAGATGACTCGGAACTCGGGGTCCATCTTGAGCGCCATGTCGGCCGTCGTCATCATCGTCGGAACCTGCTTGGACGGATCGAGCGCGGCGGGAGCCATGTCTTCCGGCTTCTGGTTGATCGGCTGCCACTGCTGGGCGCCCGCCGGGCTCCTCACCAGCTCATATTCGTAGTCGAGCAGCAGGCGGAAATAATTCTCCGACCATATGGTCGGCGTGTTCACCCACGACCCTTCGATGCCGCTGGTGATCGTGTGCTCGCCGAAGCCGCTTTCGTGGGCGCTTGCCCAGCCGAGGCCCTGCAGTGCGATGTCCGCCGCCTCGGGCGCCGCGTCAACCAGGCTCGGGTCGCCGGCGCCATGCGCCTTGCCGAAGGTGTGCCCGCCGGCCGTGAGGGCAACGGTCTCTTCGTGGTTCATGGCCATCCGCTCGAAGGTGATCTTGATGTCGCGCGCCGACTGTAGCGGATCGGGAACGCCGCCGGGTCCTTCGGGATTGACGTAAATAAGACCCATCTGGATCGCCGCTAGCGGATGCTCGAGCTCCATCTCGCGCTCGGGCTGGATGCGCGTTTCCGCGGCTTCGACCCACTTCTCCTCGGCGCCCCAGTAGATGTCGCGCTCCGGCTCGAACACGTCCCTGCGGCCCCCGCCGAAGCCGAAGATCGGACCGCCCATCGACTCGATCGCGACATTGCCGGCGAGGATGAACAAGTCGGCCCAGCTGATGTTCTTGCCGTACTTGCGCTTGATCGGCCACAGTAGGCGCCGCGCCTTGTCGAGGTTGCCGTTGTCGGGCCAGCTGTTGAGCGGTGCGAACCTTTGCTGCCCGCTGTTGGCGCCGCCCCGCCCGTCGGCGGTGCGATAAGTGCCCGCGGCATGCCAAGCCATGCGGATGAACAGCGGCCCGTAGTTCCCGTAATCTGCCGGCCACCAGGGCTGGCTCTCAGTCATCAGCGCCGTGAGGTCATCCTTGAGCGCCTGGTAATCGGCGGCGTTGAACGCTCCCGCATAGTCGAACTCTTCGCCCATCGGATCGGGCGAAAGCCCGCCCTGATTGAGAATCTCCAGAGGAAGAGTCTCAGGCCACCAGTCGCGGCTCTGGCGGCCGAGCAGTGAGCG
>JBKKAQ010000037.1:0-13644 GCA_046714555.1 Sphingomicrobium sp. | reverse complement strand
GCGATCCCATGGGGACGGGCGACGGCTGATCAGAGCTTCCCGACCTCAAGGCCGAATTCAGCGCGCTTCCGCACTTGCGCGGGACTGTCTCGGCGGCGCGCGCGCAAGGGCTTGATTCCGCCAATAGCCAATTTTTTATCACCTTCGGTCCACGATTCTCGCTCGATCATAAATATAGACCGTTCGGTCGGGTGATCGAAGGCATGGCCGCGGTCGACGCGATCGCGGTCGGCGAGCCCCCTGCCGAGCCGACCCGGATTGTCAAGGCCAGCATCGGCGGCTGATGCGCGTTGACCTGTTCGACTTCGACCTCCCCGCCGACCGCATTGCCCTAAGGCCCGCTCGCCCGCGCGATTCGGCGCGATTGCTGCTGGTCGAAGGTGAGCGGCTCGCCGACCAGATGGTCGCCGACCTGCCGCGCCTCCTCCGCCTGGGCGACATTCTGGTGTTCAACGATACGCGAGTCATTCCGGCGCAACTTGAAGGCCGCCGCGGCAGTGCCCGCATCGGCGCGACCTTGCACAAGCGCGACGGTCCGCGGCGCTGGTGGGCCTTCGTCCGCAACGCCCGGAGGCTCAAGCATGGGGACTTGGTCGGCTTCGGCGAAGGCGTTGCAGCGCGCTGCACCGAGCGCGGCGACGACGGAGCGATCTTGCTCGAATTCATCGGCGAAGAACCCGTTGAAGCTTTGCTCGAGCGTGCCGGGCGAATGCCGCTTCCCCCCTATATCGCGTCGCGCCGTCCGGCCGACGCCCAAGACGCCGAGGATTATCAGACTTTTTTCGCCGATCAGCCCGGCGCGGTCGCCGCACCGACCGCGGCGCTTCATTTCACTGCAAGGCTGATCGATTCGCTCGACGCCGCGGGTATCGGCCGCGAAACGCTGACCCTTCACGTCGGCGCCGGGACCTTTCTCCCGGTCAAGGCCGAGGATACCGCCGACCACCGGATGCATAGCGAATGGGGCCGGATCGACCCCGGCACCGCCGACCGACTGAATTTTGCGCGCAGGGCCGGCGGCCGACTGATCGCCGTCGGCACGACCTCGCTCCGCCTGATCGAAAGCGCCGCGGGCGAGGACGGGATCATCTGCCCGTTCGAAGGCGACACCGCGATCTTCATCACCCCTGGCTATCGCTTTCGTGCGGTCGACGGCCTTCTCACCAACTTCCATTTGCCCCGTTCAACCCTGTTCATGCTGGTCTCCGCTCTTATGGGTGTGGACGTGATGCAGGCGGGCTATGCCCATGCGATTGCCGAGGGCTATCGCTTCTACAGCTACGGCGACGCGAGCCTGTTGCTTCCGCAGGCCAAGCCTCGCTAACCGCTGCGAAGCCGCCCCGCGAGAGAGTCGCCAGCGTTCATCGCCGCTGCGGGATGGAACGTGGCCTCGGTGCTGATCCAGCTGGTTCGCTTTGGCCAGGCTTTAATAAACGGGACTTTTCCCCGCGACAATTTATCCCGGCGTTGCGCTCACCCTGAAAAATAGCTCCACAGCAGCCGCGCGGTCAGTCCGAGCGAAAGCATGACCAGCAGTGGCCTGATCAGGCTCGCACCGAAGCGCATCGCTGTGTGCGATCCGATATAGCCTCCGGTCATCGCTCCAGCCGCCATGCACAGCCCGAGCAGCCACCACATTTGCCCGCCGAGCGCGAACAGAAGGACGCTGGCGATGTTGCTTGTGAGGTTGAACAATTTGGTGAGGGCGGTCGCCCGGGTCAGACCGAGCCCGCGCAACGCGACCAGGCTGGTGGTGAAAAAGCTTCCCGTTCCGGGGCCGAAGAAGCCGTCGTAGGCGCCGATCGCACCCGCAATCGGTGCAAAACCGCGCGCCGACACCCGCTGATGCGCGTCCTCGTCGGTCATTCGCGGCGAAACCAGTACGTAAAGCGCCACCGCCATCAGCAGCAACGGGATGATCAGCGTCAGCGCGCGCTTGTCGACCGACTGGATCAATCCCACCCCGACGCACGCCCCGGCGAACACAAATGCGACCGTCGTCCAATTGCCCGCCAGACCGACCAGTCCCGAGCGAGCGTAATTGGTAAAAGCCGTCGCGGTTCCGAACATCGACTGAAGCTTGTTGGTGGCGAGCGCATTGATCGGCGGGACCCCCGCAAACAGCAAGGCGGGAAGCATGATCAGCCCGCCTCCGCCCGCGATCGCGTCGATGAAACCGGTCAGCACCGCGACCGCGGTAAGCGCGGGATAAAGCCAGGGGTCGATCATCGCGCCGCCCTTAAGGCGGACGAGCGCGGTTGCCCAGCACACGGACCGCGCTAATGCGTGGCGGCGACATGACCCGCTTTACCTTCGCCATCAGCGCAACCGACCGCTCCGCGCGCACCGGCGCGATCGCCATGCGTCGCGGGACGATCCGCACCCCCGCCTTCATGCCGGTCGGGACCGGGGCGACGGTGAAGGCGATGAAACCCGAGGCGGTCAAGGCAAGCGGCGCCGACGTCCTGCTCGGCAATACCTACCATCTGATGCTTCGCCCCGGCGCCGAGCGGGTCGAGCGGCTCGGCGGGCTTCACCGCTTCATGGGCTGGGACCGCCCGATTCTCACCGACAGCGGCGGTTACCAGGTGATGAGCCTCGGCGAACTGACCCGGAAAAGCGAGCAGGGGGTCCGGTTCAAGAGCCACCTCGACGGGTCTTCGCACATGCTGACCCCCGAACGCTCGATCGAGGTCCAGCGATTGCTCGGCGCCGACGCCGTTATGGCGTTCGACGAATGCACCCCTTTCCCCGCAACCCTCGCCGAAGCCGAAAGCTCGATGGAGCGCTCGATGCGCTGGGCAAGGCGCTCGCGCGATGCCTTCGACAGCGATACCGGCCATTCCAGCGGCGCGGCTTTGTTCGGAATCCAGCAGGGATCGATGTTCGAAGCGCTTCGAACGCGATCGAGCGAGGCGCTGCGCGAAATCCACTTCGATGGCTATGCGATTGGCGGGCTGGCCGTCGGCGAAGGGCATGAAGCAATGTGCCGCGTGCTGGATTTCGCGGTGCCGATGCTTCCCGCCGACCAGCCGCGATATCTGATGGGAGTGGGCAAGCCCGACGATATCGTCGAAGCCGTCCGCCGCGGGATCGACATGTTTGACTGCGTCCTTCCGACCCGCTCGGGCCGCACCGGCCAGGCATTCACCGCCGACGGGGCGGTCAACATCCGCAACGCCCGCTTCAACGAGGACCGCGAGCCGCTCGAGCCGGGCTGCCCGTGTCCGACCTGCACCGGCTGGGACCGCGCCTACCTCCACCACCTCGTCCGCTCTGAGGAGATCCTCGGCGCAATGCTGATGACCGAACATAATCTGTGGTTCTACCAGCGGCTGATGGCCGGGCTTCGAACTTCGATCGCCGCGCACCGGCTCGACGCCCATTGCGACGCCTTTCTCGATCGCTATCGCGCCCGGTCGCCGCAGTGACCGGCTTCCGGCTCGATCGCTTCGCCCCCTTGTTCATTGCGCTGTTCGCGGTGCTGTGCGTGGCGGTCAACCCGGTGGGTTTCTTCGGCGGAGGGAATGACGACCGCCAATATCTCGAAGCCGCGCGATGCTGGCTTGCGCAAGGATCGCCATGCCTGCCGCAATCGCACTGGTGGACGAGGTGGCCGGTGTTCGCGCCAATGGTCCCGGCGATCGCGTTGCTGGGCGAAACCCGCACCGGCCTCGGCCTCGGCGCCTTGGCCTATTGGGCGAGCCTCGTCGCTCTGACCGGCTGGATCGGCGCGCGCTGGTTCTCGAAGGGTGCAGGGCTCCTCGCCGCGACTCTGATCGCTGCAACCCCGGTGGTAACCGGAGCCGCGCTCCAGCCAAACGCCGATATTCCGGAGCTCGCCTTCCAGCTCGCCGCGCTCGCCGCAGCGACACTGGCATTCGAGCGGCAGCAGCCAGCCTGGGCAATTGCTGCAGGCGTGTTGGCGGCGTTTGCGCTTCAATCGCGTGACACCAGCATGCTGTTTGTCGGCGCTTCGGCGCTGGCTTGGCTGACCCTCCCGAGAGGTCGTCGGAAAATTTTGGTCTGGGCGATCGTCGGGCTCGCCGGAGCAATGCTTGCCGAGCTTCTCTTATACTGGGTCGCGACCGGCGATCCGCTGTTCCGGTTCGGGCTCGCGATGAGCCATGTCGGGCTTCCTTCGGACCAATTGCCCGCGAATTTCGACACCAGTCAGGGCCCGTTATTCAACCCGGCCTATATCGCCGCATGGAATCGCGAAATGGGGATCGAATGGATGTGGCCGCTCGATCCGTGGATCAACCTTTTCGCGAGCCCCAAGATCAATTCGCTGTTTCTCGCCACCGCTTTGCTCGCCGGGTTCTTCGCCAAGCGGCTCGAACCCTCGCAGCGCCGCTCGGTCGCGATCCTGCTCGGCGGCGCAATGCTGGTCTCGATCCTCCTGGTCTATGCCCTCGCGGTCGACCCCAAGCCGCGAATGTTCATGAGCCTCATCGCGGCGTGTGCGCTGACAAGCGGAGCATTCGCCTCCGCAGGCTTGCGCAGCGACAGCCGCGCGCTTGCGCTGGTCATCGTGGCGATCACGGTCGCAATGGGTGTGCGCACATTGGCGCTTCTCCCGACGACTGCCGCGTTCGAGGCGCAGGCGAAGCGCTGGCTGCGTCAATATCCCGGCCAGATCGAAATCGACGAGTGGAGCCGCGCTTATCTGACGCTGGTTCGCGAAGCGCGGACGATCGCATCCGCAGGATCGGGAAAGCCGCTGCGGATCGTCACCGTGCGCACAAGTTGCCCGGACTACGTCAGGCCGCGGCCAGGAACCCGCCCCAAGGCCGTCGTGATCGACCAGCTGCGCCTGTCCAGCGGCACCACGGGTGGATTATGCCTTCTGAAATATGTCGGGGGACGCGCTAGCTAGCCGCCCCCGAGGAGCTCAGCTTGAGAGGCGAGCCGAGAGGAAATCGGGCATCGGTCCGTTCCAGCTACCATCGTCGTCGTGACGATCGTCGGCCTCGCGCTGCTTGATTTCGGGCTCGCGCATCGGAACCGCTGGTCGCGGCGCGCTTGCCGCATCGCCTTTGCGTCCGGGCGCTGCTTTACGCGAACGCTCGGGCCTCGCCGGCGCCGAATTTTGCGAAGCTCGCGGCCGTCGCTCGGGCCTCGAACCCCTCTCTTCGGAAGGCTTCGCTTCCTTCGCATCGTTCTCGGGCGCGCTCGCCTCGCCGGGCGGGCGCGCGACCTGATCGACCCGAGCGATCTTGTGCCCGGTGAGCTTCTCGATCGCGGCAATCGCCTCGGCATCGTCCGGTGTCGCCAAAGTGATCGCAATTCCGGTCGCTCCGGCGCGGCCGGTCCGGCCGATGCGATGGACATAATCGTCGGGCTGCCACGGAACGTCGAAGTTGATGACATGGCTGACGCCCTTGACGTCGAGGCCGCGCGCCGCGACGTCGGACGCGACCAGGATCGTGATCTCGTCCTGCTTGAAGCGATCGAATTCGGCGATCCGGTCGGATTGCTCCATGTCACCCTGGATTTGCCCGACCGAAAAGCCCGAGCGCTTGAGGCTGGTGGCAAGTTCGCGAACCGTGGTCTTGCGATTGCAGAAGATGATCGCGTTCTTGAATTCCTCGGCGCGGAGCATCTGGCGAAGCACTTCGCGCTTCTTGTCGCTTTTGAGGACCACCAGCCGCTGTTCGATCAGCGCGTTGGCCGCGGCGGGCCGAGCGACCTCGATCGTCTTGGGCTCGTTGAGGAACTTGTCGGCAAGCTTCTTGATCGGCGGGGGCATCGTCGCTGAGAACAGCAAGGTCTGCCGCGCCTTGGGAAGCTTGGTGCAGATTTCCTCGATGTCGGGAATGAACCCCATGTCGAGCATCCGGTCGGCTTCGTCGATCACCAGCAGATTGCAGCCGTTGAGCATGATCTTGCCGCGGCCAAACAGGTCCATCAGCCGGCCCGGGGTGGCGATCAACACGTCGACGCCCTTCTCGAGCGCCTTGATCTGATCGCCCATCTGGACCCCGCCGATCAGCAGCGCCATCGAAAGCTTGTGATATTTCCCGTATTTCTCGAAATTTTCGGAGACCTGCGCGGCAAGCTCGCGGGTCGGCTCGAGGATCAGCGATCGCGGCATCCGCGCCCGGCTTCGGCCGTGAGCGAGGATATCGATCATTGGCAGGACGAAACCCGCGGTCTTACCCGTCCCGGTCTGGGCAATGCCGATGATGTCCCGGCCCATCAGGACCGACGGGATAACCCCGCGCTGGATCGGAGTCGGAGTGTCGTAACCACTGTCGGTGACAGCGCGCAGCAATTCATCGGAAAGGCCGAGATCGGCAAAAGGCATGAAAGATCCGGAAAAAATGCAGCCTGGTCATCCCAGCGCCGCGATCCCCGGTCCATGCGCGCCAAAGGGCGAAATGTCAACAAATCGCTAAGGTTTGGAGTGGGGCACGAGCTCGCGGAAGCGGATGATCCGGCACGATCCGCCCATCCGCGAGCGGATTGCGTCACGCCTTGCGCACAGCCGGCCGTCGCTCGGCTCGACGTAGAATCCGCCATAAAAGTCGAGCGCGAGGCAATCCTTGTCGAGCTCGGCGCGCAAGCGCCCTCGATCGCGAAGCGCAAAATCGACACTGTCCTGGCTCGACAGCATCGCACCGGCGATGGTCGTTGCCGCAACGCATCGGGGGCCGCGCCTTTCGCGCCATTCGAGCGGAAGACCGGGTCTTGCGCGCACCGGGATGCGCAGGATCATTGCATCGCGAATCACCATCCGGCGTGCCATCGTCCGCTCGGGATCGGGCTCGCCCGCCGCTGCTGCGAACAGCATTGGCATCAGGGTCAGGAAATGGGTCAGGATCACGCGCGAAATGCCATCATCGCCCAGCTTCGCAGCGCCGGATTGAACCGCGCATGAATTTGATGAGCGGGCGGGGCCTCGGGGCATTTCGCTCCTGCGCTAGCGGCGAAGCCGCTTGCGAATAGCGGCATCGGCGAATAGAGCCCGGCGCTTATTTCGGGCGGCTTGCCGGCACCATGCCGCTCATGCGCCGCTACTCCCGGGAGATTGATGACATGGCGACGACCGCGCCGAATACCGAGCTACCCTTGCTTTACCGCGGCCTTGAGCCGCTCAGTTCGAACCAGCATGGCACGGCCCATGTCCGGCGGCTCGAACGCGCCCCGCATATCGCCCAGACCCATGCGATTCCGGTCACGGTCGATGAATTCGCGCTCATCCAGCGCTTTTTCCCGATCGTCTTCTCCGCCGGCGAAAACCCGGTTCCGCTCGCTCTGATGGGGCTCAACGAAGGCGTGAATACCCTCCTCGACGACGAGGGGATGCTGACCCAGCAGAACGTCTACCTTCCCGCTTACTTGCGCCGCTACCCCTTCATGCTTGCCCGGCTGCGCCCGGACAGCGACGATCTCTCGCTCTGTTTCGACCCGACCTCGGGCGCAGTCGGCGAATTCGATGAAGGCGAAGCCCTGTTCGATGGTGACCAACCTTCCGATGCGACCAAGGCGATACTCCAGTTCTGCGAACAGTTTGAGACAGCCGGACAGCGCACCGGAGCGTTCATGGCCGAGCTCAAGAAGTCGGGGCTGATGATCGAGGGCGAAGTCGCGATCCAACCCGAAGGAAGCGACCAGCCCTTCGTCTATCGCGGCTTCCAGATGGTCGACGAGGAAAAGCTCCGTCAGCTGCGCGGCGATGAATTGCGGAAAATGAACCAGAACGGCATGCTCGCCTTGATCTTTGCGCATCTTTTTTCGCTGTCGCAAATTCGCGAAATCTTCTCGCGGCAGGTCAGCCAGGGCAAGGGGCCGATCCCGGCTCGCGCACCGGCCACAGCCGACGCTTGAGCGGTTCTTCGGTGCCCGGACATATCTGTCGCTTGACCAATCGCGATTACGACCCCATCTGATGTAGGTGCCGGGTCGTCGCGTTCCCCTTCGTGGCGGTCGGCAGCGCACCTTGCGAGGTGCGTTCCTCCCTGAACCTCGGCCATCCCGGCCCCAAAGCCGGGGTGGCCATTTTTTATTTCGGCTTGCCGCCTGGTTTATTCAGCTGCAACCGCCTCCTCGCACGCCAGCTCGCCAAGCTCGACTACCAGCCGTTCGAACAGCCTCGCGACGCGGTCGAAACCCTCGCCGGGAGTGCGCAGGTCGGTACCCAGATACACGCTGCGATCGACCTCGAGCTGGAGTGCATGGACTTCGCTCGCTGGCCGGCCATGGCGCTCGACGATCCAGCCCCCCGCGTAAGGCACGTTGCGCATCACGCTGAAGCCCTCGGCTCGAACGATCCGTTCGGCGGCGGCGGAAATACCGGGCGACGCGCTTCGCCCGTGGCGGTCGCCGAGGATGATTTCGGGCCGTCCGCCCGGACGCCGAGGCATCGAATGGCAATCGAGCAACAACGCGCGGCCATTGACGGTCTTCAGCGCCTCGAGGGCTTGACCGACTGCGCGATGATAGGGCCGATGGGCGAGGTTGAGCCGCGATTCATATTCCGCCGCCGAGACCGGTCGCCGCCATAGCCCGCCGTCGCGGATCGTTCGTCCGGGGATGATCCCCAGCCCGCCTCGCGCGCGCTCCCCCAGTTTAGCCGGAATCGCCACCTCGATCACCGACGGGTCGATGTCCTGTTCGGAGCGATTGCAGTCGATCGCGGCGCGCGGCGCCCGCGCGACAATTGCCCCGGTGCCCGCCGCGATCGCTCGCCACGCCAGCCGGTCGACCAGCGGGTCTTCGAGCGCTTCGAGCGATTCGCGGCCGCGCCGCGCCAGACACACCAGCCAGTCGGGATAATCGCGCCCTGAATGGGGGATCGACAGCAGCACCGAACGCGCATGCTTGGCGGGATGAACGAGTGGAGCGGGGAGGGGGTGCGGGTCCAAGCCGCGGTGTTTAACCCGGCGACGATCGCGCAGCAATCCAAACGCTCATTCAAGTGACTGGAAAATCTTAAACGTTACAGGCATAGAATGGCAGTTGATGTTCAAGATCCTTCTTGCCGAAGACGATGTGTCGATGCGCGAATATCTTCAGCGGGCGCTGACCCGCGTCGGCTATGAGGTCTTTGCGGTCGGCTGCGGCACCGAAGCGATGCCGCTGCTCGAATCCTCGCGGTTCGACCTTCTCCTGACCGACATCGTGATGCCAGAGATGGACGGGATCGAGCTTGCCCAGAAGGCTTCGGCGCTCGATCCGGCGATTCGTGTGATGTTCATCACCGGCTTTGCCGCGGTCGCTCTTCAGGGCGGCCGGACGGCGCCCGAGGCCAAGCTCTTGTCCAAGCCGTTCCACCTCAAGGACCTCGTCGCCGAGGTCGACCGCCTGTTCCAGTCCGAAGACCAGCACGGCCGCCTCTAGGCTTGCGATGAGCCGCCGCGCCCTCTAAGTGCGCTCCTCGTGTGGGCGTGTAGCTCAGTGGTAGAGCACTGTGTTGACATCGCAGGGGTCGCAAGTTCAATCCTTGCCACGCCCACCATATTTTCTCTCGCTAAATCATCCGCTTAGGGGCGTTGTTCGGCCCCCCGCCGCTAGCACGCCTGTGCTTTGTCTATACCCTTGTTCGGCAATAGGCTATTCAGCCTAAATGATTTCCCAAAAGACCCGCTACGCATTGCGTTCGTTGCTTTATCTTGTCGAACGCGGCGAAGGCGCGCCGGTCCAGCTCGGGCGCATCGCCGAAACCCAGCAGGTGCCGCGTAAATATCTCGAGTTGATCATGCTCGAGCTCAAGAAAGCGGGGATCGTCACCAGTGCGCGCGGACCGGGCGGCGGTTACCGGCTGGCGCGGCCCGCCGGGGACATCTCGTTCGGTGACATCATCCGCATTATGGACGGGCCGATCGCACTCGTGCCGTGCGCCAGCGTGCATTTCTACGCAAGCTGCGGTGACTGTCACGACGAGCAGAGTTGCGCCATCCGCAAGGTGCTGGCGATGGTCCGCGAGAGCAGCGTCGGGATCCTCGAAGGCACTTCGATTGCCACGGCGGCAGGCTGGGAAATCGGCGCTCCGGCGGGCGTTACGCAAAAAAGCCGAGCCTGAAAAAATCCTATTCCCTAGTAGGAAAATAGGTAATAGAACGCGAATCACGTTCAAGGGGATTCACCATGTCGTTCATCCGGACCATCGCCGCCGCCGCCGCGCTTTTCGCCGCAACCGCCGCGCCGGTTGCCGCGCTCGCCGCGCCCGTTCAGTTGCTCAACGTTTCCTACGATCCGACGCGCGAGCTTTATCGCGACATCAATGCCGGTTTCGCGCGCCGCTGGCAGGCCGCCGGCGGACCGCCGGTGGCGATCCGGCAAAGCCACGGCGGCTCGGGCAAGCAGGCGCGCGCGGTGATCGACGGGCTTCAGGCCGATGTTGTCACGCTCGCACTGGCTTACGACATCGACGAGATCGCCCAGCGCGGCAAACTGCTCCCGGCCAATTGGCAAAGGCGACTGCCGAACAACAGCGCGCCATATTATTCGACCATCGTTCTGCTGGTGCGCAAGGGCAATCCCAAGGGGATCAAGGATTGGGACGATCTCATTCGTCCGGGGATCAAGGTCATAACCCCCAATCCGAAAACCAGCGGCGGGGCTCGTTGGAACTACCTCGCCGCCTGGGGCTATGCGCAGCGCAAATACGGCTCCCCAGCCAAGGCCAAGGAATTTCTGACCCGGCTGGTTCGCAACGTTCCGGTGCTCGATTCAGGAGCGCGCGGATCGACGACCACTTTCGTCCAGCGCGGCCAGGGCGATGTCCTCATCGCCTGGGAGAATGAAGCGTTCCTCGCGGTCAACCAGCTTGGCCGCGGCAAGTTCGAGATCGTCGTGCCGTCGGTCTCGATCCTCGCCGAGCCGCCGGTGGCACTGGTCGACAAGGTCGTCGACCGCAAGGGCACGCGCAAGATCGCCGAAGCCTATCTCAAATATCTCTACACCCCCGAGGCGCAGGATGTCGTTGCGAAAAACTACTACCGTCCGCGAAACGCTCAGGTCGCCGCCAAGTATAAGGCGCGCTTCCCCAATGTCCCCTTGTTGACCATCGATCGGCATTTCGGAGGCTGGGCGCGAACCCAGGCGACCCATTTCAACGACGGCGGGCTGTTCGACCAGATTTTCGAGCAGGCCAAACGCTGAAGTTTCAACAGGGTTAAAACTCGTTTTTTTCAAGGAAATCACGATGAAATTGTTGCTCCTCGCGGGGGCGTCGATACATGCGCTCGCCACTCCGGCTTTTGCCCAGATCGACCAGACGCTTCCGCCCGACGAGGCTTCGAGCAGAACCATCGATACGCTGATCGATGACCAAGCCGAGCCCGCTGCCGCGCCGGCGCCGACCGGCGATCGCTTGCTCGATCGCCTCAACGCGCTCGAAGCGCGGGTCAAGACGCTCGAGGCGCGCAATGCAGTGCTCGAGCAGCAAGCCGAGCTTAACGAGGGCCGGATCGAAACGGTCGAAACGCGCGCGGCCAGGAATGTCCAGTTCACGTGGGGCCCAACGCTGGCCGACACCAACGGCAACTTTACCTTCAAGCCGCGCGGAGTGATCGAAGCCGATTACGCCGGCTTCTTCGAACGTGCGGGGGGCTATGATTACAACAACGGCACCGCCTTTCGCCGCGCCCGCATCGGCTTCGAAGGGACCGCGCTCAAATATTTCAATTACCGGATCGAGGTCGATTTCGCCGGCAATGCGGTCAACCTCACCGACGCCTATCTGCAATATACCAAGATCCCCAAGACGATCCTGACGATCGGCCAGCACAAGGCGCCGTACGGCCTCGAATCCAATAACAGCGACAATTACAACACCTTCCTTGAGCGCGGCATGTTCACCAACGCCTTCGGCAACGCCGGCGCCGAACGACGCATCGGCATCTCGGCCGCTTACGCGCCAAAGGAGAATCTCAACCTCGCGGTCGGCCTGTTCGGCGATAATGAAATCATCGGCCGCTCGTCAGGTGCGCCGCTCATCGACACTCCAGACGAAAGCTGGGGGTTCAACGGCCGAGCGACCTAGGATCCGATCTTCGAGCCCGGCAAAATCCTTCATCTCGGCGCGTCGGGCTTCTACCGGACCTCGCTCAAGTCGGGCGATGTCGCCGACGCGGTGCGCCTCAGCGACCGCCCCAACATCCGCATCGACAATGGCAACATCGCCGATTCAGGGGTGATCCCAGGGGTCGATTCGCTGCGCTATGCCGGGGCCGAGGATGCGGGAGTCCTCGGACCGCTGTCGCTGGTCGGAGAATATGGTCGGTTGTGGCTCGATCGGCCCGACCTCGGCAACAAGGCTTTCGAGGGCTATTATGCTTATGGCAGCTATTTCCTTACCGGTGAGACCCGCCCGTTCCGCAACGGCAATTTCGACCGCATCAAGCCGTTCAGGGAACTCGGCAAGGAAGGGCTCGGCGCGTTCGAAATCGCGCTCCGCTACGATCACCTCGACCTTTCGGACACGCCGGTGCCAGGTCGCGCTGGCAATCAGGCCGAAACTGTCACGCTTGGTCTCAACTGGTATTTCAATCCTTACGCAAAAATGCTGTTCAACTGGGTACGATTCAGCGGCAAGAACGCGCCGCTTGACCCGATTGAATTGAAGACAAGGGGAGACGTGGCAGCGGCCCGTTTACACGTCGACTTTTGATGGCCGCGCGAGCAATCATCGCGCTGCGTCGGTCGTCGATGCCCGGTTTCGGTCTGTCGCTGGGCATAACCCTTGCTTGGCTTTCGCTGATCGTCCTCATTCCGCTTACCGCAGTGTTCCTGCGCAGCGCGAGCGAGGGCTGGGGGGCGTTCTGGGCTGCCGCTGGCTCGCCGCGCGCGCTTGCCGCCTATCGCCTGAGCTTCGGCGCGGCGCTGGTTGCAGCCGCAATCAATGCCGTGTTCGGGCTGCTCGTCGCATGGGTGCTGGTGCGCTACGATTTTGCCGGCAAGCGATTGTTCGGAGCACTGGTCGATTTGCCCTTCGCTCTTCCGACCGCGGTCGCGGGAATCGCTCTCACCGCAATTTATGCCGATACCGGCCTTGTCGGGGGGCTGCTCGCTCCACTTGGCATCGAAATAGCCTATCAGCCGCAGGGAGTGGTCGTCGCGCTGGTCTTCATCGGCCTGCCGTTCGTGGTTCGGACGGTCGAGCCGGTGCTTGCCGAGGTGTCGAGCGAAATGGAGGAGGCCGCCGCCACTCTTGGAGCGACCCGGCTTCAGACCTTTACCCGGGTGATCCTGCCGACCATCGCCCCGGCGCTGGCCACCGGGTTCGCGCTCGCCTTCGCGCGCGGCGCGGGCGAATATGGCTCGCTGATCTTCATTGCCGGCAACATGCCGTTCGTATCGGAAATCGCTCCGCTGCTGATCATCACCCAGCTCGAGGAATATGATTATGCCGGCGCGACCGCGATCGCCTCGGTCATGCTGATCATTTCGTTCGCGATGCTGCTCGTGCTCAACCTCCTCCAGTCGTGGCAGCGCCGCCGGATCACGGCATGAAGCGCGGATCGGCCCTTGGGGAGCATGTCACGATGCGCTGGCTGCTGATCGCGGCGGCGGTCGGCTATGTCGCGCTGGTTCTGCTATTGCCGCTCGCGGCAGTGTTCGCCGAGGCGTTCCGCGGAGGCGGGGGGGGCCCCGGGCGGGCCGGGGGGGGGGGGGGCCCCCCGCGCCCGGCGCCCC
>JBKKAQ010000036.1:0-7336 GCA_046714555.1 Sphingomicrobium sp. | reverse complement strand
CCTAGCGGCAGCCCGCGACGCTCGCCGATCCGCTCGCCTTGACGGTGCAGGCGGGGTTGCCCGCGATCTCGACCATCGCCGCCCCGGCGACGTCGACATGGGCGCTCGACGAGGCGTTGAGCTTGACGATCGATGGTCCCTCGGCACCCAGCCTGACGTCCTTGACTGCAAGCCCCGAAGCGTCGAGCGCCGAGCTTCCGCGCACCACCGCGGTCATCCTTGCCGCGCGCCCGGAAAGCATTGCGCTGCCCGCTCCGGCGATCCCGACCTTGAGCTGGTCGACCTCGACCCGGGCGATGCTCGCCGCCCCCGCGCCCTGCAGCGAGAGATCGAACGACAGCCCGCGCACCCGGTCGATCGCCAGGCTGCCCGACCCGTTGAGCCAGGCGGTGCCGAGCTCATGGGTGCCGACCTCTATTTCGACCGGGCCCGGCGGTTTGCCCGGATAGCCCCCCCATGACGAGCGGTTGCGGTGGATCACGAGGGTCCGCCCCTCGACCGCTATCCCGACAGAATCGAGTGCCTGGGTCGACCCGCTCGCGCGTGCGAACGGGGCGACCCCGGTGACCAGCCGGACCTTGTACGGCCCGTCGAGACGGATTCGGTCGAACGAGGTGACGCTGTAATTGCGCTGCGGCGCGGCGGCCTCGGCGGAAGCGGACGCAAGCAGCGTTGCGGCGAGAAGTAGGATACGCATCATCTTGTCTTTGCCGAATAGGATTAATTTGGGGTTAGGAACAGCGCACCTTGCCCGATCCGACCCTGCTCACGGTGCACCGCGCGCCTCCGCTGATCGTGACATCGCCCGACCCGGCGATGCTTACCGCCGCGGTCCCGCTCGAAGCTCCCACGACATTGCCCGATCCCGCGATCGAAATGTCGGCGGCTTCGGCGAGCAATCGTCCGGCGTCGACGTCGCCCGAACCGGCGATGCTGTAAACGACCTTGTGCGCCTTGCCCGCGAGCATCGCATTGCCCGACCCGGCGATGGCCAGCTTGACCGATCGGGCATCGATCCGGCCGATCTTGAGATTGCCCGATCCGGCGACCTCGGCCTCGAAGCTTTTGCCGCGAATCTTGTCCACCTCGAGATCCCCCGATCCGGCGATCGCCGCGCGCTTGAGCATCGCCGTGGTGACCACGACGCTCGCCCGCCCGCCCGAACCCGGGTCGAAACCCGCGACGCGCTTCCCCGGCCGGATCTTGAGCACTCCGCCTTCGACCCCGACCCGCATATGCTCGATCAGCGATGGCGAGCCGCTGGCGCGGACCGAGGGCTGTTCACCGGTCCTGACATTGACCTCATAAGGCCCTGAAATCTCGATCCGGTCGAACGATTCGACCTCGAAACCGCGGCTGATATCGGGTTTGCCGGACTCGGCGGTGGCGCGGTTGCAGCTCGCCACCGCAAGGATCGCCGCGGCGATCAGGATAAAGATCGAGGTCATCATCGACTCCTCTTCCGTATTACAGTCATAATACAGTAAGCCGCAGTTCCCATGCAAGGCTAAAAAAGTGCAAGCCCAAAAAAAGAGCGCCCTTCCGCGCGGGAAGGGCGCCCTTGTTCTTCAAGGCCCGACGAATCGGGTCAGGCGACCGCCGCTGCGGCCTCCTTGGCCTTGTTGTGGATCGACGCTGCGGCGTTGAGGATCTCGAGGATCTTGACCAGGGCTGCGGGCTCGTCGACCTGCTCCATCGCCGCAAGCTCGCGAGCGAGCCTCGACGACGCGGCTTCGAAAATCTGCCGCTCCGAATAGCTTTGCTCGGGCTGGTCGTCGGCCCGGAACAGGTCTCGAGTCACTTCGGCGATCGAGGTCAGGTCGCCCGAATTGATCTTGGCCTCATATTCCTGCGCCCGGCGCGACCACATCGTGCGCTTGACCTTAGGCTTGCCCTTGAGGGTCTGGAGCGCGTCCTGCATCGTCTTGTCCGACGACAGCTTGCGCATCCCGACGGTCTCGGCCTTGTTGACCGGGACCCGCAGAGTCATCCGTTCCTTTTCGAAGCGCAAGACATAAAGGTCGAGCTGGGTTCCGGCGATCTCGGTGCTTTGAAGCTCGACCACCCGGCCGACGCCATGCTTGGGGTAAACAACATAATCGCCAACGTCGAAGCTGAAAGCCTTCGCTGCCATTTATTCGCCTTTCATATTGCCGAACCGAGCCGACGCAGTCGCATCGTCCCCAAAACGCCCCGAGCTGGTGGCTGGTCGGTCTGTCAGTTTCCTGCAAAATCGGCCGCGGCGGAAGAGCTGCGGCCTAAGTTGGTAATTATATAGCAGGAAAAATGTCAAAATGCCAGTCCAAGCTGGGCGGGCGATTGCGAATTTCGGTCAAGCGTGTGAAGCCCTAGCCCGAGCAGACGGATACCCCGCTCCAGCGGGAACAAGCCGCCGAGCGAAGCCTGTCCTCCGGCGGCGAAGGCGGCAAGATCGGCAATCGGGTCGGCAAAGCTGCGCGAGCGGGTGATTAGCGAAAAATCGGCGAATTTGACCTTGAGCGTCACCGTCCGCCCGCTCACCCCGGCGCGCTCGACCCGCTGCCAGGCAAGCCCCGCGACCCGCTCGAGCTGCTGCTGAAGAGCGGTGCGATCGGTCAAATCCTCGTCGAAGGTGCGTTCGGCGCTGATCGATTTGGACGGTCGGTCGGGCCTCACCTCGCGCTGGTCGATTGCGCGCGCAATCTGCCAGTACCACCCACCCGAGCTTCCGAAATGCGCCTCGAGCTCGGTCCTGCTCCACTCGCGCAGGTCATTGCCGGTGCGGATGCCCAATTTGTCCATCCGCTCGGCGGTGACCGGCCCTACCCCGTGAAAACGCTTGACCGGCAGTCCGGCGACAAACGCCTCGCCCCGGCCCGGCGGGATGACGCAAATCCCGTCGGGTTTGTTGTGATCCGACGCAAGCTTGGCGATCAACTTGCAATAGCTCACCCCGGCCGAAGCGGTGAGCCCGGTCTCAAGGCGGATTCGCTCGGCGATCGCTCGCGCGCTGCCGATCGCGAGCCGATCCTCGGTGACGTCGAGATACGCTTCGTCGAGGCTCAATGGCTCGATCAGCTCGGTAAAATCGGCGAATATCGCGCGAATCTGGTTCGACACCGCCTTATAGACCTCGAACCGCGGCTTGACGAACACCAGCCCGGGGCAGCGCCGAAGCGCGGTCACCGCCGGCATCGCCGATCGCACCCCAAATTGGCGCGCTTCATAGCTCGCCGCTGCGACCACTCCGCGATGCCCGCCGCCGACCGCGACCGGCCTGCCCTTCAGCCGCGGATCGTCGCGCTGCTCGACCGAAGCGTAAAACGCGTCCATGTCGACATGGATGAACTTGCGGCTGTCCACTTTCGCTTACCTAACAAATCCGCCCCGGAACGGGGAGGGGGAGCGTCCGACTGGGCCATGCCGGCAACATCGCGGCGCAGGGCCGGTGAAACTTGCCGAAAGGGAATTCTTCACCCCGCTTTCCTTCGCGCGCGAGTCATGCTTTAGGGCAAGGCGACGAGCGTTGCCGGGGAATGAAATGAATATCCACGAATATCAGGCCAAGGAATTGCTCGCCAAATATGGTGTTCCGGTCCCCACGGGCTTCGCCGCGATGAGCGCCGACGAAGCGGTCGAGGCCGCTCAGCGGCTTCCCGGGCCGTTGTGGGTGGTCAAAGCGCAGATCCACGCCGGCGGGCGCGGCAAGGGCAAGTTCAAGGAATTGGGCCCCGACGCCAAGGGCGGGGTCCGGCTCGCGCGCAGCCTCGACGAAGTCCGCGCTGCAGCGGACGAGATGCTCGGCAACACGCTGGTGACGATCCAGACCGGCGACCAGGGCAAGCAGGTTCAGCGGCTCTACGTCACCGACGGGGTCGACATCGCGAAGGAATATTATCTCGCGCTGCTGGTCGATCGCGACAGCGGGCGAATCGCGATCGTCGCCTCGACCGAAGGCGGGATGGATATCGAAGCGGTCGCCCACGACACTCCCGACCGGATTCACAGCGTCACCGTCGACCCGGCGACCGGGCTGATGCCGCATCACGGCCGCGCGGTTGCCGGCGCGCTCGGGCTTTCCGGCGACCTCGCCAAACAGGCGACTGCGGTCCTCGCGCAGCTCTACAACGCCTTTGTCGCGACCGACGCCAGCCAGATCGAAATCAATCCGCTCGCGGTCACCCAGAACGGCCGCCTGCTGGTGCTCGACGCCAAGGTCGGGTTTGATTCGAACGCGATGTTCCGCCACAAGGACCTCGCCGAATTGCGCGACCTCAGCGAAGAGGATCCGATGGAGATCGAGGCCTCGAAATATGACCTCGCCTACATCAAATTGGACGGCGACAACGGCTGCATGGTCAATGGCGCGGGGCTCGCGATGGCGACGATAGACATCATCAAGTTGAACGGCGCCTTCGCCGCCAACTTCCTCGACGTCGGCGGCGGCGCGTCGAAGGAAAAGGTCACCGCGGCGTTCAAGATCATCCTCGCCGACCCGGCGGTGAAGGGCATCCTCGTCAACATCTTCGGCGGGATCATGAAGTGCGACATCATCGCCGACGGGATCGTCGCGGCGGCGCGCGAAGTTCATCTGTCGGTCCCGCTGGTGGTCCGGCTCGAAGGCACCAATGTCGACGAGGGCAAGCAGATCCTCGCCCATTCGGGGCTTGCCATCGTCGCCGCCAATGACCTTGGCGATGCCGCGCGCAAGATCGTCGCCGAAGTCAAGAACGCAGCTTAAGGTTTGCCGGAGAACAGCCCATGAAACTCCTCGTCGCGGTCAAACGGGTGATCGACTACAACGTCAAGCCGCGGGTCAAGATGGACGGCAGCGGGATCGACCTCGCCAACGTCAAGATGAGCATGAACCCGTTCGACGAGATCGCGGTCGAGGAAGCCATCCGGCTCAAGGAAAAGGGGGTCGCGAGCGAGATCATCGCGGTCTCGGTCGGTCCGCAAAAGGCGCAGGACACGCTGCGCACCGCGCTGGCGATGGGCGCCGACCGGGCGATCCTGGTCCAGAGCGACGACGAGGTCGAGCCCCTGGGGGTGGCGAAGATCCTCGCCCGCATCGCCGAGGAGGAGCAGCCCGGGCTGATCATCCTCGGCAAGCAGGCGATCGACGACGATTCGAATCAGGTCGGACAAATGCTCGCCGCCTTGCTCGGCTGGCCGCAGGGCACTTTCGCCTCAAAGGTTGAAATCGCTGGAGAAATCGTCACCGTCACCCGCGAAGTCGATGGTGGTTTGGAAACCGTCGCACTGTCCGGTCCGGCGATCGTCACCACCGACCTGCGCCTCAACGAGCCGCGCTACGCCTCGCTCCCCAACATCATGAAGGCCAAGTCGAAACCGATGGCGGTCAGGACCGCCGCCGAGCTCGGGGTCGACATCGCTCCGCGGCTCGAAACCCTGAAAGTAGTCGAACCCTCGAAACGCCAGGCGGGAATCAAAGTCGCGTCGGTCGACGAGCTGGTCGGCAAACTCAAAGCCCTTGGAGTGGTCGAATGAAGACTCTGGTTCTGGTCGAACATGACGGCACCGCGGTCAAGGATCCGACTTTGGTCGCGGTCACCGCCGCAGCCAAGCTCGGTGAGGTTCACTTGCTCGTCGTCGGCAATAATGTCGGCGCGGTCGCCGACGCGGCGTGCAAGATCGACGGCGTCGGCAAGGTCCACGTCGCCGATGCCGCCAACCTCGAGCATCTGCTCGCCGAGACGGTCGCTCCGATCGCGGCAAGGCTGATGGCCGATCACGACGCGTTCGTTGCCCCGGCTACTACCACCGGCAAGAACATCGCGCCGCGGGTTGCGGCGATGCTCGACGTGATGCAGATTTCGGAGATCCTCTCGGTTGAGGGGGACAATGTCTTCACCCGCCCAATCTACGCCGGGAACGCAATCGCCACGGTCAAGTCGAAGGATTCCAAGCTGGTCCTCACGGTTCGCGGAACTGCGTTTGAAAAGGCCGGCCGCGACGGGGGCGGCGGGACGATCGAAGCGGTCGAGGCGGGCGGCGACCTGGGCTTGAGCAAATTCGTTTCGGCCGAAATGTCGAAAAGCGAGCGGCCCGAACTGACCAGCGCCAAGATCATCGTCTCTGGCGGCCGCGCGTTCGGCTCGAACGAGCAGTTCCACGGGCTCCTCGATCCGCTTGCCGACAAATTAGGGGCGGGAGTCGGAGCGAGCCGGGCGGCAGTCGACGCGGGCTATGCCCCCAATGATTACCAGGTCGGCCAGACGGGCAAGATCGTCGCGCCCGAAATCTATCTGGCGATCGGCATTTCCGGCGCGATCCAGCACCTTGCGGGGATGAAGGATTCGAAGCTGATCATCGCCATCAACAAGGACGAGGACGCGCCGATTTTCCAGGTCGCCGACATCGGGCTGGTCGGCGACCTGTTCAAGATAGTCCCCGAGCTCACCGAGAAGCTTTGAATTCACGGTGAGCAAGTTCGAGTAGGTCGGCGCCGCTCAACGATCGTAATGGTTCGATCCTGCTAAGGCTCAGGCGCCCAATTGCTGACGAGCTCTTGTGATCCGCCTACGGTGACCTGGGCAGAACGATGATATCGCAGCCCTTATTGCTCGACTCGTGGCGCGTTCTGAGCCAAAGGCGCAACGGGCGAGCAGCGGCGGGCAGTCACATCCCTTCGCCCGCTTCGGTTTTCTACAACGCAGCGGCGAAAGCGATCAGTCGCGCTTGCGGTCGCCGCGGTCGCCTTCGCCCGGCTTGACCTCGGTCTTGGCCTTGCGCTTGGCGTCTTGCGACAGCGATTTGCCGACGTCGTCCGATTCCTTGAACTGCCCCTTGTCGTCGCGGCGGACGAAGCGTTTGTCGGTCCCGGTGTCGATCAATTCGCGCTTGGTCATGATTGCATCTCCTGTTCTATGCGCTTGAAACGCATGAGAGATTCCTCGTTTCCATGAACAGCTGATTTTCCTCTTGGGCCACGGCAATCCTGCGTGGCTCTTCGACCGCATTTTTTGACTAAGGGACCCATGGCCTTTTCCAATCTACCGCCCTCGCTTGCCGAAGCGCTCAGCGCGCGCGGCTATGCCGAATCAACCCCCGTGCAGGCACAGGTGCTCGAGCCTGACGCCATCGGGCGCGACTTGATCGTCTCGGCCCGCACCGGTTCGGGCAAGACGATCGCCTTCGGGCTGGCGATGGCGGCGCAACTCCTCGATTCGAAGGGCAAGGCGGCGTTCGCGCTCGGCCCCGCCGCGCTGGTCATCGCCCCGACCCGCGAGCTTGCGCTCCAGGTCGCTCGCGAACTCGACTGGCTTTATGCCGGTACCGGGGCGCGGATCACCCCCTGCGTCGGCGGTATGGACCCGATGAAGGAACGCCGCGC
>JBKKAQ010000035.1:0-13754 GCA_046714555.1 Sphingomicrobium sp. | reverse complement strand
GCTCGCCGAGGCCAGCGCGCTGGTTCGCGATCTGATCAACACACCCGCCGCCGATCTTGGACCCGCCGAGCTCGAAGCGACGGTTCGCGACATCGCCAAGGGCACCGGTGCGAAAGTCGCGGTCATTTCGGGCGATGCCCTCGACCAGGGTTTTCCGATGATCGCCGCGGTCGGCCGCGGCGCTTCGCGGGAGCGTGCTCCGCGCCTGATCGAGCTTCGTCATGGCGACCCCAAGCATCCGCATGTCGCGATCATCGGCAAGGGGGTGTGCTTCGATTCGGGCGGGCTCGACCTCAAGCCGGCAAGCGGAATGCGGTTGATGAAAAAGGACATGGGCGGAGCCGCCCATGCTATCGCTCTTGCCCGGCTGATCATCGCCGGACGTCTCCCGGTCCGGCTTCACCTGCTCGTCCCGGCGGTCGAGAATATGGTTTCGGCCAATGCCTTTCGGCCGGGTGACGTGCTGACCTCGCGGAGCGGCCTGACGGTCGAGCTCGACAATACCGACGCCGAAGGGCGCCTCGTGCTCGCCGACGCCCTGACCCGCGCGGGCGAGGAACAGCCCGAGCTGATCCTCGATTTCGCGACCCTTACCGGCGCCGCCCGGGTCGCGCTCGGCCCCGACCTGCCCGCGCTGTTTTCCAATGACGATACGCTCGCCGGGGAATTGGAGCGGGCTGGCCGCGACGAGACCGACCCGCTGTGGCGAATGCCCCTTTGGGATGGCTATGACGAAATGCTCAAGAGCGATCTCGCCGATTTCAGCAACGCCTCGGATTCGCCGATGGCGGGCGCGGTGACCGCTGCCTTGTTCCTCCGGCGTTTCGTCTCGCAACTTGTCGCCTGGGCGCATTTCGACACTTTCGCGTGGCGCACTTCAACCAGGCCTGGCCGGCCAAACGGGGGCGATGCACTGGGGCTTCGAGCGGCTTATGCGGTTCTCGAACAGCGGTACCGGCGGCGTTGAAAAACCGCCATGGCCGTAATTTCCCAAGTCTTTCTGGCGACGCGCTGCAACATTTGGCCGTCTGGCCAGTTGAACCGGGATAGGCGGCAACTGGGAGACTCTGATGGGCGAAAGGTCGCTGACGCGTTGGATGCGCGCGCTGATCGGTTATGTCCGCTCGGGCGAGCCCGATCTCACCAACCGCCAGATGGCCCTGCTGATGCTCGTCTATCTCACTCCGGGGCCGCACACCGTTCGCGGGCTTGCGCGAATGCTCGGAGTCTCCAAACCCGTGGTGACTCGTGCCTTGAATACATTGGGCGCCCTCGGCTATCTGCGCCGCGAGCGCGACCAAGACGACCGCCGCAATATTTTCGTCGTGCACACTACCAACGGGGCCAATTTTCTTGAAGGGTTCAAACGCAACCTCCGTGACGACGACGAGCCCAGCGCCCACCGGCCCGCGATCGGCCAGCCCGCCTTCGCCCATCGCTGACGGCTTCGCGCTGACCGGGCCGTCGAAAATTCTCGACCCGGCGTTCAATGCTTACCGGGCCGATCTGGCGGACACTGCGCTGGCTTCCAAAGTGGTCGCTTCGCATTATGCCGAGCCGCTCGACAAGGAGCTGCTGAAGGGGGCACCCTTGTTCGAGGGTGCGAGCGATTCATCCAGTATTATCAGGCAGTTGAGCAAAGGCGAAAACTTCGCGATGCTCGATTGCACGCGCGGCTGGGCATGGGGTTATGCGGGCGCCGAGCGGCGCGTCGGCTATGTCCGCGCAGAAGCGATCGGAGCGCTATAGAGCGTCACATTTCGCCCCGCGAGCGGCGAAGCGCGTAATATTTGCGGACATTGGCCTGATGCTCGCCGAAAGTTTCGGCGAAAACATGCCCGCCGGTGCCGTCGGCGACGAAATAGAGCGCCTTGGTTGGAGCCGGATCGAGCACCGCGGCGATGCTGGCCCGGCCCGGATTGGCGATCGGACCCGCGGGCAAGCCAGCTCGACGGTAGGTGTTATAGCCGGTGTCGGCGTCAAGCTCGGAGCGGAGGATGCGCCGCCCGAGCGGTTTGCCTTTGGTCACCGGATAGATCACGGTCGGGTCGGCATCGAGCTTCATGCCGATGCGCAGCCGGTTCGAATAGACCCCGGCGACCATCCGCCGCTCGGCCGGCTTGCCGGTCTCTTTCTCGACGATTGCGGCGAGGTTGACCGCTTCGGCCCTGGACCTGACGACGCTGGTCGGCTTGCGCTTCGCCCATATACGATCGAGTTCGCGGGTCATTGCCGCGGTCATCCGCTTGAGCACGGCGGAGCGCGCCTCGCCGCGCTGATAGCCATAACTGTCGGGAAGCACCGAGCCCTCGGCGGGGAGCGGCGCCGGGCCGGTGAGCAAGGGCAGCGCGGCGAGCTTTTCCTGGACGATCACCGAGGGGGTACCCTCGGCGATCGTCAGCAGGCGCTGGACCGGCTGGCCGTGCTGGAGCAGGTCGAGCACCGCCGCGCCGCCCATCCCGCGCGGAATCGCGAATTCTCCTGCCTGGACCGGGTCGGACGAGCCGAACAGCCTGGCCATCGCGCGGTAAGTGATGGGCGTGCCCGGAACCGCGCCTTTAGCGACGAGGATCTCGGCGACTTTAGCGAGGCTCGACCCTTCCTCGACGATGATCACGTGCGGGCCCGGCCTGGGGCCGGGGCTCGCCCACAGCAGCCACCAGCCCGCAACCGCCGCGAGGAGGCCGAGCAAAGCGGCGATGAGCAGCAGGCGCTTCATCCTGATGGCGTCAGTCGACCGCTTTCATCACCAGGCTGGCGTTGGTGCCGCCAAAGCCGAAGCTGTTGTTGAGCACCGCGCGGACCTCGCGCTTCCTGGCCTTGAACGGGACGAGGTCGACCCCGGCGCAGCCTTCGGACGGATTGTCGAGGTTGAGCGTCGGGGGAACGATCTGGTCGCGCATCGCGAGGATGCAGAAGATGCTCTCGACCGCTCCGGCGCCACCGAGCAGATGGCCGATCGCGGACTTGGTAGAGCTCATCGAGACGTTGGCGATTTCATTGCCGAACAATCTGCGGACCGCCCCAAGCTCAAGCTCGTCGCCCAACGGAGTCGAAGTGCCGTGGGCGTTGATATAATCGATGTCGGCGGGGGTCATTCCCGATTTCCTGAGCGCCATTTCCATCGAGCGAAAAGCGCCCGAGCCTTCGGGATGCGGAGCGGTGACGTGATAGGCGTCCCCCGACAGGCCATAGCCGACGACTTCGGCGTAAATTTTGGCGCCACGCGCCTTGGCATGCTCATATTCCTCGAGCACGACGACCCCCGCGCCCTCGCCCATGACGAAACCGTCGCGGTCCTTGTCATAGGGGCGGCTGGCCTTTTCGGGCTGGTCATTGAACGCGGTCGACAGAGCGCGCGCCTGCGCGAAACCGGCGATCCCGATCGGGCAGATGGTCGCTTCGGCCCCGCCCGCGAGCATCACGTCGGCATCGTCGTCCTTGATCATCCGGGCGGCGTCGCCGATCGAATGAGCGCCGGTCGAGCAGGCGGTGACGACCGCATGGTTGGGGCCCATCAGGCCATATTTGATCGAAACCTGGCCCGAGATGAGGTTGATCAGCCGGCCGTGGACGAAATGCGGCGAGACCCGGCCCGGCCCCTTTTCATGCAAGACCAGCGATTCGCTTTCGATCCCGGGAAGGCCGCCGATCCCCGAGCCGATCGAGCAGCCCGCGCGGAAGCGCTCGGCCTCGGTCATTTCGAGCAATCCGGCATCCTCGATCGCCTGGCCCGCGGCGTCGATCCCGTAGATGATGAACTGGTCGACCTGGCGCTGGACCTTGTGGTCGACCCGAAGCGAGGGATCGAAGCCGTAGGGGTGATCGGCGGGCTTGACCTCGCACGCGATGCGGCATTTCTGGTCGCTCGCGTCGAAGCGGGTGATCGGCCCAGCGCCGCTCTTTCCGGCGAGAATATTGGCCCATGTCGTCTCGACATCGCTGCCAAGCGGGGTGACCAGACCCAGACCCGTTACCACGACACGCCGCATCGCCTTACTCCATTGTCATCATATCAGGGCCGCGCAGGGCTAATGGCCGACCAGCCCCTTTTAGTCTGAGCCGTTCGATAAACAAACCGCGTCACTGCCCGCGCGGTGTGACAGGCCGAAGGCATCCGCGTCTGCCCGATACGCAAACGGCCCCCCGTCAACACGGGAAGCCGTTCGTGCCGCTTCGAACCGGCGTCGGCCTTGCGGCAGGTTGACCAGTATTGGTCAGTCCTTGGTGGTGTCGATGAAATCGATCGCGTCCTTGACGGTAGCGATCTTTTCGGCGGCGTCGTCGGGGATTTCGACTTCGAATTCTTCCTCGAACGCCATAACGAGCTCGACGATGTCGAGGCTGTCGGCGCCAAGATCATCGATGAAACTGGCTTCCTCGGTGACCTTTTCAGCGTCGACGCCGAGATGTTCAACGACGATCTTTTTGACGCGATCGGCAGTCTCGCTCATGTGGGCTTCCTCCATTGGTTTTGCGATGCCCTAGCGGCGCGAAAGAGGCTCGGCAAGTGGCGCGCACAGCCGATCCGGGGGATCGGCGAGCACGACACTGCGAGGACGGCCCCTCCGCGCTCGCTGCGCACATTCAGCGAGGACAGGCGAGCAAAATGATGGCGGACACTTCGCGCAAAGTTGCATCAAGGCGACCGCGCCCCCGCCTTGGCCAAGAGCCGACAAGCCCCTACCTCATCACCCGATGCGCATCTCCCGCTTTCTCACCTCCGGCGAAGTCGAGCTTGCGCGAAGCATGTTCGGCGATGCGGTCGACTATAAGCAGGTCAGGCTGGTCCGCGGCAAGTGGTGGCCGTTCCAGCCCAGGGGCGTGGTGATGGCGCCAACCGGCAATATCCACTTTCACCCCGCAAGCGATCGCTGGTCGGAGGATTTCGCCACCGAAGCGCTCGAGGCGCAAGGGTTGTTCATCCACGAAATGACGCATGTCATGCAAAGCCAGCAGCGCGGGCGATTTTATCTGCCGCTGATGAGACACCCGTTCTGCCGCTATTCGTACGAGCTGGTCGAAGGGCGAAGCTTCGACCGCTACGGGCTCGAGCAGCAGGCCGAGATCATCCGCCACTTGTTCATGGCGAGGCGCGGGTGGAAATTGGCCAATTTTGAAGCGCTTGAGCGGCTCGGAGCTCACTTGCCGTTTCGCGGGTGAAACGGGCCCGCCTGGATAATCAAAGACCGACCTGCATGTAGACGGTATCGAGCAATCGCCCGAATTTCCTTCCGACCTCACGCATTCGTCCTGCTTCAATGAAACCGAATTTTGCATGGAGCGCGACCGAGGAGGATTCGCCGCCTCCGATCACCGCGATCATTTGCCTGAAACCCGCGCCCGCCGAAGCTTCAAGCAATGCGGCCAGGAGGGATGAGCCGATCCCCTGCCCGGTAAACCGAGCATCGACGTAAATGCTGTTCTCGCATGTTTCCGAATAAGCGGCGCGATCGCGGAACTGGGTGGCATAGGCATAGCCTAGAATCGCTCCATCGCGTTCGGCCACCAAGAATGGCCAGCCGCGACCGCCGACCGAGTCGATTTTCGACGCCCAATCTTCGGGCGTCGGTGGATCGGTATCGAAGGTCGCGGTCCCATGGAGAACATGGTGCGCGTAGATCGCGGCGATCGCTCGAGCGTCGGTTGGTGTGACCGGCCGAGTGCGTGTCTCACTCATGTCAGCAACCTGCCTGGGGGAGGCGGCCAAGCCCTAGCGCTTGAGGATGATCAATTCGGTGCGGCGGTTCTCGAAGCGGCCGGGGCCGGTGGCGTTGGCGGCGACCGGGTCGGCCTCGCCGCCGGTACGGGCTTCGATCCGGTCGGGGTCGACTCCGCGTTCGGCAAGCGCGTTGACCACCGCCTGGGCGCGTTCGGCGCCGAGTTCGCGGTTGGCGACGGCGGGGCCCTTGGCATCGGTGTAGCCGACGATTGCGGCTCGCGCACCGGGGTAGAGCCCGCGAACACCCGGGCGATGTCGTCGAGATCGCCTTTGTCGGCTTGGCGGATCACCGACCGGCCGCTGTCGAAGTTCAATTTGTCGAAGGTGAAAGTGCGCGGAGTGCCGTCCTTTCCGCCGAGAAAGCGTTCGAGGTCATAGGCGAGCGAACCTTCGCTCAACGGGGCGCCGGCGACCTTGGGAGTGACGATCTCGGGCGCGTCGTCGCGGTCGACCGTCGCCGATGTTCGGTCATCACGGTCGCACTGGCTGACCAGCAGAGCGAGCAGAAGCAAGGCGGCAAGCGCGGCGAGGATCGGCCACAGAACCTTGCGCGGGCCGGTGGCGGCGGCGGAGCGGGCAGTCGTCGCCGCGGCCGCGGTGCCCGAGCCGGCGAGCGCGAGCACGGCGGCGCGATCGCGCGACAGATGGACATGGCTGTCGACTCGTTCGACCCAGTCGAGCGGGACATGATGATGCTGCCCGTCGGCCGAACCGGTGCGCTGGAGCTTGATCCGGTCGCCGTCGAGGCCGTCGACCTTGCCGACGAGGCTCCCGTCGGAGCCGATGACGTCCATATGCTCGATGATGGTGGTGCGGTCGATCATGCTCGCTGTCCCTTAGACGCGCCGACTGTTGGGTCGTGGGTTCAACCGCCGACCGCGCCGAGCGTTCCTTCGCTGCAAAGGTCAGCCGGCTTTGGCGACGCTGACCAGCGCCGGGCGGAGCAGGCGGTCCTTGAGGGTGTAGCCGGCCTGCATTTCCTCGATGATCGTTCCGGGCTCGACATCGTCGGAAGGGACTTCGAGCATCGCCTGATGCTTGTGGGGATCGAGGATTTCGCCCTTGGAGGCGACGCGGGTCACGCCATTGCGGGCGAACACATTGTCGAGTTCGCGAGCGGTGGCCTCGATCCCGGCGAGGAAATTGGCGGCGGTCTGGTCGGCGCGAAGCTCGTCCGAGACCGCGGCGAGCGCCCGGTCGAGATGGTCCTTGATCGCCAGCATATCGCGGGCGAAGTTGGCCGCCGCATAGGCCGAGGCCTGCTGCTTTTCGGCTTCGAGCCGGCGGCGGACGTTCTGTGTGTCGGCCGCGGCGTAGAGCGCCTTGGCCTTCAATTCCTCGATCTCGCGCTCGAGCTCGGCGAGGCGGTCGTGCTCGGCGAGCTCGGGCGCTTCGGCGGCGGTCTGGTTGCGGATGTCGTCGGCTTCGTCGTGCAGATTATGTTCGTCGTTCATTTCATCAATCTCGTTAGCGCTTGAGCTGTGAAGTCCACCATGGGCACCACCCGGGCATAGTTCAACCGGGTCGGGCCGATCACTCCGACAACGCCGACCACCTGCCCTTCGCTCCCGCGATAGGGGGCGGCGATGACCGACGAGCCCGACAGAGCGAACATGCGGTTTTCCGAACCGATGAAGATCCGGCACCCCTGTCCTTCGCGAGCGCCTTCGAGCAGCCGGACGATTTCCTGGCGATCCTCGAGCTCGTCGAGCAGGCTGCGAACACGTTCGAGATCGGCCGCGGCGGCGATGTCGATAAGGTTGGCCTGGCCGCGCACGATCAGCACCGGGCGGCGGTCATGATCCTCGCTCCAGTCGGCGAGTCCCGAGGCGATGAGCTCGGCGGCGGCAAGGTCGAGCGCCTCGCGCCGCTCGCGTATTTCGACCCGCAGGCGCATTTCGGCTTCGCCGAGGGACAGGCCGGTGAGACGGGCGTTGATGTAATTGGCGACCTCGCCGAGCGCCGCCGGGGCGAGCGCGCCCGGGAGATCGAACACGCGATTCTCGACGCTTCCGTCGACCCCGACGAGCACCGCGAGCGCTCGAGCGGGGCCGAGCGGGACGAAGCTCAATTGCTTGAGGCGCGGCTCGCGCTTGGGAGCGACGATCACCCCGGCGCAGGCGGACAGGCCGGAAAGAGTCGCGGTGGCGGCGGCGAGCGCGTCCTCGACCGGCTGGTCGCGCGCGATCTGGCTTTCGATCGCGGCGCGCTCGGCCGATCCCGGCCGCGAGGATTGCATGATCCCGTCGACGAACAGGCGCAGCCCGCTTTCGGTCGGGATTCGCCCGGCCGAAGTGTGCGGGTGGGTCAACAGCCCGACTTCCTCGAGGTCCTGCATCACCCCGCGGATCGAAGCCGAGGACAGGCTGACACTTCCGGCGAGCATCTTCGATCCGACCGGGGCGCCGCGGTCGAGATAGGCTTCGACCACCAGCCGAAAGATTTCGCGCATGCGATTGCTAAGCTCGGTGATCGGAGGGGTCATCGGGGGCAATGTAGGCGCGAACGATGCGGGTTGGAACCTGCCACGCGGGCGGCTAGTGCACGCCCCAACCCATCGCAGGAGAATAAAATGCGCCATAGCGGACGCGCCCCCGACCAGATGCGCGCGCTCAGGTTCGAAGCGGGCTTTACCAAGCATGCCGAGGGATCGTGCCTGGTCAGCTTCGGCGACACCCGAGTGCTGGTCACCGCGAGCGTCGAGGACAAGGTCCCGCCCTTCCTTCGCGGCAAGGGGCAAGGCTGGGTTACCGCCGAATATGGAATGTTGCCGCGGGCGACCCATACCCGCGGACAGCGCGAGGCGGCGCGGGGCAAACAGTCGGGCCGGACCCAGGAAATCCAGCGGCTGATCGGGCGCTCGTTGCGAGCGGTGGTCGACATGGCCGCGCTCGGCGAGCGGCAGATCCTGATCGACTGCGACGTGATCCAGGCCGATGGCGGCACCCGCACCGCGTCGATTTCGGGGGCGTGGGTCGCGCTTCGGCTGGCGGTCGATACGCTCGCGCTCAACGCCGACCCGATCCGCACCCAGGTCGCTGCGGTGAGCTGCGGAATCCATGACGGATCGCCGCTGCTTGACCTCGACTATATCGAGGATAGCTCGGCCGGTTCGGACGGCAATTTCGTTTTGACCGGGGACGGGGCGATCGTCGAGGCGCAGGTTTCGGCCGAAGGCGCGACCTTCGACGACGAAGCGCTGCTTCGGCTGCTGCGGCTGGCGCGAATCGGCTGCGGCGAGGTTTTTTCGGCGCAAGCAAAGGCGGTCGGGCGGTGATAAAGATCGGACCCAAGCTGGTCATCGCGACTCATAATCCGGGCAAATTGCGCGAAATTGCGGCGCTGCTCGCGCCATCGGGGATCGAGTGCGTCGGCGCCGAGGAGATCGAGCTTCCCGAGCCCGACGAGACCGGCAACAGCTTCGTCGACAATAGCGAATTGAAGGCGCGCCAGGCGGCCGATCTGTCGGGCCTGCCCGCGCTTGCCGACGACAGCGGATTGAGCGTCGACTCGCTTCACGGGCGGCCGGGGATTTTTTCGGCGCGCTGGGCCGAGGACGAAGCCGGAAACCGCGATTTCGGCAAGGCGATGGAGCGGGTGTGGCGCGAAATCGAGGCGGCGGGGCCCGACGCCGGACACGATGCGCATTTCGCCTGCGCCTTGTCGCTGGCCTGGCCCGACGGAGCGATCGAGAGCTTCGAGGGGCGGGTCGACGGGAAATTGGTGTGGCCGCCGCGCGGAGAGCGAGGGTTTGGTTATGACCCGATGTTCGTCGCCGCGGGACATGATCAGACCTTCGGCGAGATCGATCCGCAAGAGAAGCATCGCATCAGCCATCGTGCCGACGCGTTTCGCAAGCTGGTCGCAGCGCTACATTCGACGTCGTCACCCTGAACTTGTTTCAGGGTCTATCTGCGAGCAGCGCGGCACAAGCGGAGGCATGGATGCTGAACCAAGTTCAGCATGACGAAATGCTCGCGCTTTATGTGCATTGGCCGTTCTGCGTTTCGAAATGCCCTTATTGCGATTTCAACAGCCATGTCCGCGATACGGTCGACCAGGACGCGTGGCGCGAGGCTTTGCTGGCCGACCTGGCGCATGAGGCGCGGCTTCTGCCCGGGCGGCGCCTGACTTCGATCTTCTTCGGGGGAGGCACGCCTTCGCTGATGGACCCGCGCACGGTCGAAGCGCTGATCGGGGCGGCGCGCGAACATTGGTCGGCGTCGGACGAGATCGAGATCACGCTGGAGGCCAATCCGTCGTCGGTCGAGGCGGCGCGCTTCGCGGAGCTTGCCGCGGCGGGGGTCAACCGGGTTTCACTGGGACTGCAGGCGTTCGACGACGAGACGCTCGGATTCCTCGGGCGGGCACATTCAGGGGCCGAGGGACTGGCCGCACTGGAGATCGCTCAGCGCCATTTCGGGCGGGTCAATTTCGACCTGATCTATGCGCTGCCCGGGCACAGCGAGGCGCAATGGTCGGCGACCCTCGACCGCGCCATCGGGCTCGGCACCGGCCATTTGTCGCTGTACCAATTGACCATCGAGCCGGGGACCCGGTTCGCGGCGTTGCACAAGGCGGGCAAGCTCGAGCCGCTCGATCCCGATCGCGCCGCCGATCTGTTCGAGCTGACCGCCGAGCGGACCGAGGCCGCGGGCTTGCCCGCGTATGAGATCAGCAATCATTCGCGCGGAGGCGAGCAGAGCCGGCACAATCTGACCTATTGGCGCTATGGCGATTATTCGGGGATCGGGCCGGGGGCGCATGGGCGGCGGCAGGGAATGCGGACGGTGCGGCACAGAAAGCCCGAGAATTTCCTGTCGGGAATTGCTCGCAATGCGCACGGGATGATCGAGGAGGAGCGCCTGTTGCCCGCCGAGGCCGCCGCCGAAGCCCTGGTGATGGGGCTTCGGCTGGCCGAGGGGATCGACGTCGACGCGATCGAACAAAGGCTTGGAGTTCCCCTGGTCGACCGCGGCGCAACCGAGCGGCTGGTTGCGAGCGGGCATCTCGAACGCGATCAGGGACGGCTGCGCACCAGCCGCGCGGGCCGGCTGGTGCTCGACCATCTGCTTGGCGAAATCGCCAGCGGGTCGACCTAGCTGTCCGAGCCGATTTTCTCGGCGGCTCCGGCGAGATAATCCTCGATCTGAAGCTCGGCATCCTCTTCGGCGCGGTTTTGCGCGACACCGTTCTTGACGTCGAAGTTGACCAGGCTCTGCTTGAACGCGTCGAGTTGAGCCGCGCACTTGGACCGCGCGAGAGCGGTGAACGCGTCGGGCTTGAGCTTGTCGCTCTTGGCCTTTTCAACCGTTTGCTTGAGGCAGGCGACCATTTGCTGGCGCGGCGCCGCAGCGGCGGCGGCCTGAACGGCGAGTGCGATTAGCGCGATTGTCGCGGTGGGTCCGAACATCCTCAGGCACTCCCTCCAAGTGCTCGTAGAGGCGGAGGATGATCCTTTTTTCGAATTGTGGAAAGGCTTTCGAAAATCAGTTCCCGAAGGTCTTCGCCGCGGGCGAAATGGTGGTGATCCCGGCGGCGGTGACCTGGCGGATTTCGAGCGCCCGGATCGCGACTCCGTCCCGTCCGAAGCGGAAGATACCGTCGACCCCCGCGAAACCGTCGCGTTCGGTCAGCTGGCGCGCGGGGAAAGCCTCGCCGATCGGCCAGCGGCGGGCACTGCGCACGGTCAGCAGCACCGCGTCATAACCGAGGCTGGCGATGCGGTACGGGGTTTTGGCGTAGCGCGCGCGATAGCGGGTAACAAGCTGGTCGAAGCGATCGCTCGGAACGGTGGCATACCAGGCGCCGCGAAGCGAAGGGGTCGCGCCGAGGGTCTTTTCATTACCCCATAATTCGGTGCCGAGGATTCGCGCGGTCGCCGAGGCGCCCTGTTTGAGCAAGGGAGCCGCGATGGCCGCGAAACGCCCGCTGTCGCCGATCAGCACCGCGTCATAGGCGCCCCTTGCCTTCAGTCCGCGGACCGCGATTCGAAGCGCTTCGGGGGAGCGGTTGAAGGTCTGGAGCGAAGTCACTCGCCCGCCCGTTCGCTCGACCGCGCCGAGCATCGCCTGAGCCGCGCGCTGGCCGTAGAGCCCGCTCGGCACCAGCGCGGCGAAGCGCGCCGCGCCCGCCGCCCGGGCGTGGCGGACGACCCGGTCAATCGACTGGTCGGGAACCATTCCCAGAATGAAGATGCCTTCGCCGGCGACCCCGGCATCGTTCGAAAAAGCGATCACCGGAACCCGTCTGGCGCGGGCGATGGGAGCCGCGGCGCGGACATCCTCGGCGAGCAAGGGGCCGAGAATCAGCCGGTTGCCCTCGGCAAGCGCTTCGTTTGTGGCGGCGGCGGCACCGCCGCTCGCGGTATCGTAGATCGTCAGCCGGAGCGACCGATCGCCGCTGTCGAGCAAGGCGAGATTGGCGGCGTTGGAGATCGACCGCCCGACCAGCCCGTCGGGGCCGCTCAAGGGGACGAGCAGAGCGACCTTGTTGCGATCTCCGGTGGGGACCGGGACGATCACCGGGGGGATATAGTCGGGCTGGGGCGGCAGGCGGGGACCGCGAAGCCCCGTCTGGCAGCCCGCGAGAAGCAAGGCCGACGCCCCGAGCGACAGCAAAAGCAGGCGGCGACCGGCGCGACCATGTGGCGCTTGCCCGGTGGTGAAGGTTGATGCCATGTGTCGAGCCTTCAAGATGGACGATCCCCTCACCCCTGGCCTGTATATCGTCGCGACCCCGATCGGCAATCTTTCCGATCTGTCGCCGCGCGCCGCGCAGGTGCTGTGCGGGGTCGACCATATTTTGGCCGAGGACAAGAGGGTTAGCGCGAAATTGCTCGCGCATGTCGGGGCGAAGGCGAGGATGACCGCCTATCACGACCATAGCAGCGAGGCGGTTCGCGGCGAGGTGGTGGCGATGCTGGGGGAAAAAGCGGTGGCGCTGATCAGCGACGCCGGGACCCCGCTGATCTCGGATCCCGGCTATAAGCTGGTTCGAGCGGCGCGAGCGGCGGGTGCGGCGGTCCATACCATACCGGGGCCGTGCGCGGCGATCGCCGCGCTGACGCTCGCCGGGCTTCCGACCGACCGCTTCCTGTTCGCGGGCTTCCTTCCGGCCAAGGCCAAGGCGCGCGCCGAAGCGATCGAGGAGCTTTCGGGGGTTCGGGCGAGTCTGGTGCTGTATGAAAGCGGGGCCCGGCTGGGCGATTCGCTCGAAGCGCTGAGTGAGGGCCTCGGCCAGCGCGACGCCGCGGTGGTGCGCGAGATCAGCAAGCTGTTCGAGGAATGCGTGACAGGGACGCTTGCCGAGCTTGCCGCGCGCTACGCCGCAGCGCCCCCCAAGGGCGAGATCGTGATCGTCGTCGGACCGCCCGCAGTGCCCGATCAGGCGAGCGACGAGGCGGTCGACGAGGCCCTCGACGAGGCGCTCGCGAGATTGTCGCCGTCACGCGCGGCAGCCGAGGTCGCGGCGAAGCTGGGGATGCCGCGCAAGCGGGTCTACGCGCGGGCGCTTCAGCGGTGAGGCGGCGCAGAGCCGAACGCAAGGGCGCGGAACGGCGCGGCCGCGGCGGCGAGACTCTGGCGTGCTGGTGGCTGCGGCTGAAGGGCTGGCGAATCCTGGCCCGGCGAGCGCGCTGCCCGGGGGGCGAGGTCGACATCGTCGCCCGGCGCGGGCGGACACTGGCGTTCGTCGAGGTCAAGGCGCGCAACAGCGAGGCCGCGGCGGGCGATTCGCTCGACCGCCACCGGCTTCGGCGAGTGGCGGTCGCCGCCGAACGGCTCGCACCGCGTTATGGCAAGGATTGCGACACGATCCGGATCGACGCGATGTACATCGTCCCGGGGTGCTGGCCGAGGCATCTCGCCGACGTCTGGAGCGGGTGACAAAGCCCGCGCGCTCGCCTAGGCGCGGCGCCATGCCGTTGCGCGTCGCAGTCCAGATGGATCCGCTCGAATCGATCGGGCTCGCCGGGGATTCGACCTTCGCGCTGATGCTCGCCGCTCAGTCGCGCGGGCACGCCTTGTTCGAA
>JBKKAQ010000034.1:0-22483 GCA_046714555.1 Sphingomicrobium sp. | reverse complement strand
CCGCGAGCTCGGCCGAATCGGCGATCACCTCGCGGCTCATCAGCGAGGCGCGCATTCCCGGGGTGCCCATCGCAATCCCGTCGGTGACGACGATGGTGTTGAAATCGACCGGAGTTCCCCCCGCCTGATCGATCCCGCGCCGGGCATGCTCGGCGAGTCCGCGCAAATGCATGTTGCACGGGGTTACGTTCGACCAGGTGTTGACGATCGCGATCAACGGCTTGGCCATGGCCGCGTCATCATAGCCGGCGGCGCGGAGCATCGCCCGCCCAGGCGCTCGTGCGGGACCTTCGAGGAGGTGGCGCGAAGGCAGGTCTGCGGAGGGCATTGCAATTCCTAATTTCGGAGGCGCCTGGCGGCCGGTGGACCGGCACGGCGCCCCTCATAACCCCCATTATTGTTCGGACAAGAGCGATTGCGACTTGCACAAACGCCGCATTGCAGCATAGAAGGCGCACCGAACGGGACTCCATCGGGATTCCCGAAGGACGGAGCTTATCGTGCAGTTTGGCGTATCGCCCGTTGCCGAGACAAAGACGGAGGCTTTTGGAGCTCTCCGCTCGCTGCTCCTTATCACCCTTCTTTTTAGCTCCGATGGCGGGAGCGGAACCCGGCTCTGAATGACGGTCTGAAGCAAGACTGGAAATCAGGACCCCCCGCTCCCGGCCGGAGCGGGGGGTTTTTCTTTTGCGCGACTATGGAGAATGCGACATGGAAACGATCTACACCGAGACCGACGTCAACAAGGCCGCCCTCAAGGGCAGCACCATCGCGATCCTCGGCTATGGCAGCCAGGGCCGCGCCCATGCCCGCAACTTGCGCGACAGCGGCTATGAAGTGATCGTCGGAGCGCGCGCCGGCGGCGGCGCCGAGCGCAACGCCAAGGCCGACGGCTTCCGCACCCTGTCCCCGGCCGACGCGGCGCGCGAAGCCTCGCTGGTCGCCTTGCTCACTCCCGACATGGCTCATCGCTCGGTCTATAACGAGATGATCGCCCCCAATCTTTCCGCGGGCGACACCTTGCTCGTCGCTCATGGCTTCTCGGTGCAATATGGCGAAGTTCAGCCGCGCGAGGACATCGATGTCGTGCTCGTGGCCCCCAAGGGCCCCGGCGACCTCGTCAGGCGCGAATATGAGATCAGCCGCGGCGTCCCCTGCCTGTTCGCGGTGCACCAGGATTCGACCGGCAAGGCGCGCGACAAGGCGCTGGCCTATGCCTCGGGAATCGGCGGAACCCTCGCCGGCGCGATCGAAACCACTTTCCCCGAAGAGACCGAGACCGATTTGTTCGGCGAGCAGGCGGTGCTTTGCGGCGGAGCGAGCGAGCTCGTCACCGCGGGCTTCAACATCCTCGTCGAGGCCGGCTACAAGCCCGAGGTCGCCTATTTCGAATGTCTCCACGAACTCAAGCTGATCGTCGACCTGATGTACGAGGGCGGGCTCGCCAAGATGCACCAGTTCATCTCCGAAACCGCCAAATATGGCGATCTCGTTTCAGGGCCGCGGGTGATCAACGACGAAACGCGGGAGCGGATGCGCGAAGTTCTGCGCGACATTCAGAGCGGCAAGTTCGCCAAGGCGTGGATCGACGAGAACAAGGCGGGCAAGACCAATTACGATGCATTGCTCGCGGCCGATCTCGATCAACCGATCGAGCGGGTCGGCGCGCGCATGCGCAAGCATATGGCGTGGCTGCAAAAGAAGCCCGAAGCCGAAGCTCAGGCCGCCTGATCATGGCGCCGGCCCCACTCACCCCCGCTCGCGAGCTTGGCCAGGCCGGCGCCCGCGGCGGATGGTGAGCTGGGGCGGCGTTTATTCCTCCACCTTCGAACAAGGCTCTTCGTCATGACCATCGACCGAGTGCGTATCTTCGACACCACCTTGCGCGACGGCGAGCAGGCGCCGGGCTTCTCGATGACCGAGGACGGCAAGCTCCGGCTGGCAAGGTCGCTCGCCGATCTCAGGGTCGACGTGATCGAGGCCGGCTTTGCCGCGGGTTCGCCGGGCGAGGCGCGATCGATCGCGCGGATCGCCGAACAGGTCCAGGGTCCGATCATCTGTTCGCTCGCGCGCGCCACCCGCGGCGATATCGACGCCTCGGCGGGCGCGCTCGCGGCGGCGCCGCGCAAGCGAATCCATGTCTTCCTCGGCACCAGCCCGCTTCACCGCGAAGCCAAGTTGCAAATGAGCCGCGACGAGGTGCTCGAGGCGATCCGGACGATGGTGGCGCACGCCCGCGGCCTGGTCGATGATATCGAATTCTCGGCCGAGGATGCGATCCGCACCGAACGCGACTTTCTCGTCGAATGCCTCAGCGCCGCGGCTTTGGCGGGGGCGACCACCCTCAACGTCCCCGATACCGTCGGCTACACCACGCCTGACGAGATCTATGACCTGTTCCGCTTCCTCGGTCAGCATGTCGACCGCCCCGCCGACACGATCTTTTCGACCTATTGCCACGACGATCTCGGAATGGCGGTGGCCAATTCGCTCGCCGCGATTCGCGCGGGCGCCCGCCAGGTCGAATGCGCGGTCAACGGGATCGGCGAGCGCGCCGGCAATTGCGCGCTCGAGGAAGTCGTCATGGCCCTCAAGACCCGCAGCGACGCGTTCGACGTCACCACCGACATCGACACCACACGGATCATGGCCGCAAGCCGGATGCTGGCGCAGGTCACCAACAGCCCGCCGCCGCGCAACAAGCCGATCGTCGGTGGCAATGCCTTCGCTCATGAATCGGGCATCCACCAGCATGGCGTCCTGCAAAATCGCGAGACCTATGAGATCATGAAGCCCGAGGACATCGGGCTGGTGATCGACGGGATCGTGCTCGGCAAGCATTCGGGGCGTCACGCGCTCGTCTCGCGCGCCAAGGCGCTCGGCTACATCCTCGAAGGCGACAAGCTCGACCAGGCATTCGCCGCGTTCAAGATCGTCGCCGACGAAGTCGGGATCGTCGACACCGCCCGGCTGCTCGCCCTGCTGTCGGGACAGGAAAGCGGCCGCCAGTCGCGTCTGTGGTCGCTGAGCAAGGTCGACATCCGAGCGCCCGTCACTCCCGACGCCTGGCCGGTCGCCTCGGTCGAGCTCGAGCATGGGGAGCGCGGCCATGTCACCGACGTCGCTTCGGCTGCCGGCGCGCTCGATGCCGCCTTCGCCGCGGTCAGCCAGATCATGGCGCTTCCGGCGCGGGTCGAATCGCTCGACATGCAATATGTCGCCGCCGACCAGGACGAGCCCTGCGAGGACGGCCAGGGAGCCAATGTGCTGGTCGAAATCACCATAGGCGTCGACGGCGAGATCTTCGCCGGCCGCGCCCGCGCTCGCGACATCCTGCCGTGCTGCGTCGCGGCCTATATCGACGCGGCGAGCAATGCCGACGCGGTCCGCCAACTCGGGCTAGCGGCCCGGTCCGAGGTCAAGGCCGCGTGAGCGACACGATCCGGATTGCGGTCCTGCCCGGCGACGGGGTCGGTCCCGAAGTCACCGCCGAAGCGGTCCAGTGCCTTGAGCTGCTGTCGGATCATTGCGGGCTTGACCTTGCCTTCGGCTATCACGCGTTCGGCGGAGCAGCGATCGATTCGGATGGCGCTCCGCTGCCCGAGGCAACGCTCGCGGCGTGCCGTTCGAGCGCGGCGATCTTGCTTGGAGCGGTCGGCGGGCCGCGCTGGGACGACAGCCCGGTACGCCCCGAACAGGGGCTGCTCGCGCTTCGATCCGAACTCGGGCTGTTCGCAAACCTTCGCCCGGCGCAGGTCATCAGGGGCCTCGAATCCTTGTCGCCGCTTCGTGCCGACGTCGCCGAGGGCGCCGACGTGCTGGTCGTGCGCGAACTTACCGGCGGGATCTATTTCGGGGAGCGCACCCTCACCGCAGATTTTGCATCGGATCTGTGCACTTACTCGCGCGCGGAAGTCGAGCGGATCGCGCATGTCGCGTTCAAGGCCGCGCGCCGCCGCCGAAGCAAGCTGACCTCGGTCGACAAGGCCAATGTCCTCGCCACCTCGAAGCTATGGCGTTCGACGGTGATCGAGATTGCCAAATCCTACCCCGACGTCACGCTCGACCATCTCTATGTCGACGCGGCGGCGATGGCGCTGGTCACCAATCCGCGCCGATTCGACGTGATCCTCACTGAAAATCTGTTCGGCGACATCCTTTCGGACGAACTGTCGGTGATCGGCGGGTCGATCGGGCTGCTCGGCTCGGCCAGCCTTGGCGCCGATGGCCCCGGCATGTTCGAACCGATCCACGGCTCGGCGCCCGACATTGCCGGGCTCGACATCGCCAATCCCGCGGGGGCTATCACCAGCGCAGCGATGATGCTTGAACAACTCGGGCTGCACCAAGCGGGCGCGCTCCTCGCCGAGGCACTCGAGCAGACCCTGCTCGAAGGCAATTGCACCGCCGATCTCCAGGGCGCCTCGCGCTGTTCGGAGTTCGGAGCGCAGGTCCGCCGGATCCTCGAACAACGCCTTGCGGCCATCCCCGCCGAAGCGATCGAACGGGATCGGCGCCGATGAAGCCGCGCACGCTTTACGAAAAAATCTGGGATTCGCACGTCGTCGAGCGACGCGACGATGGCACCTGCCTGATCTACATAGACCGCCATCTGGTCCATGAAGTGACCTCACCCCAGGCGTTCGAGGGATTGCGACTCGCCGGGCGCAAGGTCCGCCGCCCCGACCTCACCCTCGCGGTTCCCGACCATAATGTCCCGACCACCCCGCGGGTCGGGCCCGACGGACGGCGCCTTCCGATCGCCGATCCGGCAAGCGCAACCCAGTTGCAGGCGCTCGAACGCAACGTCGCCGAATTTTCGGTGCCCTACATCGACGCGCTCGACGCCGCCCAGGGGATTGTCCACGTCGTCGGGCCCGAACAGGGCTTTACCCTGCCCGGAACCACCGTGGTGTGCGGCGACAGCCACACCGCCGCGCACGGCGCATTGGGCGCGCTCGCCTTCGGCATCGGCACGACCGAGGTCGAGCATGTCCTCGCCACTCAGACCCTGATTCTCTCTCCCTCGAAAACAATGGAGATCCGGGTCGACGGCACATTGGGCTTCGGGGTCTCGCCCAAGGACGTGATCCTCGCGATTATCGGCCGGATCGGCGCCGCGGGCGGAACCGGGTTCGTCCTCGAATATCGCGGCGATACCTTCGCCGAAATGAGCCTCGAGGGGCGGCTGACCGTCGCCAACATGTCGATCGAGGCTGGCGCGCGCTCGGGCCTGTTCGCTCCCGACGAAACCACCTTTGCCTACCTCAAGGGCCGACCGATGTCGCCCAGGGACGGAGCATGGGATGCCGCGGTCGAACAGTGGAGACGGCTCCCGTCCGACCCGGGCGCGGCCTACGACCGCAGCGTACGCCTCGACGCTTCGCAAATCGCGCCGTGCGTCACCTGGGGGACCAGTCCCGAAGACGTCGTCGCGATCACCGGCTCGATCCCCGATCCCGACAGCCTCGACGACCCCGCGCGCCGCGCCTCGGCGCACAAGGCGCTCGACTATATGGGGCTCAAGGCCGGAACCGCGATGCAGGATATCGCGGTCGAGCATATTTTCATCGGCAGTTGCACCAACAGCCGGATCGAGGATCTGCGCGCCGCCGCCGCGGTGGTCCGCGGGCGGAAAGTCCATGGCGCAATCAAGCAGGCGCTGGTGGTCCCCGGTTCGGGGCTGGTCAAGCTCCACGCCGAGGCCGAGGGGCTCGACCGCATCTTCATCGAGGCCGGGTTCGAATGGCGTGAACCGGGCTGCTCGATGTGCCTCGCGATGAACCCCGACAAGGTCCCACCGGGCGAGCGCTGCGCCTCGACCTCGAACCGCAATTTCGCCGGGCGCCAGGGCCCCGGCGCTCGCACCCACCTTGTCTCACCGGCGATGGCCGCGGCGGCGGCGGTCACCGGGCATCTCGCCGACGTCCGCGAACTGGTCGGCCGATGACTCCGATCAGCCGTGTCGAGGGCCGCGCCTACCCATTCGGCCGAAGCAATGTCGACACCGACATGATCATCGCCGCCGAGCATCTCAAGACGATCTCGCGCGAAGGGCTCGGCCGTCACGCGTTCGAGGCGATCCGCGGCGATCCGCAGAACGTGTTCGACAACCCCGCCTATCAAGGCTCGCCGATCCTCATCGCCGGGGACAATTTCGGCTGCGGATCGAGCCGCGAGCATGCCGCCTGGGCGCTCGCCGACATGGGCATAAAAGTGGTCGTTGCGCCGAGCTTCTCGGACATCTTCTCGAGCAACGCGTTCAAGAACGGGATGGTCACCGCGGTGCTTCCCCAGCCGCAGGTCGACCGATTGCTCGAGCTTGCCGAAACCCAGCCGCTGACGGTCGATCTCGACACGATGACGGTCACCTCGCCGCTCCAGGACCGTTTCGCCTTCCACCTCGACCCGTTCCGCCGTCACTGCCTGCTCAACGGGCTCGACGAGATTGCGCTGACTCTCGCCAGCCACACCGCGATCGCCGAGTTCGAAGCCCGCGATACGACCCCCAACCCCCTCCAAATTTGAGCGGAACTTCCATGCCCCACAGAACCGACGACGTCCGCATCCGCGAGATCAAGGAGCTCACTCCTCCGGCGCATTTGCTCCGCGAATTCCCGAGCGACGAAGTCGCCGAGGCGGTTTATGAATCGCGCACCGCGATCCATCGCATCCTCCACGGCGAGGATGACCGTCTGCTGGTGGTGGTCGGCCCCTGCTCGATCCACGATCCCAAGTCCGCGCTCGAATATGCCGAGCGGCTCGCCGAGCAGCGCCGCCGGCTCGGCGACCGGCTCGAAATCGTCATGCGGGTCTATTTCGAAAAGCCGCGCACCACCGTCGGCTGGAAGGGGCTGATCAACGATCCCGGCCTCGACGGAAGCTTCGACATCAACCGCGGGCTTCGCGCGGCGCGCGAATTGCTCCGCACGATCAATGCGATGGGCTTGCCCGCGGGGACCGAATTCCTCGACATGATCACCCCGCAATATATCGCCGACCTCGTCGCCTGGGGGGCGATCGGAGCTCGAACCACCGAATCGCAGGTTCACCGCGAGCTCGCATCGGGATTGTCGTGCCCGGTCGGGTTCAAGAACGGCACCGACGGCAACCTCCGCATCGCGCTCGACGCGATCAAGGCGGCGTCCGAGCCGCATCATTTCCTGTCGGTGACCAAGGGCGGGCATTCGGCCATCGTCTCGACCGGCGGCAATGAGGATTGCCACATCATCCTTCGCGGCGGTGCTCGCCCCAATTACGACCAGACCAGCATCGCCGCCGCCTGCGCCGCCGCGACCAAGGCCGCCCTGCCATGCCGACTGATGATCGACGCGAGCCACGGCAACAGCGAAAAACTGCCCGACAACCAGTGCCTCGTCGTCGCCGATGTCGCCGCGCAGATCGCCGGGGGCGAGCAGCGCATCTTCGGAATGATGGTCGAAAGCCATCTCGTCGGCGGCAAGCAGGACCTCGTCGCGGGCCAGCCGCTGACCTACGGTCAGAGCATCACCGACGGTTGCATCGGCTGGGACCAGACCGTCGGCCTGCTCGACACGCTCGCCAATTCGGTCGACGCCCGCAAGGCGGCCAGTGACCACTGCCTCCGCGTCAGGGGTGCCGCCTAGACTGCCCGTTCCGATCACGGTTCTGATTCCTGATTACCGCAATCTTTGCGCACGCCCATCTACCAAGTGACTCGGTCGGGATCGGCGGATGGTCGTCCCCCGCCCTGCACCCGATCAAGCGCTCGACCGCAAGCTGGTTAATCATTTATCCTATTGATTTTGCGCTCAATCCATACGAGATTTGGGCGACAGCGCGAGTCGCGCACAGCGGGATTTGGGAAGAAATAACCAGCGGCAGGATGGGATGGCGACTGCAAGGCGCGGCCTTGTGTCGCCCTGTAGGAGGGCATGATGGGATATACCGGCGCTTTCGTGTTTGGGGACAGCCTGGTCGATTCAGGCAATGCCTTGAAGCTTGCCAACTGGTACGGCGATCTCACCTTCAGCGACCTTCCCGATGGCGCGCCGACCGCCGATCAGGGCTATTTCAAGGGCCGCTTCTCCAACGGCTACACCTTCGCCGATCTTGTCGCGAACAAGGCGATCGGGCTGGTGACAAAGCCGGTTTTTCCCTTCGGCTTTGAAGACCCGTGGCTCGGGGTTCCGGTTGCGCCATTCGCGTCCGACCCGAGCGGAATTAATCTGAACTTTGCCTACGGAGGCGCGCAGATCCGCCAGGGCGGCGAAGCGGTTCCCGACCTCGATGGGCAAACCGACGCGTATCGCGATGCGGTCGACGGCAATGCCGATCCCAATGCGCTTCACCTCATCACGATCGGTGGCAATGACGTCCGCGCCCTTGCGAAGAGCGGCAGCGCGCCGGTCGCGCCCGATCTCGCCCATGCGAAGCTCGATGCCGCTGCAGACAAGCTTTATACCGAACTCAGCCAGCTGATCGCGATTGGCGCGCGCCACATCCTGATCACCGGCATTCCCGACGTCGGCCTGATTCCCCAATATGATGTCGATGGCAATCTGCGCCTCGACGCGACCGAGCTTCAGCGCAGCGAAGCGGCGACCGCTTATTCAATCTATCTCGACACGCTGATCCGGACCGAGGTCGTTCCTGCGTTGCAAGCCCTCGGCGCGACCGTCACTTATGTTCCGCTGATGGACTACAAGGATGCGTCGGGGGCCATCGTCACCGGCGCGATCAACGCGAACCTCGCGACGATCGCGGCCTTGAATGGCCTGACCCTGCAGGAGCTCTCGCAAAATCTGCTTCAGCACCAGCAGCTATTGTTCTTCGATGAGGTGCACCCGAACGCCCAAGCCAATGCCCTGCTCGGCGCCTATATGTACGCTAGGCTCAGCGGCACGCCGTGGATCGAAACGCTGCCGCTGACCAGCGCTGACGTCGACTACCGGATGAACGCGACGATCGCTGCGGTGGGCGAAGTCGACAAATTGGTCGTGTCGCTGGTGGCAGGAACGACCTACACCATCGATATGCTCGGGATCAGCTCGCTCGCCACCGCGGGAAGCCTCGCCGATCCTTCGCTGCGATTACTCGCGCCAGGCGGCAGTGTTTTCCGGTCGAGCGCCGACGAGGGCGTCGGGTTCGACGCGACGATCACTTTCACCGCGGCGACCAGCGGCAGCTACACGATCGAAATGACCGCTACTGGCGCCCCGACGGGTGCCTATGTCCTGCAGGCCGCGGTGGTCGGCGGCACGGCGATGGTCTCCGGCAATACCTACGTCATCGACAATGCTTCGACCGTCGTGCTCGAAGGCGCCGGCGGGATCGGCCAGGATGTCGTCAAGGCGAGCGTGAGCTACGCGTTGAGCGTGGGCAGCGAGATCGAAATTCTTCGCACCACCAACGACAAGGGCAAGACCGCGATCAATTTGACAGGCAATGAATTTGGCCAGACGATCGTCGGCAATTCGGCAGTCAACGTGATCGAAGGCAAGGCCGGCGCCGATGTGCTCGTCGGCGGGGCGGGCAACGACATTTTCGTCCTCAGCAACAGCGCGGTGACGAGTCCCGGCTCGGCCAACATCGATAAAATCTCGGATTATGCGTCCGGAGACATTGTCGACATCACTCAGATTCTCAATGTCGCCGCAGGCGTCAACGTCATCGCCTCGGGCTATGTCCGTGTGACCACCGCTGGCCTCGTTCAGGTCGACCTTAACGGCGGTGCAAATAATTGGGTGACCTTGAGCACCGTCAACGGCACCGGGGCGGTCGCCGTCCGCTATCTGGCGGGGGGAGTTGTGACCAATGTTTCGCTAACCCGGGTGGCCGAAAGCCAGTTGAGTTCGACCAGCGCGACGATCGGCACCACCGCTCTTGCCGGTGCGGTTGCCGCCTCGGGACTGATGGCGGTTCAAACCGCCGAGCAAGCTTCCGCCACCGCAGACGATGGCCGGATCCAGTCGGGCCTTGCATTGTTCGCGAGCAGTGATGGCCCCGCGGAGCGTGAGCATCTGGAAAGTCCCGGCCGCCTCGCTCAGACCGGCGAACGTGGATTGGATGAGGAGGTTGCGTCTCGCGCACTTGAGATCGCCCGAACTGATCTGCAGGCTCATGCGTCCGACCCGAACGCCCATCTCGGCGGCGACGCAACTCACACCGCCTCCCAGCTTCTGCCCGGCACCAGCAACCCCGCGCCTACCGATCAGACAACTTCGCCCGTTGCCGAGTCCGTTGCAATTTCGTCCGCAGCACTGCTGAAAGCCTTTCTGACAAGTGACGGCGCCGACCGGCGCTCGGACGCTGAAGGCGAGGCTTCGGCCGGCCAGATCGGCCGAATCCTCGCCGATGCGCTGCCGCGCGGCGAAAGCCGGGGGCATGGGATCGACTCACTGCTCGAGGCCTTTCTCGGCAGGTCCGATCCAACGGAGCACGGGGTCGAGGCGGCAGGTCATCACGCCGCTGCCCTGGGCGCGTGGAATGGCGGCCACCAAGGCCCGTTCGGCTCGGCGAGCTTCCCCTTCCTGACCGAAGCGTTTGTCCTTCACCACGACGCCCTGCCGCTTGCCTGAACTCAGCTCGGCGCAATTCAGACGACCGTGGACCGATCATTCATTGCATGCTCGGCAGGCGAGGTGGAATAATGCGGCTCGCCCATCCCGCCAACCAAACCCCCGTTGATCCGCTCCGTCAGCATTTCGTTCACGGCGGGTCCGATGGTAAGACTAGCGGAAGGGGGCGACCAGGGCGCGTCCGATAGGCAACCAAGCCTCGCTGTTGGTGAAGTGCTCCGCGTTCAGCCGAATGAGGTGGACGGCGAGCCCGACTGCAATGATCGGATAGACTTTGCGGCAGACGAACAGGTCGTGGACGATCGCGATCAGCAGCGGCGCGAGGTTCAGGGGCTGCCACACGAAAATGCTCTCGGCCCCGGCCCGGCCGACCAGTCGGCCCAGTCCGACCACGGCAATCGAAAAGGTGGCGAGGAACATTGCCCGTTTGTGAAGGTCGGGACGCTTGCGGTAGATGACCGCGACAGCCAGAAAGGCCGCGAAATAGAGCATGTCAATCACGGGGAAGAAGACGAACGCAGCGGCAGCTTCGAAGTCATTCTCCCGTTGGCCGAGGCGATGCGCGAGTAGGGCGGCCGCGTAGAGGCCGACCGCCGCAGTCGCGAAACCGTATACGGCGAGCCACGGGCCGATCTTCAAATGCGTGCGCGCCTGCCCGGTCATGATGAGCGTCGCTTGTGAGACGTAGAGAAGTAGCCAGCCAGTGAACAATCCGGCGTGCACATGGATCAGCCAAAACTTGGTGGTCGCCTGGGGAACTCGACCGGTGACAGCACTGAAATATTGCGGCCAAAATCCGCCGATTGCGAGCGCCAGCATCATGAGGCCGAGGATAGTGAAGAACGGCGACTTGCGAAGCCCCCTGCGCACGCTCCCGGATCCTCCGACTGTCGCTTCGGCCATGCCCATCAGCCCCTCCCGTGCGGGTTGGATAACATGCTGAGCAGACCAGGCGCTGACCGAAATTATGTTCGAGCGAAGGGCCGATCCCTAGCGTCATCCGGTCACGACGTCGGTTCAGCTGAAGGAGTTGGCGCGCTTGCCCGCCTCAGCGCTAGTGCCGACACCTTCGTCGCGGTGCCGCTCGAGAACATCGAACAGTCCAGCGTAGACAAATGCCTTGGCAGATTCGTAGAAATCATGGGGAAAGCCAAGCTCGATAGCACTTACCGCGTCGAGCCGGGCGAGATGCTCATCCGAGAGCTCGGCGTCGGCAGCGGCGAGATTGGATTCCAGCTGCGCGATCTTCGTCGCACCGATTATCGGCACAATGCGCTTGTCCATGAGCCACTTGAGCGCCGCCTGGGCCGGAGTGCAGCCGGCCTCGCCCGCCACCGCATCAAGCTCAGTGGCGATCGCCAAGTTCCTGCTCGACAGCGCCTTATAGGGCGCCGCATCCATTCGGCGCGAAGTGCCGCTGTCCTGTGCCTGAGTATACTTCCCGGTCAGAATCCCTCCGCCCAACGGTGACCAGGCGACCATCGCGACATCGAGCGCCTTGGACATGGGGACGATCTCGCGATCAGCCCCTCGCTCGACCAAGCTGTACTCGAACTGGTTGACGACAAACGGTGACCAGCCCATGCGATCCGCCATCTCGTTGCAGCGCGAAATGACCCAGGCTGGAGCGTCGCTGATCCCCGCATAAAGCACCTTTCCCTGGCGGATGAGATCATCAAGCGCCCGCATCACCTCGTCCGGGCGGGTCGTGTAATCCCAGGTATGGATATAGAGGATGTCTATGCGGTCGGTCTTCAGCCGCATGAGGCTCTGCTCGAGCGTCTGGATCATGTTCTTGCGATGGTTGCCGCAGCCATTGATGTGCGCCTCGTCACCGGGAGCGAGGTCGGTGTATTTGGTCGCAAGGACCACGCGGTTACGCCGGCCGGAGGTGATGTCGTCACCGAGGATCTCCTCGGCCTCTCCCGACGTGTAGATGTTGGCGGTGTCGATGAAATTGCCGCCGTGACCGAGAAAGGCATCAAGCAATCGGGCGCTTTCCTTCGCATCGGCTCCCCATCCCCAGCTTTCGCCGAAGGTCATGGTGCCCAGACAGAATTCGGAGACGCGCAATCCCGAACGGCCCAGTAGCTTGTATCTCATTCGGTCCTCCAGCGTTAGGGATGGGAGCTATTGTAGCGTCAGCTTATTGTGCATCGTGCAGGCTGCGTCCGACCGATCCCTCGTCCCGAGAGTGAAATCGTCAAGCCGCAAGCTTCGACATGGGCATTTTTCTTTCTGCAGTGTCAGCGGGCGGCGAAACCCAAAAGCACGAGCTTGCCAGCGGTCTTGCGTGAAAGCAGATCGTTCAACGCGTCCCGCGCTTCTTCCATCGAGTAGGTGCGGTGCACATGCGGCGCGATTTGCCCATCCCGAAGCAGTTGCCAGAGCCGGTCGAAGTTCTGGCTGTTCGTCTCCGGCGATCGCTCGACGAAGCGCCCCCAATAAACTCCGATCGCCGCGTAACCCTTGAGCAGCAGAAGGTTGACCGGAAGTGATGGAATTGACCCGCTCGTGAAACCGATGACCAGCAGTCGGCCGTCCCACGCCATTGCCCGAGACATCTGAGCGAACGCGTCGCCGCCGACCATGTCGAGGCACACATCCGCGCCTCGTCCGCCTGTCAGCGAGCGTATTTTTTCGGTCAGCGAACCGTCCTCAAAAACCAGTGCATGCGCGGCCCCCCGTTGCGTCGCAATCTCCAGCTTATCTACCGACGTGCCGACCGCAATCACACGCGCGCCCAAAGCGGTAGCAATGTCGACGGCAGCGAGCCCGACACCGCCCGTTGCGCCGAGCACCACGACGGTTTCTCCGGCTACCAGCCGCCCGCGCTGGATCAGGGCGTGATAGGCCGTACCATATGCGGTGTAGAGAGCTGCCGCGGTAACGGCATCGACCCCGGCCGGGATCGCTACGGCCTCCCGCGCCCTGATATCTGCATATTCCGCATAGCCGCCGTAACCCGCGATTGCCAACCCGACGACTTGGTCGCCAGGCTGCCACAGCGTCACATCCGCCCCGACTTCCTCGATCTGGCCGGCAACTTCGAATCCCGGTGCGAAGGGAAGCACAGGACGCTTCTGGTACTTGCCCTGGATGATCAGCGTATCGGGGAAATTGACGCCAGCTGAAACGACCTTGATCCGTATGGCATCCGGAACAAGCGCGGCGAGCAAAGTTTCGCCGATGCGCAGCAGGTCGGGCGGACCGAACTCATGGCACAGCACCGCCCTCATCGATGGTCGGCGATCGCGATCTTACCGTCGACTCTTCCCATTTTACCGGCTCCTACCATTTTTGCTTCCCGCCACAGCGGGCGAAGAGAGGACACAAATACGAATCCATGCCCCGTAATCTACCCCGGTTCCGAAACCGAAGCCTGCACAAGCCTGCACAAGCCTGCACAAGCCTGCACAAGCCTGCTAGGCTAGAATGGAGCAAATGCAATGTTCTGCGCCCGTTCGGTTTTGCCGTCAGATCTTCCAATCTGGTTTGAGCAGCCCTTGACCTCTTCATAAACTAAACAGCCGCTCTGCGCAGTGCGATGGATCGATCGGTGGACCGCCATGTTTGTTGGACGCCGTCTCGGAACTCGTTGCGCGATTTCGGATCGTGATTAGTGTGGCTCACCACTGCACACGAAGGAAAACAGATGCCCAAGGTCCTCGTCACCGGCGCCAGCGGAGTGGTCGGCAGCGCCGCGCTCGACCGTTTCCTCGACAAAGGCTGGGATTGTGTCGCCGTCAGCCGGCGCGACCCGGAGCTGTCCAGCAGCAAGCCCTACGAGCGGCTGCGGGTCGACCTCGGCGACGCCGAGGCCGCCCGGACGGCCCTCTCCGCGCTGGCCGGCGTCACCCACCTCGCCTTCACCGCGGTGGTCGAGGCCGACGGGCTGGTCAGCGGGTGGACCGATCCGCACTTGATGCAGCTGAACCTTGCGATGCTGCGGAACACCCTCGAGCCGCTGCTCGGCGCGGGAGGACTGGAACAGGTGACGATCCTGCAGGGCACCAAGGCCTACGGCATCCACCTCCACCCGATGGCAATTCCCGCCCGGGAGAGCGACCCGCGCGACCCGCACGAGAATTTCTACTGGCTGCAGCAGGACCTGCTGATCGAAAAGGCCGCCGAGCACGGCTTCCGGTGGAACGTGATCCGCCCACAGCCGGTCATCGGCGGCGGCCCGGCTGGGGCGGTCATGAGCCTGACCTTGGCGATCGGCATCTACGCCGCGGTCTGCAGGCAGAATGGCGAGCCCTGCGGCTACCCCGGGGGCGCCTCGTTCGTCTGGGAGGCCAGCGACGCCCGCCTGGTCGCGGGCGCGCTGGAGTTCTGCGCGTCGACGCAATCGGCAGGCAACCAGATCTTCAACGTTACCAACGGCGACGTGTTCGAGTGGCGCGCCCTGTGGCCGGCGATGATGGACCAGCTCGGCGTCGAAGCCGGCCCGGACCTCGAGCGCCGGCTGTCGACCTATTTGCCGGCCCAGGCGGCGGCGTGGGACGCGGTGGTCGCCGGGCAGCGCCTCACCGCGCCGCCCCTCGACCAACTGCTCGGGGAGTCCCACCACTTCGCGGACTTTTGCTTCCTGCCAGGATTGACCCGCGAACAAATCCCTTTGTCCTTCTTCGTCAGCGGCATCAAGATCCGCCAGGCCGGATTCCATGAGTCGTACGATACCACGGACACCTTCCGGTACTGGCTCGGCAACCTCCAGGACCGCAAGCTGCTTCCCCGCTACTAGTCGCGCGAGCCGTGCCCGTTCCCAACCACTGAGAGGAGCCGACCTTGTGCCTTACGCTTTGATCAATGCCCGCCCCAGCCCGTTCGGCCGCAAGGTCGCGATCGCGATGTTGGAAAAGGCCATTCCGTTCGAGGCGCGCCATGACGTTCCGTGGGGCGATGCCACTTGCACTCCGCAATATAACCCGCTCGAGCAATTACCGATCCTCATCGGCGAAAATGGGCAGACGGTATACGATTCGAGCTTTATTCTCGAATGGCTCGAAAAGAAGCATCCGCAGCCCGCGCTGATGCCTGCGGGGGTCGACGATTTCCTGCATGAGCGCTTCCTGCAGATGTTGGGCGAACGGCTGATGGAAATCGCCCAGGACCTGCTTATGGAGCTTAATCGAGAAACGCCGAGCAAACCTTGGGTCGAGCGTCAGGAGCGAAAGATTCGCGGCGGTCTTGCCGAGCTCGAGAAGCAGATTGGCGGGCGTCGTGTCGATGATGCAAGCCCGATCAGTCTGGGCGACATCGCTGTTGGAACGACGCTTCTGCTTTGGGAGTTCATGGTCGAGGCGGGGTACAGCGTCGACCACCCGGATTTTCGCTGGCGCGGCAAATACCCAAATCTGACCGAATATGCCGCATTGCTGGAGCGTCGTCCGTCATTCGAGCAGACCCGGCCCCAGCCAATGGACGTCGACATCAAGGCGACGGTTCGATAACTGCGCGTTCGAAAAAAGTCGTTCGATCTCGTCGCCCGCCGCATAAATCGCTGCATTGCAACGTCTGCTCTCGCGCCGTAGGTCAGTCGCCGGCGATCAGGAGGTAGCGAATGGCCGGAGTGGGATCGCAAAGGGTTTTCGAGAACGACAAGGTGATCGTTTGGAATTTGGAGCTTGCGCCGGGAGAGGAAACTCCCCTGCACACCCACGAGCATAGTTACATGTGGTACACGATCGCGGGAGCCCCACTTCAGGTCACTGGTTCTGCCGGAGAGGATTTGGGCGTTTTGGACGTTCCAACCGGTGCTATTTTGTCGCTTAAACTCGACGACGGCTTCCTCGAGGTGCTGTCAGAACCGGGCAAGGGACTGCGAGTGCCAGCCACCCACGCAGCTCGAAACGTCGGCCACCGGCCTTATCGGGAAGTCTTGGTCGAGTACAAATAGCGATGCTTCTTGAGCAGAGCGTCTTTTGCCGCTGAAGCACCTTCGGTCGAGCCGTGTATCCCGCTGACGCAGCTTCGTCTCAGCTTGCGGGACAGCCCGGTGAAAATATGGCCGTGAACCTGCGCGATCTTGTCGATTGAGCCGACCCGAGAAAGCACGGCGGATCGTCGTGCGTGGGGCGATCACGGAGTGCCGATCGCGGCTTCAGTCTCGACGATTTTCAGCCGGTGCTCGCGATAGACGATGTACAGGCCACTAGCGATGATGATCGTCGCGCCGATCCATGTTGTCGCGCCGGGCAAGGATCCGAACAGCAGCCACCCGTAAAGAGTTCCCCAGATCAGGCTCGAATAGTCCATTGGAACCACGCTCGAGACCGGAGCGAAACGGACTGAGGAAGTCAGCGCCAGTTGCGCTCCGACACCGATCACGCCGATGCCGGCTAGCAATGCCCAAGTGATCCAATCATGCAGTTGGAAATTGAACAGATACGCAATCCCCAGGGGTGGCAGCGACAATATGGTGAACCAGAAAACGGTGGTCGACGAGTTTTCGGTTCTGCCGATCTCCCGCAGGAAGATCGCGATGGTAGCGCCGAGTAGCGCCGCGGTCAGGCCCACCCCCGTTCCCAATAAAGGGAAACGGCCGCTTCCCGGCTGCGCCACGATAAGAACGCCCACAAAGCCGACAAGCACCGCGCCCCAGCGGTGCAGGCCCGCGGGCTCCTTCAGAATCACCGCCCCCAAGATTGTCGCGAAGATTGGCACGGTGAACTGCAAGGTCGTTGCCTCCGCCAGCGGAAGTAGCAATACCGCCCCGAAGGCCGTGACCATTCCCAGCAATCCGAGCACGGTCCGCAGTACATGTGCACCGATGCGACGAGTGGCGATAGAGCGCCAGCCCGGCCCGGCTAACAGCCAGACGGTAATGAGCGGTACGGCGCAGAACTGGCGAAAGAATATTATTTCAGCCAGCGTCGCCCCTCGTTGCTCGGCGAGCTTGATCAGCGCGATCATCGTCGCAAGCAAGGCCATAGCCAGCAATCGCAGCGCAAGGCCGGCTGAAACGCGGTTGGGAGGAGGAGAATTAACCACTTGCGCTAGTTGTTGCTTTAGTCCCGTCGGATCGTCGGCAAGGAGCGTGGCGGCGGCGTGCAATACCAGCGTCATCCAGCGTCAGGTCAGTAGTCGCCGACGGCAGTAACGCAGCTGTCGAAGATTCCTGCGCCAGAGCTATGTTAGCCTCATGCACATTGCCGATAATCTCCTCCGACCTGTCCAGTTCGATGGTATTCCCCATCTCATCACAGGCCAATATAGCAGACATTCCGCGATGGAAGACCGGAAGCATCCGAAGATATAAGTCGTCACGCAAAAATTGCAGGAGGAGTGCGATATCCAATCACTGCACCTCACAGTTTTTCTCTGCGCTTGTAGAAACTTAGATGAATTTATCGGCCGAATTTGGCCCGCCGCCCCCTCGCGCTGAGCGATAGGTTCGCCAAGGTCATCACCGGCGCGCGGCGAGTCACCATCGAAGGGGCCGGTCATTTGCCCAATCTCGAGCGCTCGGCTGCTTTCAATTCGGGCGCTTGAAATATTCCTCGCCGCGCCCGCCGCTGGTCCGGTTCGCCGCTTGCCTAGCCGCACCGCGTCATCCTACCTCTATCGTTCATGCGCCAGTCGCCATCCTACTCCTTGCCAGCCCACGCCCGCCTGCTCGAAGCCGGCGCGGCGATGGTCGACGATCGGCTCGAGATCGCCGAGCCGCTGCTGCGCGCGCACCTCAAGGAAGACCCGTTCGATGCCGCAGCGATCCGCATGATGGCCGAGCTGGCCGCCCGTCTTGGGCGAATGAAGGACGCCGAGACGCTGCTCCGGCGCGCGGTCGAGATTGCCCCCGACTTTACCCCGGCCCGCGCCAATCTGGCCCTGATCCTCAATCGCACCGGCCGCTATGCCGAAGCACTCGACCTGCTCGACACGATCTTCGCGCAGGAACCGGACGAGCTCGGCCACCGCAATCTCCAGGCAGCGATCCTCGGCAGGCTTGGCCGCTTCGAGGAGGCGATCGACAGCTATCGCCTCGTGATCGCACGCGCCCCGCGCCAGCCCAAGGTATGGCTCAGCCTCGGCACGATGCTGAAAACGCTCGGCCGCCTCGACGAGGCGATTGCCGCCTATCGCCAAGCACTCATCGTTCAGCCGACGCTTGGCGAAGTCTGGTGGAGCCTTGCCAACCTTAAGACCGTCCGCTTCGACGAGGCCGATATCGTATCGATGCGTGCCGCGCTGGCCGACCCAACTATCACCGCCGAGGACCGGCTTCACCTCGACTTCGCGCTCGGCAAGGCGATGCACGACGCGCGCGATTATGCCGCGGCCTTCGCTCACTATCGGGCCGGCAATTCGAGTCGACTGGAGATGCAACCCTACCGCCGCCGCGAAACCACCGCGATGGTCGACAAAAGCATCGCCGCCGCGACGCCCGACCGGTTCACGGTGCATCGCGGCGAAGCAGCGGCCCGCGATCCGATCTTCGTGCTCGGCATGCCGCGCGCGGGCTCGACGCTGGTCGAGCAGATATTGGCGAGCCATCCGGCGATCGAAGGAACGGGTGAGTTGCCCGACTTGCCGGCGATTGCCCGAAGCGCCGATCCCTATCCCGCTTCGCTGGCAGGGCTCAGCTCGGCCGAGCGAGCCGAACTCGGCGAATCCTATCTTCGCCGAGCCGCGGCCCAGCGCCAGACCGACCGCCCGCACTTCATCGATAAATTGCCCAACAACTGGCTGTTCGTGCCCTTCATTCTCGCGGTGCTGCCCGGGGCGAGGATCATTGACGTGCGTCGCCACCCGATCGGTTGCTGCCTCGCCAACTACCGGCAGCATTTCGCGCGCGGCCAGACCTTTGCGTACGACCTCACCGATCTTGGCACCTATTACTCTGACTATGTGCGGCTCATGGCCCACGTCGACGGGGTCGCCCCTGGCCGCGTCCACCGCGTCATCTATGAGCGGCTCGTCGACAATACCGAAGCCGAGATACGGGCCCTGCTCGAGGCCTGCGGGCTGCCGTTCGACCCGGCTTGTCTCGTCTTCCACCAGACCGAGCGCGCGATCCGCACCCCGTCGAGCGAACAGGTCCGTCAGCCGATCTACCGCGACTCCGTAGAGGAATGGCGTGCTTATGAACCGTGGTTGGGAGAACTGGTCGAAGCGCTCGGATCGGTCACCGCCGCCTACCCCGATGCACCCGTGACATTTGGGCCACGCCAAGAGTGAATATCGGGTTTTCCGGCGCCATCGATTGACGTCACGGCTTCGCGCTCGCAGCATGGAGTAAGCGAAACAAGGGTGATTTATGGGCGGCGGAAATCTGCGTACTGTCACGGTCGCACTGCTTGCCTCAACCGCCCTCGCCTCCCCAGCTATTTCACAGACCGGTGTCAACGACACGGCGCCCTCGCCAGCGGCGCAAGTCTCTCAGGACGGGCTTTCGCCCGACTTGCAGGAAATCATCGTCACGGCGCAGAAGCGCGAGGAGAATCTGTCGCGGGTTCCGATATCCATTCAGGCGATCGGCACTCGTCGCCTCGACCAGCTCAACATTTCGAATTTCGAGCAATATACCAAACAGCTTCCGTCGGTCAGCTTCCAAACTACGCAGCCGGGCCTCACCGTGGTTTACATGCGCGGCGTCGCATCCGGCGGCGACGGAAATCACTCGGGCTCCTTGCCGTCGGTCGGCACCTACCTTGACGAGCAGCCGGTTACGACGATCGGTGGCACGCTCGACGTCCATATCTACGACATCGCACGGATCGAAAGCCTGGCAGGCCCGCAGGGCACTCTCTACGGCGCATCATCGGAAGCGGGCACGATCCGCATCATTACCAACAAGCCCAAGCTGCGCGTTGCCGAAGGGCGAGTCGACGGCGACATCAACAGCGTCGCGCATGGCGGGGTCGGCGGCAAGATTGAGGGAATGATCAACCTGCCGATCGCCGAGCGCATCGCCTTCCGCGGAGTCGCGTTTGCGCAGCGGGACGCCGGGTATATCAACAATATTCTCGGTAGCCGGACTTACTATATTTATTCGGACATTCCGGACCTGACGGTCAACAACGCCAATCTGGTCAAAAAGAATTTCAACCGGCAGGATGTCTATGGTGGCCGTGCCGCGCTAAAGATTGATCTCGACGACAGTTGGACGATTACGCCAACTGTACTTTACCAGCACCTCGAGGCCGATGGCAGTTTCGCCTATGATCCGGAGCTGGGCGAACTCAAGATCGACCGGCTTTTCCCCGAAGTGCGCACGGACAAGTTCGTTCAGGCAGCCCTGACGGTCGAGGGCAAGCTAGGCAATTTCGACGTGACCTACGCCGGCGCGTATCTTGACCGTCGGACATACACCGCGACGGATTATAGCGATTACGCAGACGCCTACGACCAGCTCTATGCAAGCTATGCGGGCGGCGGTCTGGGCTATTTCTATTATCAGGACAGCAGCGGCAATTATATCGACCCGCGCCAGCGGATCGTCGCGACCGATCATTTCCGCAAGATGAGCCATGAGTTCCGCATCGCGTCGCCGTCGGACCAGCCGTTCCGGGTGATCGCGGGCGCCTTTTATCAGCGGCAGTCGAACCTCATCCATCAGGATTACAAGGTGGACGGCCTCGATCCCAACCTGTCGGTGAACGGCTCCCCTGGAAGCTTGTGGCTGACTCAGCAGAAGCGCATCGATCGCGACTACGCCTTATTTGGCGAAGCGAGCCTAGACATATTGCCCAAGGTGACGGTCACCGGGGGAGGTCGCCTCTTCAAATTCGACAACACGCTGATTGGCTTTTTCGGCTTCGGGCGAAATCCCGGCAATGGCTTTTCGGATAGTCCTCCCAATGCTGCAGGCAGCAACCGGACCGGCGTGGCACAATGTTTTACGGCTAGCGGCGAGCGGCTTTATGACCGCTCGACGGACACCTACAGCAGTTCACTCACCCTAGTGCCGCCGGCGGTTGGCGGCTCACCCTGCACGAACCTTGGCGAATTCAGGAACGGGTCGGTTGTTCTGAAACGGGCAAAGGATCGGGGCTTTACGCACCGCCTGAACCTCCAATACAAGCCGACCAACGACCTCATGCTCTATGCGACGTGGTCCCGAGGGTTCCGCCCGGGCGGCATAAATCGTCGCTCGACTGTGCGAAACTATGCGGCCGACTTCCTCAATAATTATGAGTTGGGCTGGAAGGTTAGCACCGCGGGAGGAGCGATCCGCTGGAACGGCGCGGTATTCCACCAACGTTGGAAAGGCTTCCAGTACAGCTTTCTTGGTCTCAACAGCTTCACCGAAATCCACAACGGCCAGAACGCCGACGTCAACGGCCTCGAAACCGATGTCAGTTATGTTGGCGGCGGCTTCAACTTCAACATTGCGGGGGCCTACACAGACGCGAAAACGAAGGGACAGCTGTGTTTCTTTGACTCGCCCGACCCAACGTGCAGCGTCCCCTCAAGCGATGATTACGCCAACTTCGTCTCGGTCCCCTCGGGTACTCGCCTGCCGATCACGCCGAAACTGAAGCTTACCGCTACCGCTCGCTACAGCTGGCCTGTATTCACAGATGCCAAGGCGCATCTTCAGCTAGGAGCCGCTTACCAAAGTTCAGCGTCGGCCACGTTGCGCAAGCAGATCCTGCTGGTGCCTTACGGACTGGGCGTCCGCGTCAATCCCAATGATTTCCTCGGGCGGATCCGTTCGGCGGCGCTGTTCGATATAGCCGCCGGGGTAGACTGGCGCAGCTTCTCGATGGAAGCCTATGCGCACAACCTGTTCGACAAGCGCAACGATCTATCACGCTACGTCGCCTGCGCCAGTTGCACGCGAACCCTCGTCGTACCCGGCACACCGCGCACGATCGGCGTTCGCGCCGGGTTGAAGTTCTAGCATTACAGCTGCGCTTTATCTGAAACTCTGAATCAGCGGGTCTCCATGGTGGGAGACCGTGGATGACGGGTGC
>JBKKAQ010000033.1:0-4956 GCA_046714555.1 Sphingomicrobium sp. | reverse complement strand
GTAGTTCAACGCCCCATTCGCGCCCCCATCCCGCCGCCTTCGACACGGACCTCGACGACGACATCCCCTTCTAAACGGTTTCTCCACCAAAGGTGGGGAGGGGGACCGCGCCGCACAGCGGCGTGGTGGAGGGGAGTTCCCGAGTACGCCATGCCGGGGGCATGGCGAGCGCAGGGGACAGCAAGGTGGAGGCGAATCTCGGCCCGCGAAAACTACCCCCCCAAATCTCCCCTGAATTTCGCCAGCCCGGCGAACGGCCCGGCCTGCTCCTCGCTCAGCACCCCCGCCGCCTTCAACGCCGAATCGGCCTCGGCACTGCGCGGATAGGGGTCGAGGCTCAGCGCGAGCGTGTCGGCCAGCGCCGCTCCAAGGTCGATCGCCGCTCCGTCGTGAAACAGGATCTCGCACTCGCCCTCGCTCAGTTCGATCGCTTCCTCGCCGCCGCGCGCCCCGTCCGGCTCGGGGACGAACTTGAGGTCGAACGCCTCGTCGACATGCGCATCGACCGGCTCGCCGCTAGCGACACAGCTCTGGGTCAGCGCGGCCTTGATCCGTCCCGCCGCGCGCACCTCGTCGCTTTCGCGCGACAGTGCGACATGCGCCTCGAACCGGTCGAGCGCGACGAGGTTGAGCCGCTCGGCGATCCGGCCGCATTCGGCGGCGTCGGCGACCAGATCGATCCGCTCGCCATCGCGGATCCGGTCGAGCGTCAGCCGGTGAGCGAAATCACTCATTGCCATTCTCCCGCGATCACTGCGCCATCGTCGGCGGCGTCAAGCCTGTCCCACAAGCCGCGAACCGCCGCGAGGCTGTGCGCCTGCGCCTGCTCCCCCGGTGCCCGCTCACGATACAGGCTGCGTACCAGCACTTCGTCCCATTGCTCCTCGCCGCCGATCGCCCGCCGCCACGCCTCGACCCGCCCGCCGAGCGCTCCGACCATCGCCCCGACCTGCTTGCCGACCCCCGGGTCGCCGATCCCCAGCTGGCGGATTTCGCCGTCCATGTCGGCGATGAAGCGCTCGGTCAGATCAATCCCGGCGCGCTTGGCCGCCTCGCTTCCGCGTTCGAGCCGGACGCTGGCGAGCGCGAGCAAGGTCGCCAGCACCGCGAAGCGCCCGTCGATCGAATCCTCGGCCTCGCCCGCGATGTACCAGTGGCGCTCACGCGCCTCGCTCACCACCCGTTCATACAATGGGTGCGACGGTCGCGAGCCCGAAATCAGGCGGGACAGCAATGCGCGCATTTGCCATTTCCTCTCTTGCCGACCCTTGCGCCTTTGGCCGTGTCGCGCATATTGAGGCCACGACCATGCGGTGCAAGTCCTGCGCCGGGCAACGCACGCGGCTGAAGTAGGTGCGGGAGAATAAGATGAATCCTCGGTTTGGCCGAATCGCGATCGCGATAGCCTGTGTTGCGCTGCTCGGAGGCTGCGCCGGGATTCGCGAGCATCGCGGCTTCGTCCTCGACAAGGACCTCGCCGGCGCGCTCCGGGTCGGGGTCGACAATAAGGATTCGGTCGCCAAGACCCTCGGCCGCCCGACTTTCACCGGGCAGTTCAGCGCCAACGACTGGTATTATGTCGCACGCGACACCACCACTTTCGCCTTCCGCCGCCCGCGCGTCGCCGATCAGACCGTGCTTCATGTCCGCTTCGATGCTGCGGGCAATGTCGCCGCCGTCAATCGCACCGGCGAGGAGCTGGTCGCCTCGATCGATCCGGCCGGCGGCAAGACCCCGACGCTTGGCCGCAACCGTAGCTTCTTCGAGGAATTGTTCGGCAATATCGGAAGCGTTGGCGCAGGCCTCCCGACCGGAGGCTCCGGCGAGTAGGCCGCGGGCTCGACCCCGCCCGCTTTAACCGCCCCCCGGCCTGACAACGGGTTTGTGAGCTTCAAGCACCTCTTTTCGCGCTCGCTCGGCGCCGCGCCCGGGCGGCTGCACTTCGCCGCGCACAGCCATCATCTGTGGCCCGACGCGAGCTTTGCGGGCCAGGTCGAGGCGTGGGACGACGCCGCTCGCCTCGCCGACCGCAAATGGGACCGGGTGATGCGCGAGGTCTGGCCCGAAGCCCAGCGCCACATCGCCGCCGAGCTCGGCTCGACCATGCCCGACGCGGTGGTCTTCGCCGCCAACACCCATGATTTCCTCGTCCGGCTCGCCGCGGCCGCTCCGCGCCGCTTCGGCCGCCGCTTGCGGGTGCTGACCAGCGACGGCGAATTCCACAGCGCCCGCCGCCAATTCGCGCGCTGGGTCGAAGCCGGCGAAATCACCCTCACGGTCGAACCGCTCGAACGCTTGCCCGACGCCGCGAGCGAGGCAAATCACGACTTCATCTTCGTCAGCCAGGTCCTGTTCGGGACCGCCCGCCAGCTCGCCCAGCTCGCCCCGCTCGCCGCTCTCTCCAACCCCGCCGGACCATGGCTGGTGGTCGACGGTTACCACAGCTTCATGGCACTTCCTTCCCCCTTCCCGCAAAGCGTCGCGCGGTCGGCCTTCTTCCTCGCCGGCGGCTATAAATATGCCATGGCGGGCGAAGGCCTGGGCTTGCTCCACGCACCCCCCGGCTTCGCTCCGCGCCCGCCGATCACCGGCTGGTTCGCCGAGATCGAGGATTTGACCTTGCCGCCCGGCATTGTTGGCTATTCGGGCGATGCGATGCGCTTCATCGGCGCGACCTTCGATCCGTCGGCCTTGTACCGCTTCAACGCGGTCCGCCGGATGCTCTACGCCGAAGCGCTGACCACCGCGGCCATCTCGGCCCACGTCGCAGGCTTGCAGCGCAGCCTCGTCAAGGCGCTTGCCCAATCCCCGCTCGGCAAGGCGGATTTGCTCAACCCCCCGGGCACGTCGCCCAGCACGCGCTTCCTCGCCTTCCACAGCGCGCACGCGGCGCGCTGGTCGACCGCATTGGCGGCGAGCGACTGCATCACCGACGTCCGCGGCGACGTGCTTCGCGTCGGGCTCGGGCTTTACCATGACGACGCCGATATAGCCGCCTTCGCCCAGCTCGCCGCCCGGCTGACCTAGTCCGATCCGGCGCTAAGTCCCGGAAATATGGCGTTCATCTTCGAACGAACAAGCGCTCGGCATTGGCGACGGGGGGTGGAACGACCCGTTCCGCGAACCGTTGGATATCCGATATGAAGGAGATCAACATGAGCAAGTGGATTTTGGCGGCGGGAGCGGCCGCACTGGCGATCGCTTCGCCCGCCCTCGCCGAGCGCGGCGGCCACGGCGGTGGGCAAGGCGGGGGACAGGACGCCAAGGCCGAACACGGCGGCGGCAAGTACACCAAGGCCGATCGCGGCGGTGCCAGGCATGAAACGCGCCTCGCTTCGGCCGAGCAGCGCGCCGAACGGAAATCTGCCGACCGCGGCGAACAAAAGAAACAGGAGCGTTCGGAGCGAATCAAGTCGTCGGACCACCGCGGCAATGCGAGCAACAAGCTCGATCGCCGCGATCGCGATGATGATACGCTCGACCGCGACGACCGCGAATTCGGCTCGCGCTATGCCGACAATGACCGCGCGCGCGGCTTCATCGACGGTTGCCCTCCGGGGCTCGCCGCCAAGACCAATGGCTGCCTTCCTCCCGGCCAGGCGAAAAAGCTCATCGGAACGCGCTTGAGCGGCAATTATCAGCGCAGCCTGCTTCCGGCCTCGTTCCGCAACTGGTATCCCGACAATGACGAATATTATTATCGCGAGGTCGACGGCTATGCCTATCGGGTCAACCGCGACCGCGGGCTGATCGACGGATTGTTCCCCTTGTTCAACAATGACGGCAATTTTTTCTCGGTCGGTCAGCGCTATCCGATGGACTATGATTTCTACAACGTCCCGGCGCAGTATCAGAATTATTATGCCGACAATGACGATTACGCCTATCGCTACGGCGACGGCGGAATTTACCAGGTCAACCGGTCCAGCGGGATGATCGAAGGAATCGCCGCTCTGCTCGCGGGCGATTTCGGGGTCGGCCAGCCAATGCCGATGGGCTATGACGCCTACAACGTCCCCTTGTTCTACCGTGACCGCTATGCCGACAGCGCCGATTCGATGTACCGCTATAATGACGGCTACATCTATCAGGTCGATCCCAAGACCCGGTTGATTCAGGCGGTGATCTCGGCTTTGATCTGATAAGTTTCGAAATCAGATGATCGGTTGGTTCCGCCGTTCACCGGTGCGGCCACCCGATGATCGTCTTGGCGTGGGGATAATGTCATGCGTAAAACGACCATTCGCACCGGCTTCGCCGCCGCACTGATCCTGCTTGCCGGCTGCAACAAGCCCGCCGCCGACGCCGATTCCGCACCCGCCGCCGACTCCTCGACCGAAGGCGAGACGATCGCCGATGCGCTTGCGGGGGCTTCAAGCGAAACCAAATTCCTCGCCGCGGCCAAGGCGACCGGGCTCGACAAGACCTTCGCCGGCCCCGGGCCCTACACTGTCCTCGTGCCAAGCGACGCCGCCTTCGACAAGCTTCCCGCAGGGGCGCTCGATGCCCTGCTCGAGCCCGGTTCGCGCGCCCAGCTCACCGGGGTGCTGACCTATCATGTCCTTCCAGGTACTATCCTCGCCGCCGACATCGGCAAGGCGATCGACAATGGCAAGGGCAAGGCGGTGCTCGCGACGATGGGCGGGGCGACCCTTAACGCGGTCCGCGAAGACGGCAAGATCGTCCTGTCCGATTCGGTCGGAACCAGGGCGGTCGTCACCGGCGCCGACGGCCAACGCTCGAACGGCGTGGTCCACCAAATCGATTCGGTGCTGATGCCGTCCTGACCGGGACGGCTTCGCACAGGCGCGCGCGCTCAATTTCCCGATCCCTCTGGCGAAGGCGCACCGGCTCGCTATAACGAGCGCGGTGTTGGCCAAGGGGCAAGGACTGGCGATGAAGGCGACGATCGAACGGGCAACTCTTCTCAAGAGCTTGAGCCACGTCCAGTCCGTG
>JBKKAQ010000032.1:0-6772 GCA_046714555.1 Sphingomicrobium sp. | reverse complement strand
CTGCACCTTGGCGAGCAAGATCGCTTTGCGCCGAAGCGAAGGCGCGCGCGTGATCCAGTTGCCCTCGGGCAGCATCCCGACGATCTCGCTATGCGCATGCTGGCTGATCTGGCGAACCAGAGTCCGCCGATACGCCTCGGGCATCCAGTCCTTGGGCTCGATGAACTCGTCGGCTGCAACCCGCGCCTCGAACGCCGCGATCAGCGCGGGATTCTCGTCCGCCGCGATCGGCTTGACGCTGGGCGGCTTGCCCGTTTCGGTGGTGACCATAAGGCTGATGTAGCGATTTCGCCGGCCAGCTTCAAACACCCCGAACGAAGCTCCGCTTTTGACCCCCTGCGATCATCCACTATCAGCAGGCGGGCCTATCGGCTATTTTCGTGGTAGACAGGGAGATTTGCCGTGAGAAATGCTGCTACCCTTTGTGCCGCGATATTGCTCAGCGGGTGCATGACCGCGCCGTCTCGACCGCCACAGCAAGCGACCAGCCTTCGCTCAGCGGATGATCTTGCGCTCCGGGCCATCGACGACCTGCAGCGCAGGGCGGTAGATTCGGGGGACGCAAAGGCAATGGAGGCTTTCACTCATCCCAACTATCGAGTTAACGCGCCAAGCAATCGTGTTCTGACAAGAGAGCAAGTGCTCGGAATGATAAGAAGTGGCGCGATAGCAACTGATCGCTTCGAGAGGACCATCGAGACGATTTCGGTGACGGGTGACGTAGGTATCGTGATGGGTCGAGAAACGGTTGAGGCACCGAGCAGTAGTGAGACTGGACAACTGTATGGCAAGGGCACACTTAACCGGCGTTTCACGAACATTTATCTTCGGAATGGTTCGCAGTGGCTCTTGATTGCGAGGCACGCAAACGTAGTCCCTGCAGTCGCTGCTCGCTAGGCGGCTCCGATGTCTGCTTTCCACCCTTAGCGGACGTCCTGCGAATCCGTACGGCGCTGCCCTTCCCCGTCATGCTGAACTTGTTTCAGCATCCATTTTCGAGCAAGCGCATGCGCGTCTCCAGCATGGACCGGCGAACCCAAATTGAGGTCGACGGTCAGAGGAAGCGCAATGACCTTTGAAACCATCCAGTTCGCCCTTGTCGGCGGCATCGCCCGGATCACGTTGAACCGCCCCGAGCGCTTGAACAGCTTCACCGCGCAAATGCACCGCGAGCTTGCCGCCGCGCTCGACGATCTCGGCGCTGCGCGGGTGGTCATACTGACCGGCGCCGGACGCGGCTTTTGCGCCGGACAGGATTTGAACGACCGAGCGGTCGCCGCCGACGAGCCGGTCGATCTCGGAGCGACGGTCGAACAATATTGGAACCCGTTGGTGCGCCGCCTTGCCGCTCTTCCCCAGCCGATCATCGCCCGGGTCAATGGAGTCGCCGCGGGCGCGGGCGCCAATATCGCGCTCGCCTGCGACCTCGTCATTGCCGCCCGATCGGCCAAATTTATCCAGAGCTTCGCCGCGCTCGGCCTGATCCCCGACAGCGGCGGAAGCTGGCATCTTCCGCGCCTCGTCGGCCACGCCCGGGCGCTCGGCCTCGCTCTCACTGGCGAACCGCTCGGCGCGACCCAGGCCGCCGAATGGGGCCTGATATGGAAAGCGGTCGACGACGCCGCGCTCGACGCCGAGGTCGACGGCCTCGCAATCAAGCTCGCCGCGCTTCCACCGCTCGGACTCGCCGCGATCAAGGCGATCATCCGTTCGACCGGCGCGCGCACGCTCGATCAGGAACTCGATCTCCAGCGCGACGAAATGCGCCGCCTCGGCTTCACCAACGACTATCGTGAAGGAGTCGCGGCGTTCCTCGAAAAGCGCACCGCCACATTCGAAGGACGATAATCCGCGACTGCCCGAGCCGTGCGATTCAGCCCTTACTCCTTGTCGTCGGGAACGTCGACGTCGACCGTCGGCACTTCGATCGTCTTGTTCTCGCTGCCCACTTCAACGCTCGGGCCCTGGACGTTGAACTCGGGAACCTGCCCTCCGCTCGCGTTCACATCGACGTCGACTTCGGGAAGCTTGCCCTCCTTGGTCTGATCGACATCGCAGGCCGCGAAACTCAGGCATGTCGCCCCTAACAAGAAGCCTTTGATCATCGTCTTCATGACTTTCTCCTGCCGACTGGTCGTGGTTACCGCATCTCGGCCTTCGCCGAATCCAAAGCAATGCCGGTTCAACCGAACGAATCAAGCAAATGTTCCAGTTGACATTTTGCCCTGGATGACTTGCGCGGTCCCGGTCGAACGTTGAACCCGCAAAACCCCTTCCAATGTAGGACTTGATCTGCCACGCTCGGCCGCATGGCGCTCGATCGGCCCATTCTCTCCTCCTTTCGCCCTTGGACCCGCCCGCCCTCAGGCGAAAAGCCCTGTTTCTCCGTGACCTTTGCGACCTTAAGCCCGGTTTCAGCGTCCGCCGGGAGAGGCAAATGAAACCCCGCCAATTGCTCAATTACGCCCGCGACCGCTGGATTCCCGGCGAAGGCGCGGTTTTGGACCTGGTTTCGGCGATCGACGGGTCGCCGATCGCTCGCACCGGCAGCGGCGGGCTCGATTTTGGAGGCATGCTCGACCATGCCCGCCGGGTCGGCGGCCCCGCTCTCCGCTCGATGAGCTTCCACCAGCGCGCCCATCTGCTCAAAGCGCTCGGCAATGCGATCATCGCCCGCAAGGAAGAATTATACGCGCTGAGTTCCGCCACCGGAGCGACCCGCAAGGACGGCTGGATCGACATCGAGGGCGGCGCCGCAACCCTCTTCTCCTTTTCGTCAAAGGGCCGCCGCGAGCTTCCCGATTCGACCGTCCTGCTCGACGGGGCGGTCGAGCCATTGTCCAAGGCGGGCGATTTCATTGGCCAGCATCTCTACACCTCGCGCCACGGCGCCGCGCTGCACATCAACGCCTTCAACTTCCCGATCTGGGGAATGCTCGAAAAGCTTGCCCCCTGCCTGCTCGCCGGCATGCCCGCGATCGTCAAGCCGGCCTCCTCGACCGCCTATCTCGCCGAAGCCGCCTTCGCGATAATGATCGACAGCGGACTTCTCCCGCCAGGCGCGGTGCAGCTGATCGTCGGGCCGACCGGCGATCTGTTCGACCATCTCGGCGGGCAGGACATCGTCAGCTTCACCGGCTCGGCGGCGACCGCGATCCAGCTCCAGTCCCACCCGGCGATCGCCCGCGAAACGGTCCGCTTCATCGCCGAGCGCGACAGCCTCAACGCCAGCATCCTCGGTCCCGACGCCGCTCCCGACACTCCCGAATTCGACCTGTTCGTGGCCGAAGTCGCGACCGAGATGACCGCCAAGGCGGGGCAGAAATGCACCGCGATCCGCCGCGCTCTGGTCCCGGCGCAGCATATCGACAAGGTCGAGCAGGCGCTCGCCGCACGGCTCGCTTCGACCGTGGTCGGCGATCCGCGCGACGATTCGACTGGCATGGGGGCATTGGTCAGCACCGCCCAGCGCGATTCGGTCCGCTCGGCGATCGCCGGGCTGCAGGCAGGCGGAGCACGGATCGTCGCCGGCGATCCCGCCGCCGATCCCGGCCCGACGGGCGGTGCCTTTCTCTCGCCCATCCTGCTTCGCTCCGACGATCCGTCGAGCTGCGCCGCGGCTCACGAGATCGAGGCGTTCGGCCCGGTGGCGACGATCATGCCTTATGCGGACCTCGCCGACGCGGTCGCGCTGGCCAATCGCGGCAAGGGCAGCCTTGTCGTGTCGCTATTCACCCACGATCCGCTCGCCGCGCGCGACTTGGTCCTCGGCGCGGGCGCTTTCCATGGCCGGATGCTGATCGTCGACCGCACCAACCACAAGCATTCGACCGGGCACGGATCGCCGCTCCCGATGCTTACCCACGGCGGCCCCGGCCGCGCCGGCGGAGGCGAGGAGATGGGCGGGATCCGCGGGGTCAAGCATTACATGCAGCGGAGCGCGGTCCAGTCGTCCCCCGCAATGATCGCCGCGATCGCCGGAAGCTATATCGCCGGCGCCCCCAAGACCGAGGTCGAGGTCCACCCGTTCCGCAAGCGCATCTCCGAGCTCAGGGTCGGCGATACACTTCGCACACCGAGCCGAACCGTCACCCTCGACGATATCGAGCATTTCGCGGCCTTCACCGGGGACAATTTCTACGCCCACATGGATGATGAGGCGGCGCGCGCCAACCCGATCTTCAGCGGACGAGTGGCGCATGGCTATCTGATTCTCAGCTTCGCGGCGGGACTGTTCGTCGACCCCGCTCCGGGTCCGGTGCTCGCCAATACCGGGCTCGAAAGCCTGCGCTTCCTCACCCCGCTCTATCCGGGGGATGCAATGCGGGTCGAGCTGACCGTGCGCTCGATGAGCCTCAAGGATATGGCAACCGGCCAGGTGCGCTGGGCAGTCGAGATTTTCAACCAGAAGGACGAACTGCTCGCGACCTACGACCTGCTGACGATGAACCAGGCCTAGTCGTGCGCGGATCAGCCTGTCTTGCCCAGCCCCGCGATCGCGCTGTCGATCAGCTTGGCATCGCTGTCGGCGTCGTTGCGCTCGGCGATCAGCTTGGCCGCGGCGCGAGCCGCCGCCGTCGCCGCGGTCGCTCGAAGCTCGGCAATCGCCGAGCGTTCCTCGGCGGCGATCTTGTCCTCGGCCATGCGCCCGCGGCGTTCGACCAGCGCTTCGGCGTCCGTATTGGCCTTGGCCATGATCGCTTCGGCCTCGGCATGCGCTCGGGCGACCATCGCCGCGGCTTCGCCCTCGGCGGCGTCGGCCCTCGCCTGATATTCGGCCTTGATCGCCTCGGCCTCGCGGCGAAGCGCGGCGGCCTCGTCGAGCTGCTCGCGGATCGCGGCGATCCTGGCATCGAGGCTCTTGCCGATCGCCGCCGGGACCTTTTTCCAGGCGAGGATCGCAAGCACGATGACCATCGCCAGCGCGACATATATCGTCGCGTCCATTCCAAGCGCGGTTGGAGTGACGTGATGTTCGCTCGTCGGGCTCTGGACGCCCTCGTGGGTCGCGGCTTCGATGTGCGGGTCAGCCATGCGCCAGTTCCTTGGTCACCGCGGCGCGGGCGGCGCCCGCATCGACCGTCAGTCCCGAGACCCGGGCGACCAGCTCCTGCGTCGCGTCGGCGGCGACCGATTCGATGTCCTTCAACGCTGCGCTTCGTGCCTCGCCGAGCTTGGCCATCGCCTTGTCGAGCTTCACTCCGAACGCCTTGTCGGCCTTGGCCACCTTGGCCTCGGTCGCCTTGGCCGCGCTGGCCTTGGCCTCCGCGGCGAGCCGCGCGGCTTCGGCGCGGCTCTGGTCGATCCGCTCGCGATAAGCCTCTTCGAGCGCGTCGGCGCTCGACCGGGCGGTTTCGGCTTCACTGAGGTCGGCCGCGATCCGCGCGTCGCGGGCATCGACCGTCGACTGGATCCTGGGCAGCATGCCAAGCCCGATGACGACGAAGATCGCGCCGAAGAAGATCGCCAGCCAGAACAGCTGCGATGCGTAGATTTCGCCGATCTGGGCGATCTGCGGCATGGCCGACCCCTAGCTGGTTCGAACGGTCAGGCGACGAACAGCAGGATCATCGCCACGACGAACGCCAGCAAGCCGAGAAGCTCGGCGGCGGCGAAGCCGATGAACAGGCGGCCCTGCTGACCGTCGGCGGCGGCCGGGTTGCGCAGCGCGCTTTCGAGGAATGAGCCGAACACGTTGCCCACTCCCAATGCGGCCATTCCGACCCCGATTGCGGCCAGACCGGCACCGAGCAGCTTTGCGGCTTCTGCGTCCATGATGAAACTCCCTTTGAAAAATCAGCGGTTAGTGAAGGTTGATGGCGTCGTTGAGATAGAGCGAGGTGAGCAGCGCGAAGACATAAGCCTGGATCGCGCTGACCAGCAACTCGAGCACGGTGATCCCGATCATCAGGATGAAGCTCGGCAGGCTGACGATCGGCGCGACCCACGCGGCGTCGGCATTCATCCCGTTGATGACGAATCCGGCGAGCACTTTCATCAGAATATGACCCGCGGTCATCGCCACGAACAATCGAAGCGCCAGGCTGAAGGGGCGCATCAGAAAGCTGATCAGCTCGATCGGAAACAGGACCACCGCCATCGGCCCCTTGACCCCGTGCGGAACGAACAGCGAAAAGAAATGGAAGCCATGCTTGGCGAAGCCGATCAGCAGCACGATCCCGAAGCTCAGGAGCGCCAGCACCCCGGTGATCGTCAGATGGCTGGTGACGGTGAAGGCATGAACCCCGACCAGAGCGGTCGGAAGCATTCCAAGCAGGTTGGCGGTAAGGATGAACATGAACAGCGAAAATACATAAGGTACATATTTGCGCCCCGCCGGTCCGATGTTGGCGTCCATCATCCCGGTGATGAAGCCGGTGAAGCCCTCAACCGCCATCTGCCAGCGGCCGGGAACCAGCTCGCGCTTCATCCCGCCGAGCATGAACAGCCATACCGCGACCAAGGCGGCGGCCATCCAGGCGGCGCTGTTGGTAAAGGCGATCGATTGGCCCGCGATCATCCAGTCCCGTCCGAACAGAGGCTCGACCAGGAACTGGTGCATCGGATCGATCTTGCCCGATTCAGCGGCCACGCGGGGTAATCCTCCTACTTCCGGCTCGAAATCTTGATAATGCTCCAGAAGCCGGCGATGGTTCCAAGCACCATCATCACGACCAGGAGCAGGTGCCCGGTCCCGAACCAGCCGTCGAGCAGCCAGCCGATCAAGGCACCACCGGCAAGTCCGCCGATCAGGGTCGACAGGACGCGCTGG
>JBKKAQ010000031.1:0-10467 GCA_046714555.1 Sphingomicrobium sp. | reverse complement strand
GTCTTCAGGCGTTTTCGCTTAGCGGGATCGCGCGCCGCCTCGACTCGCCGTCCGCTTCGCCCTCGCCGAGGAAGTCGAGGAGGTCTGCGATGAGCCGTTCCTTGTCGCTGGCGAACAGGCCGTGGGCCGATCCGTCATATTCGATCAGCTTCGCCCCGGGCACCTGGGCCGCGACCGCCCGCGCGGTGGCCTCGATCGGGACGGTGGCATCCTTGGTGCCATGGATGATGAGGGTCGGGACGGTGAAGTTCGCCAGATCGGGGCGAAAGTCGGTCGTCGCGAAGGCTTCGGCTGCGGCGAGCGTCGGGCGCAGGCCCGCCATCATCGCCTGGCGCCAGCTGTTCATCAGCACTTCCTCGCTGACGGGGGAGGTCAATGTGCCGACTCCATAGAAATCCTTGAAGAATCCGGCAAAGAAATGCTCGCGGTCCTTCTTCATCCCCGCGGTCATTGCGTCGAAGCTTGCCTGCGGCACCCCGTCGGGATTGTCCTCGGCTTGAAGCAGATAGGGCACCACCGAAGCGATCAGCACCGCCTTTGTCACCTTGGCCGCGCCAAATCTGGTGAGGTAGCGGGCGACCTCGCCGCCGCCCATCGAAAAGCCGACCAGAGCGACCGGCTCGCTGATCCCGGCATCGTCGAGGATCTCGGCTATGTCGTCGGCGAAGCTGTCATAGTCATAGCCGTCCCACGGCTGGTCCGAGCGGCCGAACCCGCGGCGGTCGGGGACGATGCAGCGAAAGCCCGCTTCGGCGAGCTTGAGCGCGGCATCGTCGAAGGTGTCGCCGGTCAATGGCCAGCCGTGGGTCATCACCACCGGTCGGCCCTTGCCCCAGTCCTTGTAGAAAAGCTCGGTTCCGTCCTTGGCTGTGGCGAATGGCATGATGGTCTCCTCTGTCCGTGCCAACCCCCAAGCTTGCCGAGGGTTGCGCGCCGTCTCGACATTCGCCGCGCGGTATCGCTAGAGCGTGTCGCAATATGGCCAAGCCGAAATCCCGTTATGTCTGCCAGGCCTGCGGGTCGGTCGCGTCGCGCTGGCAGGGCCAGTGCGCCGATTGCTCCGAATGGAACAGCCTGGTCCAGGACGGCGGCGGAGTCGTCACCGCTTTTTCGGCGCGCCACGATCTGTCGAGCGGCGGCCGCTCGATCGAGCTGGTCGGGCTCGACGCCGGGCCGTCGGAGCTGCCCGGGCGGCTGACCAGCGGGATCGCAGAATTCGACCGGGCGATCGGCGGCGGGATCGTCGCCGGTTCGGCGATGCTGATCGGGGGCGATCCGGGGATCGGCAAGTCGACCCTGCTGCTCCAGGTCGCGGCGCGGATCGCTTCGGCGGGGGGAAGCGCGGTCTATATCTCGGGCGAGGAAGCCGCCGACCAGGTGCGGCTGCGCGCCCGCCGGCTCGGGCTCGGCGAGGCTCCGGTCCAGCTTGCCGCGGCGACCTCGGTGCGCGACATCCTGACTACCTTGGCCGAAACCGGGCCGCCCGCGCTGGTCGTGATCGACAGCATCCAGACGATGCACTCGGACCTGATCGAGGGCGCTCCGGGTACCGTCAGCCAGGTCCGCGCTTCGGCGCATGAACTGATCCGTTACGCCAAGGCGAGCGGCTGCGCGGTGGTTCTGGTCGGGCACGTCACCAAGGACGGAAGCATCGCCGGCCCGCGGGTGCTCGAACATATGGTCGACACTGTCCTGGGCTTCGAAGGCGAGCGCAGCCATCAGTATCGGATCCTTCGCGCGGCCAAGAACCGCTTTGGCGGCACCGATGAAATTGGGGTGTTCGCGATGGACGGGGCGGGGCTGGTCGAAGTGCCCAATCCCTCGGTCTTGTTCCTCACCCAGCGCGGCGAGGCGGTGAGCGGAACCAGCGTCTTCCCCGCGCTGGAGGGAACCCGCCCGGTGCTGGTCGAAATCCAGGCGCTGACCGTCCGGCTGGCAAGCGGCGCGACTCCGCGGCGCGCCTCGGTCGGGTGGGACCAGGGACGGCTCGCAATGGTGCTTGCGGTGCTCGAGGCGCGCTGCGCGATGAGCTTCGCTTCGGCCGAAGTCTATCTCAACATCGCCGGGGGCTATCGCCTGTCCGATCCTGCTGCCGACCTCGCGGTCGCGGCCGCTTTGGTCTCCGCTTTGTCCGAGCGCCCGGTGCCCGCCAATTGCGTCGTGCTCGGCGAAATAGCCTTGTCGGGGGAAATCCGCCCGGTCGCGCACATGGCACTCCGGCTCAAGGAAGCCGCCAAGCTCGGCTTCGGAAAGGCCTGGGTGCCGGCGGGCGTCGAAGGCGGCGACGGGATCGCGATCGAACGCTTCGCCAATTTGCGCGGGCTGGTCGAGCGCATCCTCGGGCGGTGAACTGGGGGCTGGCGCGGTCCGCGGCGAAGCTTTAGCCGAGGGTCCGATGACCGCGCTAGACATCTTCGTGATCCTGCTTCTGGGCGGCGGAGCAGTGATCGGGTTCGTCCGCGGGTTCGTCCATGAAGTGCTTTCATTGTTCGCCTGGATCGCGGCGATCGCTGCGCTTAAGCTGTTTCACGGCTCGCTTCAGGCGCTGCTGGTGGGAAGCGTCGGGACCGAGGCCGGGGCCTCGGCGCTCGCTTTCGCCTTGCTGTTCGTCCCCACCTATCTGCTGGTCAAGCTGATTGCGCGCCAATTGGGCGGGGCGGCGCGGCGCTCGCTGGTCGGGCCGATCGACCGGCTGCTCGGGGGCGGGTTCGGGATGCTCAAGGGGCTGATCGGCGCGACCCTGTTCTTCCTGCTCGCCAATCTTGCCACCGACCTGGTCTATGGTCCCCAGGCCGAGCGCCCGGGGTGGATGACTCGGTCGCGAACCTTTCCCCTGCTCAACGCCAGCGGGCGGGCGATCGTTGACTGGGTCGAAACCCGCCGCGTCCCCGGGGTCGCGCAATGATCCGCTTCTACGACACGATGACGCGGACCAGGCGCGACTTCGTCCCCGGCGATCCTCAGCGGATCACGATGTATGTCTGCGGGCCGACGGTCTACGGCCGCGCGCACATCGGCAACGCACGCCCGGCGGTGGTGTTCGATACCCTCGCCCGGCTGATCCGGCACCAATATGGCGGCGACAGCCTGACCTATGCGCGTAACATCACCGACGTCGACGACAAGATCATCGCTGCGGCAAAGGCCGAGGGGGTCGAGCCGGCGGTTATCACCGAGCGGTTCGAGCAATCATATCTTGGCGACATGGCGGCGCTGGGGGTCGCCCCGCCCGACCTCGCGCCCCACGCGACCGCCGAAATCGCGTCGATGATCGCGATGATCGAGCAGCTGATCATACTCGGCCACGCCTATGCGGCCGAGGATCATGTGTTGTTTGATGTGCCGTCTGACCCCGACTATGGATCGCTCAGCCGCCGCGACCGAAGTGCGATGATCGCCGGTGCTCGGGTCGAGGTCGCACCCTACAAGCGCGATCCGGCCGACTTCGTCCTGTGGAAGCCGAGCGAGGCCGGAATGATCGGCTGGGACTCGCCATGGGGGCGTGGCCGACCCGGCTGGCATATCGAATGCTCGGCGATGATCCGCGCGCATCTCGGCGAGACAATCGACATTCACGGCGGCGGGCTCGACCTGATCTTCCCTCATCATGAAAACGAGATCGCGCAAAGCCGCTGCGCCCATGGCGGGGCGCCGCTGGCGCGTTACTGGCTCCACAACGGCTTCGTCGACATGGGTGCCGAGAAAATGTCCAAATCGCTCGGCAATTTCGTCCTTGTCAACGAATTGTTCGAGGCGGAGCAAAAGGGCGAGGTGCTTCGGCTCGCGCTTCTGTCGGCGCATTATCGTCAGCCCCTCCCATGGACGGGGGACTTGATCGCCCAGTCGAAGGCGATGCTGGACCGCCTGTACGGCCGATTGAAACGGTTTGCATTCATTGACGAAAGCGAACTCAAAACGCGCGATTTCGATGAAGGCGTGGTGGAAGCGCTTTGCGACGACCTCAATACACCGCTTGCTCTCTCAAGACTTGCTGCGATTTCCGATCCCAAAGTCCTGACTGCTAGCGGATTACTCCTTGGCTTATTCCAAGAAAAGGAGCGCTGGCCGCATTTTTTCCTTGACATGAGCAGCGGTGAACATGACCGCGTGAATCGCCTTATTGAATTGCGCGCCGCGGCCAAGTCCCGCCGCGATTTCGCCGAGGCTGACCGGATCCGTGCTTCGCTCAAGGTCGAAGGCGTCGAGCTTGAGGACGGCGCGAACGGCACGACCTGGCGGCGGGTATGAACTCTCCGCTCTACACCGCCCAAATCCTCCGCCTTGCCGCCTCGATCCCTCATCTGGGCAAGCTTGAGTCGCCTGACGGAAGCGCCGATCTCCGCTCGCCGACCTGCGGAAGTACCGCTCGCGTACAGATTCGGATTGAGGACGGGCGGGTCAGCGAGGTCGCGCAATTGGTCAAGGCCTGCGCTTTTGGTCAGGCGGCGGCTGCGCTGATGGGCGAGCACGCGATTGGTTGTGACCGCGACGAGGTTGCATTTGCAGTCGCGTCGTTCGATGCTTGGCTGAGCGGCAAGCGCGATGACCCGGGCGACTGGCCAGGACTAGAGGCGTTCGTTCCTGCGCGATCTCGGACTGCGAGACACGGTGCGTTGCTGCTTCCGTTCCGGGCTCTCGTCGCCGCGATCGAAGATTCGAAACGATGACCGACGCTCCCGACGCTGCAAGCGCGATCCTGATCGATGGCGCGGCGATGCTCGGGGCGGCGCTGATTTTTGTTACCATTTTCCGCAAGCTGGGGCTTGGAGCTACACTGGGCTACATCGTCGGCGGAGCCATCATTGGGCCAAGCGTGTTGGGCCTAGTTCGCGATCCGCAATCGGTCATGAGCATTTCCGAGATCGGGATTGCACTGCTTCTGTTCCTCGTGGGGCTAGAATTGCAGCCGGGGCGATTGTGGAGATTACGCAAAGCGATCTTCGGGCTTGGACTGGCTCAGGTATTGTTATGTGGCGCCGCGCTCAGCCTGCTCATCCATGTCGCGCTTGGTTTCTCGCCCGCGGCAAGCCTTGCCCTTGGGCTTCCGCTGGCGCTCTCGTCGACGGCGCAGGTTTTGCCGATGCTTCGATCGTCGGGGGAGATGAAAAATAATTACGGCGAGCGGGCCTTTTCGATCCTCCTATTTCAGGACCTGTCAATTGTTCCAATGATCACCATTATCGGGGTCATGTCGCGTGCACCGGTCGATCCGAGCACTCCGCCCGGATGGCTGCTCGCGATTTACACCGTCGGTGCGGTGTTCGCGTTGGTGCTTGCAGGGCGCTACCTTATCGATCCGCTGTTCCGGCTGATCGGGCGGCTCGGCGAGCGCGAATTGTTCGTCGTTGCGGGGCTGTTCGCGGTTATTGCAAGCGCCTCCTTGATGCACTCGCTCCATTTGTCTGTTCCGCTGGGGGCTTTCGTTGCGGGTGTGATGCTTGCCGAATCGCCCTATCGTCATGAGCTCGAAAGCGACATCGAGCCTTTCCGCTCGATCCTTCTCGGCATGTTCTTCCTGTCGGTCGGAATGCTGCTCGACTTCGGAGTAATCGCACGATCGCCGTGGCTGGTGATCGGGCTCGCCGCGGGAATGATCACGGTCAAGGCGACTGTGATCTTCTTCCTCGCGCGGTTGTTCGGTATGAAGGCGGGGCGAGCGCTGTCGCTTGGCCTTCTGCTCAGTCAGGCAGGCGAGTTCGGATTCATCTTGTTCGGTCAGGCCGCCGCTGCCCAATTGATCCTGCCCGAGGCGGCGTCGCTGTTTGCCGCGGTGGTCACGCTGTCAATGGCCGCGACGCCGTTCCTGATGCGTTTGATCGAATGGTTGCAGAGTCGCACCGTCGTCGAGGAGCCCGACCTTGAGGGACTTCGGAACTCGCCCGAAACCAACGCCATCGTGGTTGGCTATGGGCGGTTCGGCCAGACTGTTGCGCAGATGCTGATGGCCAAGAAAATTCCGGTGACACTGATCGACAGCAAGCCTGCGCAGATCGAGCTGAGCGAGGAATATGGCGCCAAGGTCTATTATGGCGATGGTACCCGCCTCGACCTGTTGCGCACCGCTGGTGCATCGGATGCCGAGGCGATCCTGTTCTGCAACGACGGCGATACGATCGATCGGCGTTCCATCGAGGCGGTGACTGCGGCCTTCCCCCAGGCAGCGGTAATGGTTCGAGTGTTCGACCGGCGTAAGTTGATTGAACTCGATGGACTCAACATCGCCTACGCCCAGCGCGAATTGTTCGAAAGCGCTGTCTCCATGGGGCGCGAGGCATTGCTCAAGCTGGGAGTCGCCCGAAGGGAGGTTGACCGGGTCGAGGACGAATATCGCTCGCGCGATTGCGAAAGGCTCGAACGGCAGAGCACGACGGGGAATCTCCACGCAGCCAAGGATCGCATGTTTCGTGCCGACCGGCCGCTGCCCGACACTCCGCTATAGCCGACAGCCTAAGCTGGTCGCGCGCGGCTCACGATTGAATTTTTTCGGGCCCGAGAAAGTCGTCGAGTGCGCGGATGATCGATTTGACGACCTCGCCATGCGGCCCGGTCCCGCTGCATACATGAATGTGAGCCTGAGCGTAATAAGCCCGCCGCTCTTCAGCCAGGCGGCCGAGAGTGGCCTTGGGATCGGGGCCACGCAAGAGCGGGCGAGTGTCGCGCCGGCCGGTCCGGTCGGCAAGGACGTCGACAGGCGCATTGAGCCAGATGGTAATCGCCCGTTTGATCAATAACTCGCGAGTTTGCGGATCGACGAAGGCGCCGCCTCCCGTTGCGATCACTCGAACCTCTCCCTCTACCAGCCGAGCGACCAATCTCCGCTCGCCGTCGCGAAATTCCTTTTCGCCGAAGCGCTCGAAGATTTCAGCGGCCGAATAGCCCGCGGCACGCTCGATCGCATCGTCGCTGTCGACGAAACCAAGGCCAAGGCGCCGCGCGAGTCGACGTCCGACAGATGATTTGCCTGCACCCATCAGCCCGACGAGCACGATCGGACGGTCAAGGCGGGCGGACAGCTTTTCCACGCGCGGGGCTATACAGTGGGGTGCAAGGTCGGGCAAAAGCCCGATTGAATAAAAAGAAAGACCATGCCGCGCGCAACTTTACTCCTGATTATTCTCGCCGTTCTGCTGGTTGGCGCCGCGACCCTGTTGTCGAATCGGGCACGCGAAGTCGCTACGCAGAGGGTCGAGGTTGATGTCACTCGTGATGCCGGTATCCGCTAAGCGGCTGTTGGCGGCAGCGGCGACGCTTGCGATCGCCTTGCCGGCATTGGCGCAGGATCGTCCCGAGTCGATCCTACCGCCCGATTTCGGTAGTGATGTTATACTCCCGCCGCCTTTGTCCGCTCCGCCGTCGTCGGGCCAGCCCGTGCCACCTGATCCCCCGTTATCGACATCCGACGTTCCGGTGGAGGTAACCGAGCTATTGCCTGATGAGGAAGAAGTGCCTCCACCGCCCCCTCCAGTCGAACTGCCGGCACATTCGAGGCGCAACCCTTTTTTTGCCGGAACGATAGATTCGGCGGTCCTTGGTTTGGGTGAGGCGCCATGGGGCAATGCGAGCGGTGCGTTTCTGGCGACATTGTTGCGGCGAATGGACACTCCGCTGGCTTCAAGATGGGCACATATCGCTCTTCGCAGAAGCTTGATAGCAACCGCTGCGGCTCCGCGAAATGTCAACCCGGTGGACTGGACGGCGGAGAGAGTCTGGCTGCTGTTGAGGCTGGGCGAGGCCGATGCCGCGCGTTTGCTGAGCGCGCGGGTCGATGTCGACCGGTTCACTCCAAAAATGTTCCAGATCGGGGTGCAGAGCGCTCTGGCGAGCGGCGACCCGTCGGCGCTCTGCCCGCTCGAGGAAGGAATCGCCGAGGTCGAGGCGCGCATCGCTCCACTGGTGCGGGCAATGTGTGCCGCAATGACCGGGAGCCCCGAGACTGCTGCAGCCGATATCGAGGCCGCGAGACGCCGCGGTAGAATCCAGGGGATCGATTTGGTACTCGCCGACAAGGTTGTCGGAGCGGGAGCGGATACCGCGCGGGCGGTGACGATCGAATGGGAACCGGTCGAACGACTGACCGCGTGGCGCTTCGGTCTCGCCACCGCAACCGGGATAGAACTGCCCGATCGCTTGCTGAGCAAAGCCACCCCGCAGCTTCGCGCATGGCAGGCGCGATCGCCCTTGCTGTCGGCGGAAGCGCGCTTGCCCGCCGCACGGATTGCAACCGGACTGGGGGTTTTTTCGTCATCAGCGCTGACCGACCTCTACTCGACGATTTATGACATGACCGACCCCGATGAGCTTGGTCAAACCGATGCGTGGCGGCTCCGGACCGCATTCATCGGGCGCAACCAGGCGAGCCGGCTTGGAGCGATGCGTCGATTATGGGCGACCAATGACGGTTCGCTTGAGCGCGAGGCCTCGCGTGCCTTGCTCGCTCGCGCGGCGACCCGGATCGCGCCCGATCCCGCGCTTCAGGGCGATGCCGCCGAGCTGATCGCTTCGATGCTCGCGGGTGGCTTCGACCGCGAAGCCGCGCAATGGACTGCGGCGGTGTTGCAAATGGACGACGCCCCCGCCGACGCCTGTTGGGCGATGCTCGCGCTTTCCTCTCCGAAAGGGGGAGTCGATACGAGCTTCAGCCGGATCAATGCGTTCATCGGGCGCGATCAAAGCCAAGCAAAGGTCCGTAGTGCGCTGCTGGTCGCGGGTCTTGCCGCGCTCGGCCGAATCGACGGACAGACTGCGGCCCGGCTCAATTCCCGGCACGATCTGCGGATCGACCGTCCTACACTCTGGACTCGAATGATCGATGCCGCGGCCAAGCGCGGACAGGCGGGAACGGTCAACATCCTTGCAGCCGCAGGAATGCAGACCAGCGCATTCAAATCAGTCCCGGCATCGCAATTGCTGCACGCGGTCGCCGCGATGCGTCTCACCGGGCAGGAGTTCGCCGCGCGGATGATCGCCGCGGAGGCGCTCAGCCGGACGTGACCGCCGAGGACAGCGCGCTGGTCGACAGGTTTCTTGACATGTTGGCGGCAGAAACTGGCGCGGCACGTAACACGCTTGCTGCCTACCGAAGCGATCTCAGGGCGGCCGCGGCGGATCTCGGCGGCTCGCTCGCTCAGGCGACGAGCGACGCCCTGGCGGGACTTGGAACGACTTGGGCGGCGTTTTCGTCGGCAACGGTCGCCCGGCGATCGGCGGCGTTACGACGCTTCTACGGCTTTCTATTCGACGACGGCCTTCGAACAGATGACCCGTCGGCCGCCTTGCCGCGTCCGGCCCGCGAGCGAACACTGCCACGAATTCTCGACACCGATGAGGTCGAGGCGATGTTCAGACTCGTCGAGGACCGAGCGGCGAGCGGCTTGCCGCAAGCGCTCCGCAATCTCGCCTTGCTCGAGCTGCTGTACGGCTCGGGGCTACGCGCGAGCGAGCTCGTCTCGCTGGCGCGCGGTGCGCTTCGCCCAGGCCAGCCCTTCCTTATTCTCAAGGGAAAAGGCGGCAAGGAGCGGTTGGTGCCAATTTCGGCTCGAGCCGAGGCTGCAGTTGCCAAGTGGATCGCGCATGTTTCGGCGACCAGCAGCTGGCTGTTCCCAAGTGGAAAGGCCCATCTGAGCCGGGTTCGCCTGTTTCAACTGGTGCGCGAAATGGCCGGACTGGCGGGGATCGCCCCCGACCGGGTCAGCCCGCACGTGCTTCGCCATGCCTTTGCAACCCATTTGCTGGCGGGAGGAGCCGACCTTCGGGTTCTCCAGTCGCTGCTCGGCCACGCCGACATCGCAACAACGCAAATCTACACCCATGTCGACAGCGGCAGGCTGGTCGAACTGGTCAATGCGCGGCATCCGCTGGCTAACCGGAATCATTGACGCCACCGCCCTCCCTCCCTAGTCGCGGCGCCAATGCTGAGCTTTCTCGACTTTGAAAAACCAATTGCCGAGCTTGAGGCGCGAGTCGCCGAATTACGCGAAACGGCGACCAAGGGGTCAATCGACATCGAAGCCGAAGTTGCCCGGCTCGAGGCGAAATCGGGCAAATTGCTGAGGGAAACCTACGCGCGATTGACGCCGTGGCAGAAAGCGCAGGTTGCGCGCCATCCCGAGCGGCCTCACTTCAAGGATTATGTCGCCGGGCTGACCGATGATTTCCTTCCGCTGGCGGGCGACCGGGCGTTCGGCGACGATCCGGCGATCATCGGCGGGTTTGCGACGATCGAAGGCCAGCGGGTGGTCCTGATCGGTCATGAGAAGGGTGACGACACCGCTTCGCGGCTTCGTCACAATTTCGGGATGGCCAAGCCCGAAGGCTATCGCAAGGCGATCCGGCTGATGCACTTGGCCGACCGTTTCGGCCTGCCGGTGGTCACCCTAGTCGACACTCGGGGCGCGTTTCCCGGAGTCGAAGCCGAAGAACGCGGGCAAGCCGAAGCAATAGCGCGCTCGACCGAGACCTGCCTTGGGC
>JBKKAQ010000030.1:0-13895 GCA_046714555.1 Sphingomicrobium sp. | reverse complement strand
GATCTCTACCAGGCGGTCTACGGCCGCAACGCCGACGCGCCGATGCCGGTGATCGCGGCGCGTTCGCCGGCCGACGCCTTCGACTGCGCGATCGAGGCATGCCGGATCGCGGTTCGCTACATGACCCCCGTGATGCTGCTCAGCGACGGCTATATCGCCAATGCCGCCGAGCCGTGGAAGGTCCCCGACACGAGCGTCTATGCGCCTTTCCCGGTGACCTTCCACGACGCGCTTCCCGCCCCGGGCGAAGGCGTGATGCCCTATGCGCGCAATGCCGACCTCGCCCGCCCGTGGATCAGGCCCGGCACCGCGGGACTCGAACATCGCATCGGCGGGATCGAAAAAGCGCTCGGGTCGGGCAATATCGACTACAGCGCCGAAGCGCATGCGGAGATGACCCGCATTCGCGCGACCAAGGTCGCCAATGTCGCGCAATCGATCCCCGACCAGGCGGTCGATCTCGGCGAGCCCGGCGGAGCGCTAGCGGTGGTCGGCTGGGGCTCGACCTACGGCCCGATCCACCAGGCGGTGCGGCGGATGCGCGCGCGCGGGTTCGACGTCCACCACATCCACGTCCGCTACATCGCGCCGATGCCGGGCAACATGGGCGCGCTGCTCAAAAGCTACGGCAAAATCCTCGTTCCCGAAATGAACAGCGGCCAGTTGAAGACGATCCTCCGCGACCTGTTCCTGGTCGACGCGAAGTCGCTGACCAAGACCAACGGCCAGCCCTTCCGAATCGCCGAAATCGAAGCCGCGATCGTCGAGGCGCTGCGATGAAACCGATCAGCGTCTTCCCGCTCGTCACCCTTTTGATCGTGGTGCTGTTCCTGATTCTCTGGTTTGGCGGATATCTCGCATGAACGAAGTCACCAAGATCACCACCGCCAAGGATTGGGCAAGCGACCAGGAAGTGCGCTGGTGCCCCGGATGCGGCGACTATGCGGTGTTGAAAGCGGTCCAGCGGACGATGCCCGACCTTGGGGTCGCGCGCGAAAAGACCGTGTTCGTCAGCGGCATCGGCTGCTCGAGCCGCTTTCCCTATTATATGGCGAGCTACGGCTTCCACACCATCCACGGCCGGGCGCCCGCGGTCGCGACCGGGGTCAAGCTCGCCAATCCCGAATTGGACGTGTGGATCATCACCGGCGACGGCGACGCATTGTCGATCGGCGGCAATCACACGATGCACCTTCTGCGCCGCAACCTCGACTGCCAGTTCCTGTTGTTCAACAACGAAATCTACGGGCTGACCAAGGGCCAATATTCGCCGACCAGCCGGATCGGCACGCGCAGCCCGTCGACCCCGTTCGGATCGGTCGACCGCCCGGTCAATCCGTGCAGCTTCGCGCTCGGCTCGGGCGCCCGGTTCATCGCCCGGGCGATCGACGTCCACAAGGCGCTGCCCGACGTGCTCAAGGCCGCGCACGCGCACAAGGGCGCGAGCTTCGTCGAAATCTACCAGAATTGCGTGGTCTATAACGACGACGTGTTCGCGCCCTTCACTGCAAAGGAATTCGCCGCGGACCGCCAATTATGGGTCAAGGCGGGCGAAAAAATGATTTTCGCCGGCGGCGCCAAGGGGATCGCGCTCGACGCCGAAAGGCTCGCGCTCAAAGTGGTCGAAGGTGACGATCCTGCGGTGCTCGTCCACGACCCGAAGAACCGCGGGCTTGCGGCGATGCTGATCGAAATGCCCGGGGTCGGCTTCCCGGTCGCCTTGGGGGTGATCTACGAAGATCCCGCGCCGACTTTCGAAAGCGCGGTGGTCGAACAAAATGCCGCCGCCGCCGCGGGCAAGACCCCCGACCTCCAGGCGCTCGTCGCCAAAGGGCAGAGCTGGATGGTCGAGAAAGAACCGCGCTCCACATAAGTGCCGGAGCTTCGATGATGAGCAGCAGGGCGGACTGCCGCGGCCGGCATCTGGTTCGCGCCGACCGCGGCTTCGCGACCGGCGGCGGGCTGCTCGCGCGGCTGATCGCCCCCGCGTTCAGCCGACTGCTCGACCGGATGCACGATCGCATGGCGATCGGCGGGTTCGATGTCGTTCTTCCCGACGGAACCCCGCGGAGGATCGGGTTTCACGCGTCGGGCCCGATCGCGCTGGTTCGGCTCTACAGCTGGATGGCGCTGGTCCGGGTCGCTCTGTCGGGCTCGGTCGGCTGGTACAAGGCGTGGGACAAAGGCGAATGGTCGAGCCCCGATCCGGTGCCCTTGTTCGCTCTGTTCTCGGCCAATGCGGTGTCGCTCGGCGATGTCGCCCGCGCCAAGGGCCCGGCGCGCTGGATCAACCGTCTCGCGCATCGCCTGCGCGACAATGCCCCGGCCCAGGCGCGCGACAACATCGCCGCGCATTACGACCTCGGCAACGACTTCTACGCCGCATGGCTCGACCCGGGAATGACCTATAGCGCCGCCTGTTTCAGCCCCACTCGATCCCCGTTGCTGCCGAGCGAAGTCGAGCAGATTGGGGCAGGGAAGGGCACCCCTGACTCCGACGGGGGCGGGGAGACGGGGGTGGCGGAGGAAACCCTCGAAGCCGCCCAGCAGCGCAAGATCGCGATGCTGCTCGACCCTCTCTCGCTCGAGCCCGGCGACCGATTGCTCGATATCGGCTGTGGCTGGGGAAGCCTCGCGATCGAGGCCGCCCGGCGCGGCGCGCGCGTCGTCGGGCTGACCCTGTCCGAAGAGCAAAAGGCCTGGGCCGACTACCGGATCGCGGCGTGCGGCCTCGCCGGCCGGATCGAAATCCGACTCGCCGACTATCGCGACATCGACGAGCCATTCGACGCGGTCGCGAGCGTCGAGATGGTCGAGGCGGTCGGCGAGCGCTGGTGGGGCGCCTATCTCGACTGCATCGCTCGCAATCTCAAACCCGGCGGCCGCGCCGCGCTTCAGTTCATCAGCATCGACCACCGCCTGTGGGAACGCTATGCGGCGAGCGCCGACTTCATCCAGGCATATATATTTCCCGGCGGAATGCTGCTCGACGAGCCGCGCTTCGAGCGCCTCGCGAACCAGCGCGGCCTGTCATGGACCCACCGCTTCGGCTTCGGCCTCGATTATGCCCGAACGCTTCGCATTTGGCGCAGCCGCTACGACGCCGCGGTCGAGCGCGGCGATCTCGACGGCTTCGGCGAGGCCTTCCACCGGCTGTGGCGCTACTATCTGATGTATTGCGAAGGCGGCTTTCGCGGCGGCGGGATCGACGTCGCTCAGGTCACGCTTGTGAAAAATTAGCGAACGGCCAACGCTGCATTTCAGGAAGGCGGGTTCGGTGGTAGCATGATGTCCGGCAAACCGCGACGGCTGTGGTCGGACTTGAAGGAGGCGAACGTTGTTCAATGAGACATTCGCCGAACAGGGATGTCTCGTCATACAGCGGCTGTTCGATCCCGCGCTGATCGACTCGATCCGGGTCGAATATGAGCGCCAATACGGGTCCTTCGATCCCGCCAATCTGCCCTTGCATATGAACGTCGGGGAAAAGCGGCTCCATCTTCCCTTGGCACTGCGCGGGCCGCTGCTCGAAACTGCCCTGTACGCAAATCCCATTCTGATGACGATTCTGTCGAACCTGCTCCACACTCCCTTCCTGATTGATAACGTCAATTGCGTCACTGCGCTGCCTGGTGCGACCGATCAGAAATTTCATCGCGATCATCCGCCCGTGTTCGCTGAACAATCCGGGCTCGCGGCCAGCCTGCCCCCCTATGCGGTCACCGTCGCGATTCCGCTGATCGACCTCGACCCGATGACCGGGACGACCAAGCTCTTCCCGGGCAGCATGGCGGCGCTGAGCGACGCCAATGGTGCCCCGCCCGTGTTTGCCGAAGAGATTTGTCCCTTCGTACAGCGTGGCGGCTGCTTCCTGATGGACTATTGGCTGTGGCATCGCGGCATGGCGAATTGTTCGGAACGCAACCGGCCGATACTCTATCTCGTTTAAACCCGCGAATGGTTCACCGATGTGGTCAACTTCAAGAAACATTCGCGCCTGGTGATGGACTTTTCCGATGCCCTCAAAATTCCCCCTGAACACCGCCCGATGTTCCGCCGCCTTGCCGCCAAGGGCCTCCACGACAAGTCGATCAAGGACTTGATCGCGAATCCGGCGCACACGCCTCCGGCAAGCAAGGACCCGGGATGACACGTCAACTTCTGCCTTTACTGCTGGTCGGAAGCGCGCTTGCGCTTGGCGGCTGTGTCGCTGGGATGGCCGCAAGCGCGGTTAGCATGGCCGCCAAGAGCGCGCGCGGGAAAGCCCAGAGCAACGAACATCTGAAGCCCGCTGCGGCGGAGGCCTGCACCGCTCAGGCGTCAAGCCATGGCGCGGTCCATATCATCGACGTTCAGCAATTCTCCCCGAGCAAGATCATCGTCTGGGGAACCGTCGACGACGGCAAGCAACGCCGCTCGTTCGAATGCTCCTACGGGACGAGCATCACCGGTTTCAAACTGCGCCGGATCGCTCCGGCGCCGTAAGCGCGTTCGCGTACTCTTCCGGGACGTCGCAATTGTAACGGACGATATAGCCAAAGAACCGGCCGAAGCCCGCCATTAGGTCCCCGATGAAAGGAGGCATTCCGCCGGCGCCGCTGGCGAAACCGGCCACGCAGTTCGATTGCGCGGCGGCGGGGGCCGACGCAACGATCGCGCACGCGACGAGTAAGACTGAAGCGAACCTGCGCACTGGCCGTCTCCCTTGTTCTCGATTGGGCAATGGGATGAATAACGTCCGCCAAGTCGAAAAGTCCCATGCCGTGTTCTCGGTCAAATCGAGCACCGGTCGGTCGACTTCCACGAATCCGCGGTGGTTCCCTCAATGATGATCGCGAAAGGCTGGTGAAGGTTCGGCTGGACGCCGTTATCCTGGGTGTCCGGCCGCGTCCTTCGGAACCTGATGCGCTTGTTCGGCTGAAAAGCTGTCGAACAGCCAGTCATGGAAGGCGCTGACCGCGGGCCTTGAAATGGCGGGCTTGGTGCAGGCAAACCAGTAGGAATAGGGACTCTCGACGGTCTGCTCGAAGATTTGCATAAGCCGCCGGTCGGTCGACAAATCGAGATGGCTCCTGAGCATGAACGCGACCCCCATGCCCTCGGCCGCGGCATCGAGAATCATCTGCCCCGAATCATAATAGCTTACCGACAAGGGCTTGAGTTCAGGGAACCCCGCCTCATCGCGCCAGGCGAGGAAGCTGTCGGCCATGTCGCGGTGCAGCAGCACCGGGCTCCTGGCAAGGTCGAGCGGGTGGTTGAGCGCACGATCCCCATCCTTGAAATCGCCCGAGCCCATGACCACGATCCGGTCCGTTTTTAGCAAGCGCGAATAAAGTTTGGGCTCGATGTCAGGGGCGATCACGATGGCAGCGTCGATTCCCTCGTCGAGCCGTGCAAGCCGGTTGGGACCCGTATCCATGTCGATTTGAAGGTTGGGGAAGCGCTCGCGCAAATCGGGCAGAGCCGGAACCAGCCGCTGCGACCCGAACAGCGACGGCACCGCCAGCCGCAAGCGCAGATCATTCGGTGAGCTCGCCTTTTCCACCGCGGTGGCCAGCGCGTCGATGTGCGGCGCGATCTCGGTGAGAAAGCTTTCTCCGTCACCGTTGAGCACGACACCGTTGTGCTGCCGCTCGAGCAGCGGCCGCCCGACGAACTGCTCGAGCGTTTGAATCCGGCGGGTCAGCGCAGGCGACGACAGCGACAGCGATTCTGCCGCGGCCTTGAGCGAACCAAGCCGAGCGACATGCACGAAGGCCTGGATCGCGCCCAATGGGGGGAGCCTGCGCATGAGACCTATTCGCACTTATTGTGCAATGCAGCAACGCGAATCTGGTCCGATCGCTTCAGTCGGATGAAAAAAAAGGGGGCCTTCTGGTGAGAGAAGGCCCCCGATAGTCTCTTGGGAGAGGATGCCACCGAAGCGGCATGTTGCAATTGCCCTTTGCGGCATATTTCCGCAACTGCGAACACTGCATTCGCGGTTGCAGCGAACGCAATCGGCCGATTACCCCTCGATCCGTACCCGCTCGCCGCTCTGCGCATTGCCCCGCAATCGCTCGACGATCGCCGCCGCGACCGTTTCGGGGGGCTTGACGCTGTCGGGTTCCTCGCCTGGATAAGCCAGCGCGCGCATCCGTGTCCGGGTCGCGCCGGGATCGACGATGTGGACCCGCATCCGCCCCGAATGGCGGGTCTCGTCGGCAAAAGCGCCGAGCAAGGTCTCGAGCGCGGCCTTGGACGATCCATAGGCGCCCCAGAATGCCCGCGGCTCGCTTGCCACCGACGAGGTCAGCGCGACCACGTCGGCGCGCTCGCTCCGCCTCAATAACGGGTCGAACGCCGCGATCAGCGCCTGATTGGCGATCAGGTTGAGCGCGAGGATCCGGCCATATTCGGCGCCGTCGATATGCTCGACCGGGGTCAGGCCGCCGAGCATCGCGGCGTTGAGCACCATTATGTCGAGGCTCGGCCAGCGTCCTGCGACCGCCTGCGCCAATTTGGCGATCGCCTCGGGATCGGTGAGGTCGAGCGGAGCGATCGTCGCGCTTCCGCCGGCTTCGTGGATGCGTTGCTCGACCGCTTCCAGTGCAAGCGCCGAGCGGGCGACCAGAACGACATGCGCTCCGGCTGCGGCAAGCGCCTCGGCGGTCGCCGCGCCGATCCCGCGGCTCGCCCCGGTGACCAGCGCGAGCTTGTCCGCGAAGCTCTTGTCGCGCTTCGTCACGCTCGATCAGCGGCTTGCGACGAGCGCCAGCGGGCCATTGGCGGCGCGATCGTCATAATCGGTCAACTGGGTCGGATATTCGCCGGTGAAGCAGGCATCGCAGCGCTGCGGCTCGGCGGCGTTGCGGGTTTCACCGAGCGCCCGGTACAATCCCTCGATCGAGACGAAGGCGAGGCTGTCCGAATTGATGTAATCGGACATCGACTGGACCCCCATCTGCGCCGCGAGCAGCTTCGAACGCTCGGGCGTGTCGACTCCATAGAAGCAGCTGTGCCGGGTCGGCGGCGAAGCGATCCGCATATGCACTTCGCGAGCGCCGGCATCGCGCATCATCTGGACGATCTTGTGGCTGGTGGTCCCGCGGACGATCGAATCGTCGACCAGGATGATTCTTTTGCCCGCGATCAGCGCGGCATTGGCGTTATGCTTGAGCTTGACGCCCAGGTGGCGGACCCCATCGCCGGGCTGGATGAAGGTCCGCCCGACATAATGCGACCGGATGATCCCGAGCTCGAACGGGATCCCCGACGCCTGGCTGTAGCCGATCGCCGCGGGCACTCCGCTGTCGGGGACCGGGACGACATAATCGGCCTCGACCGGACTTTCGCGCGCCAGCTCGGCTCCGATCGCTTTGCGCACCTGATAGACCGATGCTCCGTCGACTACCGAATCGGGCCTCGAGAAATAGACATGCTCGAACACGCACGGGCGCGGTCTGGCCGGGGCGAAGGGGCGGAACGAGCGCAATCCGCTGTCGTTGACGAGGATCAGCTCGCCCGGCTCGACCTCGCGCAGGAAGGTCGCTCCGATGACGTCGAGCGCGACGCTTTCCGAAGCGAAGATCGTCGCTTCGCCGAGCTTGCCCATCACCAGGGGCCGAATTCCCAGCGGATCGCGGCACGCCACCAGCCCGTCGGGGGTCGATATGATCAGCGAATAGGCCCCCTCGACCTGCTTCAGCGCGTCGGTCAGCCGGTCGAGCGGCGCGGCATAGCTCGAGGTCGCGACCAGATGGATGATGACTTCGGTGGCGCTGGTCGACTGGAAGATCGATCCGCGGCGGTTGAGCGTCCGGCGAAGCTTCATCGCGTTCGACAAATTGCCGTTGTGCGCGATCGCGAAGCCGCCTTCGCTCAGTTCGGCGAACAAGGGCTGGACGTTGCGAAGCGCGGTCTCGCCGGTGGTCGAATAACGCACATGGCCGATCGCGGTCCGCCCCGACAATTTGCGGATGATGTCGTCGCGGTCGAAATTGCCCGCGACATGCCCCATCGCCCGGTGGCTGTGAAAGCTGGTTCCGTCGAAGCTGGTGATCCCGGCGGCTTCCTGCCCGCGGTGCTGAAGCGCGTGGAGCCCGAGCGCGACGAACCCCGCGGCGCTGTCGGCCCCCCAGATTCCGAAGATGCCGCATTCTTCGCGCAACTTGTCGTCGTCGAACGGATTGGTCGTCAGCATAATGTTGGCGAATCCATCGTGGGGCTGGGCCGCGGTCTATAAGCGCCTGTCACCCAATTGTCGCCTTCCGCATGAACCCTGCTTGAAGCATAGGGCCGCGATGCGCCTCTTCGCTCTTGCCGCTCTCCTGCTCGCCGGCTGCTCGGACCAGACTCCCCCCGGGGCCTCGCTCGCTGGTGAGTGGCGCGGGGAGGGGCGCGACGCCTTGTGCCTCGCCGACGGCCGCGCCGGCCTGATCACCTACGGCGACGGCGACACCAATTGCAGCCTCGCCGGAAAAGCCGTATTCGCCGGCGAGGTGCTGACCATCGCCCCGCGCGGCGACTCGGATTGCCGGGTGACCGTGCGCTTCGCCGAAGAAATCGCGACCCTCGGGCCTAACTCCTCCGCCTGCGCTTATTATTGCGGCCCGGGCGCCGATTTCTCACGCCGGACGCTCGCCAGGGCCGCGCCCGGCACTCCTCGGGCGACCGATTTCGCGGGCGAGCCGTTGTGCTGATCGGCGGGGGATCGTAATCGACCCAATCGCCGAGGAGCCTAGATGCCGTCTTATACTGCCCCCGTCCGCGACACCCGGTTCGTCCTCGACCATATCGTCGAGCTCGGGCTTCATTCGAACCTCCCCGGCTTCGCCGGCTCGACCCCCGATCTGGTCGAGGCGATTCTCAGCGAAGGCGGCCGCTTTGCCGGCGAAGTCCTCGCCCCGCTCAATCAGGTCGGCGACGAGCAAGGCTGCACTCGCCATCCCGACGGATCGGTCGCCACCCCGACCGGCTTCAAGCAGGCGTTCCAACAATATTGCGAAGGCGGCTGGACGACGCTTGCGGCGCCCGAGGCCTATGGCGGGCAAGGCCTGCCCCATACGCTCGCCACCGCGGTCAGCGAATATATTCTGTCGGCCAATCAGGCGTTCGAAATGTTCCATGGCCTGACCGCCGGAGCGATCGCGGCGATCCTCGCCAAGGGCTCGGACGAACTGAAGTCCAAATATCTGCCCAACATGGTTTCGGGGGTGTGGACCGGGACGATGAACCTTACCGAACCTCATTGCGGAACCGATCTCGGGCTGATCAAGACCAAGGCCGACCCGCGCGACGACGGCAGTTATGCGATCAGCGGAACCAAGATCTTCATCTCGTCGGGCGAGCATGACTTGACCGACAACATCATCCACCTGGTACTCGCTAAACGCGCCGGCGCTCCCGATACCGTCAAGGGCATTTCGCTGTTCATCGTCCCCAAGTTTCTCGTCGGCGACGACGGTTCGCTCGGGCCCCGCAACGCGCTGAGCTGCGGGTCGATCGAAAAGAAAATGGGGATCCACGGCAATCCGACCTGCGTGATGAATTACGACGGCGCCACCGGTTTTCTCGTCGGCGAGCCTGAAAAAGGGCTCGCGGCGATGTTCATCATGATGAACGCGGCTCGTCTCGGGGTCGGCCTCCAGGGCCTCGCGCAAGGCGAGGTCGCCTATCAGAATGCCGTCGCCTACGCCAGGGACCGTCGCCAGGGCCGCGCCCTCAACCCCGCCGCGCGCGATCCCGATGCCCGCGCCGACCCTTTGATGGTCCACCCCGATGTCCGCCGGATGCTGATGGAAGCCCGCGGCTTCACCGAGGGCGCCCGCGCGCTGGTGCTGTGGGGCGCGCTTCAGGTCGACTTGAGCCACAAGGCCGCGACCGAGCAGGAACGAATCGCCGCCGACGACATCGTTTCGGTCCTCACCCCGGTGATCAAGGGCTATCTGACCGACCGCGGCTTCGAGGTCGCGGTGCTCGCGCAGCAGATTTTCGGCGGCCACGGCTATATCCGCGAATGGGGGATGGAACAGTTCGTCCGCGATGCGCGAATCGCCCAGATCTATGAAGGCACCAACGGGGTTCAAGCGATGGACCTGGTCGGGCGCAAGCTTGCCAAGGACGGCGGCCGCGGGGTCCGCGCCTTGTTCGATTTGATCGGCGCCGACATCGTCGCGGCCAAGGCGGCGGGCGACCCTGCGCAGATCGCCGATCCGCTAGGCGCGGCGCTAGGCGAGCTCCAGCGCTCGACTATGTGGCTTGCGCAGAACGGACCGGTCGATCCCGACAATGCCGGGGCAGGGGCCTATCCCTATCTGCAATTGATGGGACTGGTCGCGCTTGGCTGGATGTGGCTCAAGATGGCCACGGCGAGCGCCCGGTTGCTCGGCGAAGCGGGCGAAGACCCGAAATTCCACCAGGCCAAGCTGACCACCGCCCGTTTCTTCGCTGTGCGCGAACTGGTCGTCGCCGGCGCGCTGCGCCGCAAGATCGAAGCGGGTGCGGCGAGCGTGATGGAGCTCGACGTCGAGGCGTTCTAGCCCGTTGCCCTGCTCGGCGCATCGATGTACCAGGGCCGCATCATCGTCACTTCCTCGCGCGGCGCTCGCGACGGACTGAGCGATGCGATGTCGAAATTGTCGGTGAAGCGAAGCCCGAACTTGCCCGGCTGGGACCAGCGCACGATCCCGACCATCGGGCCGACCCCGACGATGTCGAGGGTGACCTTGGTTCCCGGCGCGATCGGCCGATCGGTTTCGACCAAAGCGCCCATCGCCGAAACGTTGCGCAGGCGGATCTCGACCGCCTCGCCCTCGATCGCCGCCATCGCCCGGCGCATCACCCGCTGGCGCGGTTCGCGGATGCACTTGAACCCTTCGGCGGAAATCGACAGGCTGGTCGCGAGCGCAAACGCGGTTTCGGCGTTGCTCGGCCGGCCGAAGATGAAGCCCTGGACCTGGCTGCAGCCGAGATCGCGGACCAGATGAAGGTCGTCATGTGTCTCGACCCCCTCGGCGGTGGTGTCCATGCCAAGTGATTCGGCGAGGGTGACGATCGCCCGGATGATCGCGCTGTTGCGGTTCATCGTCGACGCGGCGCCCTTGACGAAGCTCTGGTCGATCTTGATCTTGTCGAACGGGGCCTTCTTCAAATAGCCCAATGAGCTGTAGCCGGTGCCGAAATCGTCGAGCGCGAGCCGCACCCCGAGCGCCTTCAATCGAGCGAAGGTGACATCGGTTTCGTCCCCCTCGGCGAGAAAAACCCCTTCGGTGATCTCGAGCTCGAGCCGTTCGGCGCGGACCCCCGATTGCTTGAGCGCGTTTCCGACGATCGACACGATCTCGGGATCGTTGAACTGGATCGGCGACAGATTGACCGCGATCCGCACCTGGTCGGGCCAGCGCGCCGCCTCGCTCAGCGCGGTCGTGAGCACCCACGTCCCGATCGCCCCGATCATTCCGCATTCTTCGGCCAGCGGGATGAACTTTTCGGGCGAGATCGGCCCGCGCACCGGATGCGCCCAGCGCACCAGCGCCTCGAAGCCGCACAGATCCTCCCCCGCGGCTCGGACAATCGGCTGATAGGTAACGCTGAGCTCACCGCGGTCGAGCGCCTGGCGAAGGTCGGTCTCGAGCAACTGGCGATCCGAAGCTTCGGAATGCATCGATGGTTCGTAGAAACAATGCCTGCCGCGCCCCGCCGCCTTGGCGGCGTAAAGCGCAAGGTCGGCGTTGCGGATCATCGAATCGGCGCACGCCCGCCCCGGATCGCCGATCGTGACCCCGACCGAAGCTCCGATCGTCACCCGGTGGCCCTCGATCATGTAGGGGCGCGAAACCTGCTCGATCAACGTTTTGGCAAGCGATTCGAGCAGCCCGGTCTCGACAGTGCCGGGAAGCACCGCCTTGAATTCATCTCCGCCGAGCCGGCCGATCTGCCCGTGATTGCCCATGACCGCAGTCAGCCGCTGGGCGACCTGGCGGAGCAGCGCATCGCCGACCGGATGGCCGAGCGTGTCGTTGACGTTCTTGAAGCGATCGAGGTCGATCAGGAACAAGGAGCAGCCCTTGTGCCGCCGCGCGGCATTGCGCAGCGCCTCGTCGAGGGTCTTGCGCATCAGTGCCCGGTTGGGCAGCCCGGTGAGCGAATCGAACCGCGCCAGGCGGCTGATCTCCTGCTCGGAGCGGCGCTGTTCGGTCAGATCGGTGCCGATCCCGCGAAACCCGAGAAAGCGCCCGCGCTCGTCGAAGATCGGATTGCCCGATAGTGACCAGTGGATGTCCTCGTCGCTCGCCGCCCGCACCACCACGTCCGAAAAGGGGAAGCGCGCCGACAAGTGAAAGCCGAGCGTGCGTTCCTCGCGCAGATTGTCGGTGGTTGCCCCGATCGACAAAAGATCGGTGAACTGCCGACCGAGCAAAGCCTCGGGCTCGCATTTGAAATCCTCGGCGAGCTGTTGCGAAACATAGGACAAGGTGCCTTGCGCATTGGTCTCCCAGAACCAGCCGCGCCCGCTATTCTCGAATTCATGGACGAACCGCAGCGCCTTGCGCGCCTGGGCATTGAGATGGAGCCGCTGGCGGGTCGCCGCGAGCATCGTCCGCGCGCCCGCGACGCTGTAGGCGACCGTCACCAGCGCGAGCCCGGCGATCAGCGCGGCAACCGCGGGTGAATTGGTGAACAAGGTCGCGCCGATCGACGCGATCAGCGCGTTGACCACCGAAACCGGGGGCGACCCGATCGCGACGATCGCCGCCATCGTGATCCCGGTGCCCAGCGCAAGCGCGAGGAAATCCGAATTGGCGACCCCGTCGAGCGACCCGACCGCCGAACCGAACCCCATCCACGACAGTCCCGAAGCCGCGATATAGACGCACAGCCCGCGAGTGACCGTCTGCGGGGCAAGGTTGAAGCGGTCCCGTTTGAGCAGGATGGCCGCCGCGGCGCAGTCGAGCGCGAGCGTCGCCCCAAGCACGGCGAGCACTCCCGCCATCGCCGCGAAACCCGCCTCGAAATTGATCATCACGAACGCCAGCCCGCAGACGATGTGCATCGCGCCCATCAGCAAGGCGGCATGGTTGAAGCTCGCGACGCGCTGCTGGGCGAGGCTTTCGGCGTCGGGAGTGTCGGGGCTGAGCAGGTCGAACGACAAGGCTTCGCCGACCGACGCCCGCACCGCCGATTCCCCGCCAAATACAATCGCGTCTGAAAATAATTCTCTGCGCATCCGACCCCACCATTCGATTAGCGACGGAGTTTAATGCGCATCAAGTTAACGCCGCGCCGACCAAAGGCGGTTAACGCCGCGTCAGCCTTATTCTTCGGGCCTATTCTTCGGGCAGGAAATCGGCGACCGACAGATAGCGTTCGCCGGTGTCATAGTTGAACCCGAGCACCCGCGGCCGCTCGCCAAGTTCGGGAAGCTTCTGCGCGATCGCGGCGAGCGTCGCTCCCGATGAAATCCCGACCAGCACCCCTTCCTCATGCGCCGACCGCCGAGCCATTTCCTTGGCGTCCTCGGGGGCGACCTGGATCACCCCGTCGAGCAGATCGACCTGGAGGTTCTTGGGAATGAACCCCGCGCCGATCCCCTGGATCGGGTGGGGCGCCGGATCGCCCCCGCTGATCACCGGCGACAGGGTCGGCTCGACCGCGAACACCTTCAAGTTCGGCCAGGCCTTCTTGAGCACCTGGGCGCAGCCGGTGATATGCCCCCCGGTGCCGACCCCGGTGATCAGCGCGTCGAGCGGAGAATCGCCGAAATCGTCGAGAATCTCCTTGGCGGTGGTTCGCACATGAACCTCGATATTGGCCGGATTGTCGAAATGCTGGGGCATCCACGCGCCTGTCGTCCCGGCGACGATCTCGCCCGCGCGCTCGATCGCGCCCTTCATTCCCTGGGCGCGCGGGGTGAG
>JBKKAQ010000029.1:0-9342 GCA_046714555.1 Sphingomicrobium sp. | reverse complement strand
GGCCGGCGAGGTTTCGCCCGCCGGCGTTTCTTGCGTTCGGGCCATGATCGCCTGGAGTGAAAGCATGTTCGACAGCCTGAGCGATCGCCTTAGCAGCGTGTTCGACAAGCTCCGCGGCCGCGGAGCCTTGTCCGAAGCCGACGTGCGTTCGGCGATGCGCGAAGTGCGGGTCGCTTTGCTCGAAGCCGATGTCGCACTGCCGGTAGCGCGCGATTTCGTCGATCGCGCGACCGAGCTTGCAGTCGGCCATGACGTGCTTCGCTCGGTCACTCCGGGGCAGCAGGTCGTCAAGATCGTCCACGACGCGCTGATCGAGATGCTCGGGGCCGAAGCTTCCGGGCTCGACCTCGAAACCACTCCTCCGGCGGTAGTGATGATGGTCGGACTCCAGGGCTCGGGCAAGACCACCACCACCGCCAAGCTCGCAAGAAGGCTTGCCGGCCGCGAGCGCAAGCGCGTCCTGATGGCCTCGCTCGACGTCGCCCGTCCGGCCGCGCAGGAACAGCTCGCGGTGCTCGGCCGCCAGGCCGGGGTCGACACGCTGCCGATCGTCGCCGGCCAGACCCCGGTGGCGATTGCGCAGCGAGCGCTGCAGTCGGCGAAGCTCCAGGGCTATGACGTGCTCCTGCTCGACACCGCGGGCCGGCTTCATGTCGACGACGCGCTGATGGGCGAGATGAAAGCCGTCGCGGCGGCCTCCAACCCGGTCGAGATCTTGCTCGTGGTCGACAGCCTGACCGGCCAGGACGCCGTCAATGTCGCCAACGGCTTCGGCGCCGAGGTCGAACTTTCGGGCGTGATCCTGACCCGGATGGACGGCGACGCGCGCGGCGGCGCGGCGCTGTCGATGCGCGCGGTGACCGGCAAGCCGATCAAGTTCGCCGGCACCGGCGAAGGGCTCGACGCGCTCGAGGCCTTTCACCCGAGCCGGGTTGCCGGGCGGATCCTCGGGATGGGCGACGTTGTCAGCCTGGTCGAGCGCGCCGCCGAGACGATCCAGGTCGAGGACGCCGAAAAGCTCGCCGCCAAGATGGCCAAGGGCAAGTTCGACCTCGACGACCTTCGTACCCAGATCGCCCAGATGCAGCGGATGGGCGGGCTTGGCGCGCTCGCTTCGATGATGCCTGGAATGAAGGGCCTCAAGGGCGCGGCCGAGAAAGCCGGCGACGAAAAGGCGCTGGTCCACCTCGACGCGATGATGGGCTCGATGACCGCGAAGGAACGCGCGCGCCCCGAAATCATCAACGCCAAGCGCAAGCTCCGGATCGCCAAGGGCTCCGGCCGGACGGTGCAGGAGGTCAACAAGCTTCTCAAGATGCACCAGGAAATGGCCAATGCGATGAAGCGGCTCAAGAAAATGGGCGGCTTCGGCAAGCTCGCCGCCTTGTTCGGCAAGGGCGGGCTCGAAGGCGCGCTCGGTGAAATTGCGCCTGGCTCGATGCCCTCGGGCGGCTTTCCCGGGGGCCTCCCCGGGCTCGGCGGCGCGGCGCCGTTCAATCTTCCGTCCGGTTTCGACAAGTTTTCAAAGAAATAATATAATTTACTGAAAGGAATAGAAATGCTCGCAATTCGTCTGGCCCGTGGTGGCTCCAAGAAGCGCCCCTATTACCGCCTCGTCGTGGCCGATAGCCGGAGCCCGCGCGACGGCCGCTTCATCGAAAAGGTCGGGACCTATAATCCGCTGCTCGCCAAGGACAGCCCCGATCGGGTCAAGCTTGATTCGGATCGCATTTCGCATTGGCTTTCGGTCGGCGCTCAGCCTTCGGACCGGGTGCTCCGCTTCCTCGACGCCGCCGGAATCAAGGAGCGTATCGCGAGCGTGAATCCGAAGAAGGGCGAACCGGGCACCAAGGCCAAGGAGCGCGTCGAAGAGCGTGCGACCAAGGCCGCCGAGGCCGCTCAAGCCGCCGAAGCCGCGGCCGCTGCACCGCCGGCCGAAGAACCCGCCGTCGAGGACGCTTCCGAGGTCGAGCAAGCGCCGGTTGCCGAAGACGTTGCGGTCGAAGAGGCTCCGGCTGAGCCGCCCGCTGCCGAAGCGCTTGCTTCCGAGGAAGCTGTGGCTGCTCAGGCCAATGAAGCGACCCCCAACAGCGATGCCGGCGACAGTGCCGAGGCGGTGACCGGCGAATCCTCGCAGGCGCCGGCCGAAGGCGCATCCGAAGCCGTCCAGCCCGAAGAGGTTGCCGCTGCCGAAGCCGCCCAGCCTGAAGAGACTGCCGCTCCCGAAGCGGCGGCCGAGGAACAAGCTCCGGTGGCCGAAACCGAAGCTCCGGCGGCCGAAGACACTGCCGAAAAGGCCGAATAGTCATGGCGCCGCCGGTGGCCGGGGAGGGGCGCAAAATTGCGCTCGCCGCGGTCGCCGGCGCTCATGGCGTCAAGGGCGAGGTACGGCTCAAATTATTCGCGGCTTCGGTCGAAAGCCTGTCGCGGCATGAACGGCTTGCAGTCGGCGGGCGCGAGCTAAGGCTCGAGGCCGTCCGCGACGGCGGCGGCAAGGGCGCGGTCGCGCGCTTTACAGGGATAGCCGATCGTACCGCCGCCGAAGGCCTGCGCGGCGCGCTGGTCGAGGTCGACCGTTCGGCGCTTCCTCCGCTCGGCGATGGCGAATATTACCATGCCGACCTCATCGGGCTGGCCTGCTTCGACCAGTCCGGAACCCCGGTCGGCTCAGTCGTCGCGGTGGAGAATTTCGGCGCCGGCGACCTGCTCGAGGTCGAACGCCCCGACAAACGGCGTTCGCTCATCCCGTTTCGACCCGGGATCACCGATCTTGATGGCGATCGGATCGTGCTCGATGCCGAGTTTCTCGCCTAGCGCCACAGCGGGCTCTGTTCCGCCAGATCGTTGCGGATCGTCGTTGCAGCGACCCCGCCTTGGCCCATCGCATGGCTGATCTGGTCGAGCCCGATCACCAGGTCGCCCGCAGCATAAAGCCCCGGCACGCTGGTCCGCTGGTGCGAATCGACCCCGAGGCAGCCCTGCTCGCTCAGCCTCGCTCCGAGCATCTCGGCCAATTGGGTGTGGCTGTCCGAGCCGAGCGCGGGATAGATGCTGTCGAACTCGCTTCGCCCACCCTTCGCAATCACGCCGATGCGCTCGACACCGGGCTCGATCGCTTCGACCGGGCCGTCAATCAGGACGATCCCGGCATCGGCCAGCAGATCCCTCTGATCGCCCGACAACTCGTGCGGAGCGTTGGGCGCGATCAGTTTGAGGTCGGCGGTGAACGAGCGCAGGAAGATCGCTTCGGCAAACCCCTTGTCGCCGGTGCCGATGACTCCGACCGCCTTGTCGGTCACTTCATAACCGTCGCAGATCGGGCAATAGCGGATCAGGCCCCGCGCAACCGCCTGATCATGCGCGGCCTCGTCCATCGGCGGGCGGCGGTTGGTCACTCCGGTGGCAAGCAGCACCGTCCGGGCGAGCACCGGCCCGCAGCCCCATTCGGCGACGAAGGTCGCATCCTCGGCCTGTTCGATCCGGCTGACAAAGCCATTTTCTATCGCTGCGCCATAAAGTTGCGACTGTTCCTTCATTCGAGCAATGAGGTCGAGTCCGCTGATCCCTTCTGGATATCCGGCATGATTGTGGGTGCACGGAATCATCGCCGCGCGGCTCTTGCCCGAATCGACCAGCTTGAGCTTAAGGTGAAAGCGCGCAAGATAGGTCGCGGCGGTCAGCCCGGCAGGGCCGCCGCCGATGATCAGGCAGTCGAGAGGTTCATCCATGCTCCGCGCAATGGTCGGCGGGGCGAATGGGTTCCGCGCTTGTCGCTGGAGCACGGCGGGTTTAGCCCTCCGCCATGACCTTCGCCGCGACCGTCCTCACTCTCTATCCCGAAATGTTCCCGGGGCCGCTCGGTGTGTCGCTCGCGGGCCGGGCGCTGGCGCAAGGGCTGTGGTCGCTCGCGACGCACAACATCCGCGACTTCGCCACCGGCAGGCACCGCAGCGTCGACGACGCCCCCGCGGGGGGCGGCGCGGGGATGGTGCTTCGCGCCGACGTGCTCGCTTCCGCGCTCGACCATGTCGATGATGGTCGGCCGATGCTTGCGCTCAGCCCGCGCGGCGCTCCATTGACCCAGGCGCGGGTGCGCAGCCTTGCCGCCGGCCCGGGCGCGATCCTGTTGTGTGGCCGGTTCGAAGGCTTCGACGAACGCATTTTCGAAGGCCGTAGGGTCGAGCCCGTGTCGATTGGCGACTATGTCATTTCAGGCGGCGAGCTCGGCGCGATGGTCCTGCTCGACGCTTGCATTCGGTTGCTCCCCGGCGTAATGGGCGCGGCCTCTAGCGGAGAGGAAGAGAGCTTCGAATCCGGGCTTCTCGAATATCCGCATTATACCCGACCTCAATCATGGGAAGGGCGCACGATCCCCGAAGTGTTGCGATCGGGGGATCATGCGAAGATTGCTGCATGGCGCAACGCCCGGGCAATCGAGGACACACGGCTAAGGCGGCCGGACCTGATCGAGCGCCACGGGGGCGCGCGACTGGCACCGCCCTCTGGCGCGCGGCACGACAACGAAGGTTAGACGACAATGAACCTCATCCAGACGCTCGAAGCCGAAGCGATCGAGCAGCTTACCAAAGATCGCCCGATCCCCGAATTCCGCCCCGGCGACACGCTCCGCGTCGGCGTCAAGGTAGTCGAAGGCGAGCGAGCGCGGGTCCAGAATTTCGAAGGCGTGTGCATTGCCCGCTCGAACAAGGGCATCGGTTCCAACTTTACCGTCCGCAAGATCAGCTTCGGCGAAGGGGTCGAGCGTGTTTTCCCGCTTCACTCGCCGTCGCTCGATTCGATCGAAGTCGTACGCCGCGGCGCGGTTCGCCGCGCCAAGCTTTATTATCTGCGCGGACGCACCGGCAAATCGGCGCGAATCGCCGAGCGCCGCGATCCGCGCCGCGATGCCGCCAAGGCCGCCAAGGCCGACCCGGTCGGCTAGCCCTTCGCTCATCGAATGGGTTGAAACGCAGCCGGGTCTTTCATCGAAGGGTCCGTCCGCGATCTTGTCGAACGCGTCTTTCAAGCAAGGAATGATCGAATGGCTTCGGGATATCGGGTCGTGGTGGTGGGTGCGACGGGCAATGTCGGGCGCGAGATCCTCAACATCCTTGCCGAACGCCAGTTTCCGCTGGCCGAAGTCGCCGCGGTGGCGTCATCGCGCTCGACAGGGACGAACGTCGATTTCGGCGATTCAGGCGAAACCCTAAAGGTCCAGAACATCGAGCATTTCGATTTCGCCGGATGGGACATGGCGCTGTTCGCCGCGGGCTCCGAAGTCAGCAAGGTGCATGTTCCGCGCGCCGCCAAATCGGGCTGCGTGGTGATCGACAACAGCTCGCTCTACCGTATGGACCCCGACGTTCCGCTGATCGTTCCCGAAGTGAACCCCGAAGCGATCTCGGGCTACGTAAAGAAGAACATCATCGCCAATCCCAATTGCTCGACCGCGCAGCTGGTCGTCGCATTGAAGCCGCTGCATGACGCCGCGACGATCAAGCGGGTGGTGGTCGCGACCTATCAATCGGTCTCGGGCGCGGGCAAATCGGGAATGGATGAACTGTTCGAACAATCGCGCAACATCTTCGTCGGCGATTCGAACGAGCCGAGGCACTTCACCAAGCAGATCGCCTTCAACGTCATACCGCACATCGACGTCTTCCTCGACGACGGGTCGACCAAGGAAGAATGGAAGATGGTGGTCGAAACCAAGAAGATCCTCGACCCCAAAATCAAGCTCACCGCGACCTGCGTCCGTGTTCCGGTGTTCGTCGGCCATTCCGAGGCGATCAACATCGAGTTCGAGAACGAGATTTCGGCGATTCAGGCGCGCGCGATCCTTCGCGAAGCCCCCGGGGTGATGCTCGTCGACAAGCCGGAGGACGGCGGCTACGTGACTCCGGTCGAATGCGTCGGCGATTATGCGACCTTCGTCAGCCGGGTGCGCGAGGACCCGACAGTCGACAACGGCCTGTCGATCTGGGTGGTCAGCGACAATTTGCGCAAAGGCGCGGCATTGAACGCGGTCCAGATCGCCGAACTGCTCGGGCGCCGCCACCTCAAGAAGGCCGCTTGAGCTTCCCCAACCGCGACAATTTGCACTAACAAGGCGGCATGACCGAAACCGTAATGACCGGCGGCTGCGCGTGCGGCCGTCTGCGCTTTACCGCGCAAATCGCGGACGACGACGCCTATCTGTGTCATTGCCGGATGTGCCAGCGCTCGACGGGCTCAGTCTCGATCGGCTTCAAGACCGTCCGCAAGGCCGACGTTCAATGGAGTGCGGAGCCCGACTGGTACGACAGCTCGCCGATCGCTCGCCGCCCGTTCTGCTCGGCCTGCGGCACCTCGCTCGGCTTTGCCTATCACGACAGCGAATCGATGGACTTGGCCGTCGCCGCGTTCGATCTCCCTGAGCGGTTTATTCCGAAGCATCACTTCGGCGCGGAGAGCATCCATCGCGCCTGGCTCGACACTTCGGGGCTGCCCGAGTTTCGAAGCGACGAGCATCAGCCTTTGGTCGATCGCTGGACCGCGGCCAAGGCCCCCCGCTGACATGGATGCAATCGAACATCGCTGGACCGCCTCGGACGGGGTCGAGCTGGCCTGGCGCGAGATGGGGGAGGGGCGGGCGCTAATCCTCTCGCACGGGCTGTTTTCGGACGGGATGATGAACTGGATCAGGTTCGGCCACTCCGAACGGATCGCGTCGCGCGGTTTCCGGGTGATCATGCCCGACCACCGCGCCCACGGGCTGAGCTCAGCTCCTCACCAACCCGCGGCATATCCGGACGGCATTCTCGCCCGCGACTTGGCCGAGCTGGTCGCACATCTCGGGCTTTATGAGTTTGACCTCGGCGGTTTCTCGCTTGCTGCTCGCACGGTGGTCCAGGCGGTCGGCCAGGGGCTCAGGCCGCGCCGGGCGATCCTCGCCGGAATGGGGCTCGAAGGGCTGACCGGCTGGGACCGCCGGCGGACATTCTTCGACACGGCCCTGGCCCGGTTCGACAGCGCCGAGCGCGGCGACCCGCACTGGCTGGCGATCCAGTTCATGCGCACGATGAAGGTCGACCGCACCGCCGTGGCGCTGTTGCTCGCGACTTTCGACGACGCCCGGCCCGAATGGCTCGCCGCATTCCAGATGCCGACCCTGGTGCTGATCGGAGCGAAGGATCAGGACAACGGGTCGGCGGCCGATCTTGCCGCGGCGCTGCCCGACGCCACCCTGGTCGAGGTCCCGGGCACTCATATGAGTTCGGTGACCGAAGCCGCCATGGGGGACGCGATCGGCGATTTTCTCGCCGCGGAGTGAGACAGGCGCGGGGCTCCCGGCTGGGGAGCCCCGATCGCTCACAGCTGCTCGAGCATATGCTCCGCGCTCGACGCCTTATATTCGCCTCCCTCCTCGACGTTGAGCTGCTCGATCACGCCGTCATTGACGACCATCGAATAGCGCTGGCTGCGCTTGCCCATGCCATATGTGCTTGCGTCCATCGTCAGCCCCACCGCCTCGGCCAGTTCGCCGTTGCCGTCGGCCAGCATGGTGATGTCCTCAGACCCGTCGGACTGGCCCCACGCCCCCATCACGAACGGATCGTTGACCGAAGTGCAGGCGATCTCGTCTATCCCCTTGGCCTTGAGGTCGCCGGCCTTCTCGACGAACGAAGGAAGATGGCGCGCCGAGCAGGTCGGGGTGTAGGCGCCCGGCACCGCGAACAAGGCGACTCGCTTGCCCGCGAAATATTCGCTGCTGCTGACCGGCTGCGGCCCATCGGGGGTGGCGCGGCTCAACTGGACTTGCGGAATGCGGTCGCCGACCTTGATCGTCATGTCTGTCTCCTGTGGTGCTGTTGGCGTTTGTTCTGCGACGCGCATAGTCCCGTGTTGCGCCAGTCTCAAGACTTGCCCGAAACGTCGCGGCAAGGCATCCTTGATCAATGGACGACGCGCCTTTCCTGTCGGGCCGGCTGCTGCTGGCGATGCCCGGGATGGCCGATCCGCGGTTCGAGCGGGCAGTGATCGCGGTCTGCGTCCACGACCCGCACGGCGCGGTCGGCATCGGCATCGGCCACAAGCGCGCCGGGCTTCGCTTGCGCGCATTGCTGAGGCAGCTCGACCTCGATCCGGGGGTCGCGCCCGATTGCGCGGTGCACCACGGCGGTCCGGTCGAGCCCGGGCGCGGGTTCGTTCTCCATTCGGATGATTGGGGCGGGCAGGACACGCTTCACGTCGGCGGGCTTTGCGCGATGACCGGAACCACCGACGTGCTTCGCGCGATCGCCGAGGGGCGGGGGCCTTCGAATTATCTCGTGGCATTGGGCTATGCCGGCTGGGGCGAGGGCCAGCTCGAACAGGAAATGACCCGCCACGGCTGGTTCCCGGCCTCGGCCCATCCCGAGATCCTGTTCGACACTCCGACCGACGAGCGCTGGGTCGCCGCCTTCCGCGCCGACGGAGTCGATCCGCGGCTGCTGGCGAGCGAGACCGGTGCTGCCTGACCGCACATATAAAGCTTTCGTTATATTTGCTTTCCAAGCCACTTGCCGTTAGGGCGGCGGCCAACATCGCGCGCGTGCTTTTCAACGCCTGCGAACCTTTATCACCGGAGAATCCCGACGTGGCGACCAAGGCTGAAACCCGTTTCAACGATTACGTCGTCCAGGACATCGGCCTAGCCGATTTCGGCCGCAAAGAAATCGAGATCGCCGAGACCGAAATGCCCGGGCTGATGGCGCTTCGCGAGGAATTCGGCGCTGCCAAGCCGCTCAAGGGCGCGCGCATCACCGGCTCGCTCCACATGACGATCCAGACCGCGGTGCTGATCGAGACCCTCACCGCGCTCGGCGCCGAGGTCCGCTGGGCTTCGTGCAACATCTTTTCGACGCAGGACCATGCCGCCGCCGCAATCGCCGCGAGCGGGGTTCCGGTGTTCGCGATCAAGGGCGAGACGCTCGAGGAATATTGGGACTATGTCATCCGCATCTTCGACTGGGGACAGGACCAGACCTGCAATCTGATCCTCGACGACGGCGGCGACGCGACCATGTTCGCCTTGTGGGGCGCGCGGCTCGAAGCGGGCGAGGTCCTGTTCGAACCGACCAATGAGGAAGAGGAAATCTTTGCCGCGACCTTGAAGCGCTTCATCGCCGCTCGTCCGGGCTACCTCACCAAAACCGTCGCCGGGATCAAGGGTGTTTCGGAAGAAACCACCACCGGGGTCCATCGCCTTTATGAGCTGTCGAAGCAGGGCAAGCTCCCGTTCCCCGCGATCAACGTCAACGACAGCGTGACCAAGTCGAAGTTCGACAATCTCTACGGCTGCAAGGAAAGCCTGGTCGACGC